>CALFFB010000078.1 GCA_937958075.1 uncultured Geobacteraceae bacterium | reverse complement strand
AACTGGGAGATACGCCCCTCGGTCAATTCAAGAACCTCCGCAACCTCCTTCTGGGACAGCTCCTCGTAGTAAATAAGAGAGATGACCAGCCTCTCCTTTTCCGACAACTGCTTCAGGTAGCCGGCCAGTTCCTGGGTCAATTCATCAGCTTCCATACGCTCGTGAACATTGACCTGGATGGTATCCTCCAGGTTTTCGACCCAGGTTTTACCCCCCTCCTCATCCCGATCCATCTGCTCGTCCAGGCTGACATAACCCAACTGACTGACCTGGAACTGCAATTCGTGATATTCCTCGAGGTTCATTTCCAGAGCGGCAGCCACCTCTTCGTCTTCAGGGATACGCCCCAGGCGCTTGCCCAGCTCGTCAATAGTCCGCCCCAGACGCGATTGTTTTTCCCGCAGGGTGCGCGAAAACCAGTCCATACGCCGCACCTCGTCAAATACCGAACCGCGAATCCGGCGTTCGGCAAAGGTCTTGAACAGTACTCCGCGCCGCGGGTCGAAACGGTTGGCCGCATCCATCAACCCAAGCAGGGCGGCGCTGCGGATATCATCACGATTGACGAAGGAAGGGACCTGGGTCATCATCCGGTCCACCAGATAATCAACCAGACTCAGGTGAGATTCGATCATCTTTTCGCGTTCCGCCGGCCCGGGGGGACCATATCCACTGTTGTTATAAACCATCAGCTTGCCTCCACACCGACTCCGAGAAACTGTTTCCAGAAAAATTGCAGGGTTCCCTGGGCCTGGGTGTTCTGTGGTGTTTCCACCAGGGTCTCGGCCAGTTCAGAAAAGGCTTTGGCCGCCTTGCTGTCGGGATACAGGTCGATCATCACCTGTTGCCGGCGCACCGAATCGTGCATCTTGCGGTCGAAGGGGATACAGCCGACATAATCGATAAAGATGTCAAGATACCGACCCGAGACCATGGTCAGTTTTTCAAAGACATCAAGACCTTCATCGGAGTTTCTGACCGAGTTCACCGCCAGCAGAAAACGCTTCTGGTGATACTGGGTCGACAGCAGTTTCATCAGGGCATAGGCATCGGTAATCGCCGTCGGCTCCGGTGTCGTTACCACCAGGATATCCTGGGCCGCGACATTGAAATAGGTGACATTGTCGGAGATTCCCGCTTCGGTATCGATGAGCACCACATCAAAGTGCTCGTCGAGGGCGTCCAGAGCATCGATCAGGCGCATCTTCAATTGCCCGTCCAGGCGGGTGAACTGCTGCACCCCGGAGCCGGCCGGCAGAATTTTCAGGCCGTGGGGCCCTTCCACCATGATCTCTTCCAGGGAGCGTTCACCGTTAAAAAAGTGGTTGAGGTTATAGGGAGGGGAGATCCCCATGACCACATCGACATTGGCCAGACCCAGGTCGGCATCAATAATCAGAACCTTTTTCCCGCTTTTGGCCAGACTCACGGCAACGTTGGAAACCACGGCGGTTTTGCCGACCCCGCCCTTGCCGCTGGTAATGGACAGAACCCTGGTCGCCGTGGGTGCTCCTTCGCGACCGGCAGCAGCTTCCGGTGCCGGTTGCTGCTCACGCATGCTGCGCAGGGTGTTCGCCTGGTCGGTGCCGCTTGTCATATCGCAATCCTCCGTGATTCGTTATCAAGGCCCATGACCAGTTCGGCCACCAGTTGCGGATCGGCAGCCAACAGATCCTCAGGCACCCGCTGACCATTGGTCAGACAGCCGATCCCGATGTTGTTGCGCAGGGGCAGATTGATCAGGCTGCCACACTGATCCGCTTCATCGAGCTTGGTAAAGATCAGTCGGGACAGGGGCAGTCGACTGAAAGCATCGAAACTTTTCTGCTGCAGGGCATCAGCCGTCGGCGCGGCCAGGACCAGGCAGTTTTCCACGCCGCTGTCCCGGCCGAGAAAGCTGTTGAGCTCATCAATGCGGGCGCTGTCCTTGGGGCTGCGCCCGGCGGTGTCGATGAGGATCAGATCCTTGTCATGATGCTTGCGGAAGGTCTCCTGCAACTGCTCCGGAGAAAACACCACATCTACCGGGATCCCCATGATTTCACCGTACACCTTGAGTTGCTCCACCGCGGCAATGCGGTAGGTATCAATCGTCACCAGCGCCACCCGGGCTCCGCTTTCACTCATCGCCCGGGCCGCCAGCTTGGCGATGGTCGTGGTTTTACCGACACCGGTGGCGCCGATCAATGCAACTTTTTTCTGCCCGTCCCCCGGTGACCACAAGGGACCGCTGGTCTGGACCAGGCCGGCCAGGGTGGTGCTGAGGAAAGCGCGCTGCAGGTCAGGATCGATGCGCTGCTGCTGGGTCATGCGCGGAGCCGCATAGCGGGCGATGGTCGCCGCGGCCTCAGCGTCGATGCCGCGCTCCTGAAGAATGGTCATCAACCCTTCCAGGGGCGATTCGTCCTGCTCTCTTTTGCGGGAACGGACCGGCGACAACTGCACCCGGGGCACCTCGGCGGAAGTAGCTGCTGCCGCTACCGGACGCTGTTCCTGTTGCGCCCTGGTCAGCTGGTTCATCAGCTCTTTGAGCTGCTCAATTTCACTCTGCAGCTGGCTGATGCTTTGCGATTCGAGCTGGGCACGCAGCTGCTTGACCTCATCTTCGAGCTGCCGTGACGCTGGTGCCGGAGCAGCGGCTACCGCCGGTGCGGGCGCTGCGGAGTTCTCTTGGGCCGGGGTTTTGCGCGAGAGAGTGACCACCTCGTCATCCAGAGTCTCCACCCGGTTGCTGCGGCTGCTCACCGCCGACCGACCAACGGAGGTGTAGGACTGTGGCCGCTCCGTTTTTTTGGCTGCTGTCTTCGATGACGACTTCAGAGCCGGTGATTCAATGGCGGCGGTAATCTCGATGGTCTGCCGGCCGAGGACGCCCAACCCTTTTTTGCCGAGAGTCCGGGTCGACAGAACCAGTGCATCAGAGCCCAGGGTGTCTTTGACTTTTTGCAATGCTGCGGCCATTGTGTCTGCTTCAAATTTTCTAATTAACATCGACAGTCACCGTTCCTATCGACCGCACTTTCAAATGAGGTGCGATCTCATTGTGGGAAATAATTGCCAAGCCCGGCAGGTAGCGTTCCGTCAACCTTTTGACATGCAGTCGAATGGCCGGCGTGCACAACAGCACCGGTGTACTGCCGGCGATATTCTGCAGGGTTTTGCTCAGGCTGTTGATCAGTGCCTGGGCGAAACCCGGTTCCAGCGCCAGGTAAGTCCCCTGATTGGTGTGCTGCAGGGCTTCCTGGATCTTGTTTTCGACATGACGGTCAAAAGTCATCACTTCCAGCACCTGTCCATCATCACTGTAGTTGTTACTGATTGATCGTGCCATCACCGCCCGGACATGCTCGGTGAGTTGATCAGGGTCTTGCACAACTGGTGCCCAATCTGCCAGAGTTTCTAAAATAGTTCGCAAATCCCTGATGGAAACCCCTTCCCGCAGCAGGTTCTGCAACACCCGCATGATAATGCCGAGGCTGAGCAGGTTGGGAACCAGCTCCTCCACCAGCTTCGGATACTGTTGGGCCAGGTTATCGAGCAGGTTCTGGGTTTCCTGGCGCCCCAGCAACTCGTAACCATGGCTCTTGATCAGCTCGCTCAAATGGGTCGCCACCACGGTCGTATTATCGACAACGGTATAACCGGCGATCTGCGCCCGTTCTTTTTTATCTTCGGAGATCCAGACGGCAGGCAGCTTGAACGCCGGCTCGATGGTTTCAATGCCTTTGATGACTTCCGTCGCGGTTCCCGGATTCATGGCAAGATAATGACCCGGCAGCAGTTCCCCGCCACCAATTTTGACACCCTTGAGAATAATGGCGTACTCGTTGGGCTTGAGTTGCAGATTGTCCTTGATGTGGACCGGCGGGACGATAAAGCCCATGTCCAGAGTGAACTGACGCCGGATGGACTTAATACGCGGCAGCAGTTCTCCATTCTGGGCTGTATCGACCAGCGGAATCAGCCCGTAACCAACCTCCATCTCCAGCAGATCCACCGACAGCATCTGTTCGTAGTTTTCCTCTTCAATTTGTTTCGGTGGAGCCGCTTCACTGGTCTCCTCCTCGACCAATGCCCTGGTCTGCCCCTTGTTGACCTTCCAGGCCACCGCCGCCATGGCCAGGGACAGAATAAAGAAGGGAATCTTGGGCAGGCCCGGAATCAGGGCAAAGGCAAAGAGGATGGCGGAAACCACCCAGAGGGCGCGGGGATGAACGCTGAACTGGCGCTTCATCTCGGTGCCGAAATCTTCGTCTCCGGCAGTACGGGTGACCATGATCCCGGCGCCGGTGGAGATAATCAGCGCCGGAATCTGACCGACCAGTCCGTCGCCGACGGTCAGAATTGTATAGTTGGAAGCGGCGTCGGCCACCGGCATCCCTTTTTGCATGACACCAATAACGATCCCGGCACAGATGTTAATCAGGGTAATGATGATGCCGGCTATGGCATCCCCCTTGACAAACTTGCTGGCACCATCCATGGCCCCGAAGAAATCGGACTCCGAGGCGATCTCCTTGCGTCGTGACCGGGCTTCTTCGTCGGATATCAGTCCGGCGTTCAGATCCGCGTCAATGGCCATCTGTTTGCCCGGCATAGCGTCCAGGGTAAAACGGGCGGACACTTCCGCGACCCGGCCCGCGCCCTTGGTAATAACCATAAAATTGATAATCACCAGGATGGTAAAAATAACAATGCCGACCACATAATTACCGCCGACCACAAACTGGCCGAAGGATTGGATGACGCTGCCGGCGGCACCTGGACCCTCGTCCCCACGCAGCAGAATCAGACGGGTCGAAGCCACATTGAGGGACAGCCGGAACAGGGTTGTCACCAGCAGCACGCTGGGAAAGATGGCGAAATCAAGGGCGCGGGAGGTATAGAGGGCGGTGATCAGAATCAGTAACGCCACGGTGATGTTCATGGACAGGAAAATATCAAGCAGGATCGGAGGAATCGGCAGAATCATCAAAAGCAGGATCAGCACCAGCCCGAAGGCTATCGTGACATCACTGCGCAGCAGCAATTCGCGCCAGTAACCAAAGTTTTTTACTGATTCCATATCATGCTCCTGAAAAGTCCGGATTCTGACAGCAGTCCGTCAAATTACCGACAGCCTGAAGCCTGACCCCGCTTGAACGATATTTCTTGTAAAACCGGCTAGTTGCTTTTCTTTAAACGATAAACGTAGGCGAGAATTTCAGCCACTGCTGTAAACAGTTCCTCCGGAATCTGCTCACCCACCTCCTGCTTGTACAAAGCGCGTGCCAGTGGCTTGTTTTCGATGATAGGAATTTTGTGTTCGCGACCGATTTCGCGAATTTTGAAGGCCAGATGATCAGCGCCCTTGGCAATAATCTGCGGTGCGTCCATGGCGTCACGCTGATAACTGATGGCAACAGAAAGGTGGGTCGGGTTGGTTATAATGACATCGGCCTTGGGGACTTCCGCCATCATCCGCTTGCGCGCCATTTCCTGCTGCATGGCGCGAACACGGGATTTCAGCAGCGGATCGCCTTCGGTTTCCTTGAATTCCTCCTTGATTTCCTGCTTGGTCATTTTCATCTTCTGCTCCATCTCGTAGCGCGAAAATGAAAAATCGATGACCGCCAGCACAATCATGATGACACAGGTTTTGGCCATCACCAGAAAAGCGACCTTGGCCAGAAACACCATCGTCTGATTAAGATCGAGGAGACTCAAATGCAAAGCGGCTTCAAATTCATTGGCAACGGTGAGATAGGCAACGTAGGCAATAAGCGCGATTTTACACAGGGATTTGACCAGTTCGACGGCCGAGCGTTTGGAAACGAACTTTGCCATCCCCTTGATGGGATTGAATTTGTTGATGTCCGGCTTGAACACTTTGGTCGAAAAGAGGGGACCGACCTGCAGAAAGGAGGCAAAAAAACCGACGATCAGCGACAACAGGAAGATGGGCCACAACAACTTGGCCATGACCGCGCCCATATCCCAGGCCAGAGCCACAACCTGGGGTGCCGTGACCTGAAAATCCGCCAACCTGAGCAGCGCGTCCCGATAGATCTGTTCAAGGTGCTGCCAGAAAGTGCGCGCGTAAAAGAACCATAGCAGCAGCGACAGGACAAAGAGAGCAGCGGTGGCTACCTCCTTGCTTTGAGCTACCTGCCCCTTCTCCCGAAAGTCCTGCCGGCGTTTGGCTGTCGCCGTTTCTGTCCGTTCCTGTCCGGACTCTTCTGCCATGATCGCTCTCCAGCCTGTCGGCTACTGCTCAGGTTGCTCCCAACTCGTTAAAGAGTCGCAAGAACCGTTCCGTCAGCGCCGAAAATTCCCCCTGCAGAATACCGGCAAAAATCCCCAGAGTCAGTCCCATGACGAGAAAACAGATACCGATATTCAGCGGGAACGACAGCAGAAAAACATTCAGTTGAGGAAACACCCGCGACATGAAACCAAGGGTCAGGGTCGACAGGATCAGCAGCACCAGAATCGGGGCGACCAGACGGATACTCAGCACCAGGGCATGGTTCGCCAGTTCCACCACCATGGGGATAGCGCCGCCGGTCAAATCGAGGCTGCCGGGGGGAAGCAGGGTAAAAGAGGCCACTAAAGCTTCAAGAAACAGATGGTGAACGTTCAGGGACAGAAACAGCAGAATGGCGAAAATCCCCTGAAACTGGGAGATCAGGGCGACCTGCTGCTGGGTTGTCGGGTCAAAGACATTGGCCGCGGCAAAACCCATCTGATAACCGATGATGGATCCGGAGAACTCCGCCGCCAGAAAAATCAATTGGGCCAGAAAACCGACCAGGAGTCCGAGGATAATCTCAAAGCAGACAAGCAGGGCCATGTCAATAAAGTTCAGCCCTTGCGTCGGTAACAGATGCTGAACCACCGGGTAGGTCAGCAGGGTAAAAAGAACCGCCAGACCGATACGCATCTGCGGGGGGATCTGGCCACCGCTGAACACCGGAATCGATGCGAACATTGCCGCAATCCGCGCCAGACAGATAAGAAACCCCTGAACCAGCGGCAATGTTAAAACCGGGAGTTCCATAGATGCCCTACGGAGTGATATTGGGCAGATGGTTGAAGATGGAAATCAGAAACGCAGTGCTTTTCTGAAGAATCCAGGGAGCGAAGATCAACAGGGAGACAAAGACTCCGACGATTTTCGGAATAAAGGTCATGGTCTGTTCGTTGATCTGGGTGGCGGCCTGAAAGATACTGATGATCAGACCGATACCCAGGGCCGCGATCAGCATGGGGCCGGCACACATGAGTGTCGTTTCAATGGCTTCGCGACCGATACTGACAACAAATTCAGGGGTCATAACAGGCCTTTCTCCCCCCGCAGGGTGATTCCTTCCGACAGGCAGTTTTTTTCTCGGCAACTAGCCGAAGCTCTGCATCAGTGAACCCACCACCAACGACCAGCCGTCCACCAGGACAAAGAGCAGGATCTTGAAGGGCAGTGACACAATAATCGGCGGCAGCATCATCATCCCCATAGCCATGAGAATGGAGGCGACAATCATGTCGATCATCAAAAAGGGGACAAACAGCAGAAAACCCATCTGAAACGCCCGTTTCAACTCCGACAGCATAAATGCCGGAATCAGGGTCAGCATGGAGATATCCTCGCGGGCTTCCGGCTGCTCGGCGCCGGAGATATCGACCAGCAGCTGCAGATCCTTCTCTCCGACCTGGGAAAACATGAACTGGCGCATGGGCTCCATGGCCAGCTCCAGGGCGTCATCCTGGGAAATTTCTTCATTCAGGTAGGGCTGCAGAGCCTCCTGATTGATCTGACTGAAGACCGGCGCCATGATAAAAAAGGTCAGAAACAGGGCCAGACCGACGACAATCTGGTTGGACGGCGCCTGCTGAGTGCCGATGGCCTGACGCACGAAGGACAGTACGATGACAATCCGCGTAAAAGCCGTTGTCATGAGCAGGATCGCCGGCGCAACCGACAGAATGGTCAACACCAGCAGCACCTGAATGGCCGTTGACACCTCCGCCGGATCATTGGCCTCACCAATACCCAGAGTCAGGGTCGGCAGCCCTGTCTGCGCCCAGAGGCTCGCCGGAAGCAGCACCAATAGTCCGACCGACACAAGTGTTCGCCATGTCATGGTTTTGTCTCTCCTGCGTCTTGCGCCCGTCGCAGATTGTTGTCAAAAGTCTGGTCAGCCGGTGCGATGCGACCCAGATTTTCAATCCGGTCATGGGTCATGCCCAACAGCATTTCCTCGCCGCGCACCCTGACAATACAAAGAAACTTGCGTCCACCCAAAGGACGGGTTTCCAGGATCTGTATTATATCTGTTTTTTTCTTTGGCAGAAAACCGAACCCCCTGCGGCTTGCGGCCAGAAACAGCAGCAGCAGGCCACAGATAACGGCAAGGGCGGCCACCATTTTCAGAGCAGCCATCCAGAAATTCGCCTCCACCGTCGACTGGGCCGCCACGTTTGCCGGCAGCACCAGCAGCAGCATAATCACTGCCAGAACACGCATGACCTAACCCAGGTTTTCGATCCGCTCGGAGGGGCTGACAACATCCGTCAACCGCAGGCCGAACTTTTCATTGACGACCACCGCTTCACCGCGCGCAATCAGCCGGGAGTTGACGTAGAGATCGAGGGGCTCACCGGCAAGCTTGTCCAGTTCGATCATCGACCCTTCCTGCAGTTGCAGCAGGTCCCGCACCAGAATCCGGGAGCGGCCGACCTCGACCGCTACCTCGAGGGGGATATCAAGCAGCAGGTCGATGCCACGCTCGCGCAGAGGCTCCGTCGATGCTTTCGTTGATTGGCTGTCGGTTTCTTGACTCATTGCTCTCCTCCGGTGGCTATCCGTTCCGCAATCTTCACGGCCTTTTTATTGCCCCTGACACCAACCAGGCCGGTGAACTTGGGACGTCCTTCAATCATAATCTTTAACGGGGTTTCGGGCTTGACATTCAGTTCGACGACATCGCCAACCTGAAAGTTGAGAATATCACGCACCCGCAGTGACAGGGTTGCCAGCCTCGCCTCCATTTCAACCTCGATATTTTTCAACTCTTCACAGACCAGCTGCTGCCACTTGCTCGACTGCAGAGACGACGAGGAGACGAT
>CALFFB010000077.1 GCA_937958075.1 uncultured Geobacteraceae bacterium | reverse complement strand
CTGCGGTCGCTGACGATTTTTCAGAGAACAATCAGCCTCTTGCGCCCCTGGCATCACCTTCCGCCAGGGCGCCTGGCGATAACTGGCTAGTCCGGTTGCATTACAACTGGAACCAGGAGAAGGAATATCTGCCCGCCCTTGAACGGCATATCTACCGCTGGCAGGAGCAGACGTTAACGCTGCATGCCGGTCGGGATCTGGATGCCGATTCCCACCTGGCCGTCGGCGTGCTGCGCGGCAATATCCGCCAATATAGTCTGATCTACAGGGATTATGATTTTCAGCTCCGGCGGCAAGGCGTTTATGTCCAGTATCAAAAAGATTTCAGCCCGGCCATGCGGAGCGATGTTCAGCTGCGTTATGAGTCCTTCGCCCGCAGTGGCAGCAGTTTCTACCCCCTGGGAGACAACGACGAGCTGCTCACCGGCTACGCCCGATTCAGCTGGCACGGTCAGCGCAACCGGCTGGATGTCAGCTATGTCCGTGAACGCGATCCGGATCCGGTGTACGACCTGGACAGCGGCCGCGCCGCCCTGAATATCGAGGCACAGACCCTGGTCGGCATGAGCTGGGGGCACGCTCTGACGCCAGTGCTGGAATCCGTCGTCAGTCTGTATCACGAGAGTTACGGCAGCTTGCGCCCCAATCAGTGGAACCCCAATGTGCAGCTGATCTGGCAGGCCCGGCCGCACCTGAGTCTGGCCCTGGGCAGCGGCTATTTCACCGAAGAGGAAGAGCTTGTCACCAATCTCACCGCCAACTGGCAGCACCAGCTGACCCGTCGCATTCAGATTGAGGCGGAATACCAGCTGGAACACGCTTCAGAAGAACAGTCCCTGCTTCATCAGGGGCAGGTCCTTTTTCTGACGAGCATCGGGTCGCAGTGGCACTGGGTGGTGCAGGTGACGGCCGGTCAGGAAACCCTCGACGATGAAGATCGTTTTTTCCATGTCATCAGCAGCCTCTCCTTCCGCTTCTGAGAGCAACAACGTCCCGTGTCGTACGCGTTTCAATGCCCTTCCGAACACAATCGGGCAGCAAAAAATCGATGAACGACACACATTGTAAACACACATTTTCTGTGCTACTTTCATCGACAGAGAATTCCTGGTCCATTTTCTGAAAACACCCTTTGCCCAGGAGGTGATCCATGGATCCCGCGCTCCTGATTCCGGCAGCGGATGTGCTGCCGGCTCCCTGGGGCTGGTTTTACGGCCTGCTGCTGGTAACCTTTCTCCTCCACCTCCTGGTCATGAACGCCATGCTCGGCGGCGGCATTATTGCCCTGATCAGCTCCTTCCGGGGGGATTATCCGGGGCGGATGCTGTGCCGCGAATTCAGCTATAAATGGCCCTATACCATCGCCTTTGCGGTGAATTTCGGGGTCGCTCCCTTGCTGTTCCTGCAGGTTCTCTACGGCCACTTTATCTATGTCAGCAGCGTGCTGATGGCGGTCTGGTGGCTTGCCATCATCGCCATGCTGATTCTCGCCTATTACGCCGCCTACCTCTACGATTTCAGGTTCGAGGATCTGGGCGTGCCGCGTATTTTTGTGGTGCAGCTGGCGGTGATTCTGCTGCTCCTCATCGCCTTTATGTTCACCAACAATATGACCCTGATGCTGCAGCCGCAGCGCTGGCTGGCCTATTTCGACAACGCACAGGGGACCCTTCTCAACCTGGCCGATGCGACCCTCATCCCCCGCTATCTGCACTTTGTCGTCGGCGCCGTTGCCATCGCCGGTCTGTACCTGGCCCTTGTCGGTCATTTCGGCTGGCAGAAGAGCCGGGTGGAACCGTCGCTTCTGGTGGACCGGGGGCTGCGCTATTTCAATCTGGCCACTCTGGCGCAGATTCCCGTCGGCATCTGGTTTCTGCTGGCCCTGCCGCGCGAGGTGATGCTGATCTTCATGGGGCGCAGCCTGGCGGCTACGCTCCTGCTGGTGGCCGGCCTGGTGCTGACCGCCGTGGTCCTCTATCTGGGACACAAGCAGCGTGTCATGGCCACCGCCTGCGTCGCTCTGGTGCTGATGGCGGTCATGGTGATCATGCGTGACCTGGTGCGCAGTGCCTACCTGCGGCCCTATTTCAGCCTGTCCGACCTTGAGGTTGTGACCCAGTATTCACCCCTTATATTCTTCCTGCTGGTGTTTGTCGGCGGACTGGTCCTCATCGGCTTCATGATCAGGCTGGCTCTGGGGTGCCGTGGTGAGGTGGCGAAATGAACTATCCGGTATGGGAACTGACAACCTTCGGCGGTGGTTTTCTCATCGCCCTGATCGCGGTGGTTCATGTTTTTGTCGCGCACTTTGCCGTTGGCGGCGGCGCCTTCCTCGTGCTGCTGGAAAGCAAAGCCTATCGGGAGAACGATCAGGGGCTGCTGACCTATGTCAAAAAGCACAGCAAGTTTTTCCTGCTGCTGACCATGGTTTTCGGCGGCATGACCGGCGTTGGCATCTGGTGGATTATCTCCCTGGTCAGCCCCGGCGCCACCTCGGCTCTGATCCATATCTTCGTGTTCGGCTGGGCGGCGGAGTGGGTCTTCTTTCTGGCGGAGATCATCGCCCTGTTCATTTATTTCTACACCTTCGGCAAGATGGATCGCAAAAACCA
Organism: uncultured Geobacteraceae bacterium; assembly: GCA_937958075.1. Lineage (GTDB taxonomy): Bacteria > Desulfobacterota > Desulfuromonadia > Desulfuromonadales > Geopsychrobacteraceae > Pelovirga. The sequence continues at coordinate 4,868 of CALFFB010000077.1, read as the reverse complement.
TCTGCTGGTGGGCTGGCTTTATTTTTTCTGCGCCTTCATGTCCCTGTTTCTGATCAACGGCATCATCGGTTTCATGCTGACTCCCGGCGCCTGGCTGGAGAATCAGAATTTCTGGTCCGGCTTTTTCAACCCGAGTTTCTGGCCGGCCCTGGTGTTTCGCACCGGCCTGGCCCTGGTCATGTGCGGGGTTTTCGGCTTTGTCACCGGTGTCTGGCTTAAGGATGATGTTCTGCGCCGGAAGGTGATGCGCACCTGCGCCCTCTGGGTCATGGCGCCCTTCGTGCTCATGGTGGCGGGGGGCTGGTGGTACATCCAGGCCCTGCCCGCGGCCCCGCGCTCGATGATTTTCGAGAAATCACCGGAACTGGCGACCTATGTCGCCACCCTGTCCTGGTTCATGCCCCTGCTCTTTGTTGCCGCCCTGGTCATGACTCTGCGCCTGCCGCGCGGCCTGCAGAAGGTCGGTGCTGTCGCCGTCATGGTCATTGCTTTTGTCTATCTGGGCTCATTTGAGTTTCTCCGCGAAGGAGGACGACGCCCCTTTGTTCTCTATCAGCAGATGTATTCCAACCAGATCGCCCTCGCCGATGTGCCGCGCATTGAAGAGGCGGGTTTTCTCGCCACCGCCAGATGGGCACAGCACCGGCAGCTCGGCACGGACAATGAGCTGGCCGGTGGCCGCGAACTGTTCATTCTGCAGTGCAGCGCCTGTCACGCGGTGGACGGCCCCCTCAATGACATCAAACCGCTGATCCGTCATTATGACAGTGTCTTCGGGGTGGATGCCAAGCTCGCCGGGCTGGGTGCCGCGAGCGCCTATATGCCCCCCTTTCTGGGCAGCCTTGAGGAGCGCTGGGCGCTGGCCCGTTATCTGGTTGCGGAAATCAACGGATTGAAGGTGGCAGGGCAACGGGGGGATCTGAACATGGGCAATCCGGTCTTTGCCCGTCCGGAGCTGGAGGTGTCGGTTCCGGCCAAAAACGAGATGTACGTGCTGCTGGCCTGGAGTCAGCTGGGCATGGGTGAGATCGTCGATGACAACCCGTTCTTCCGGCTGCAGCCACCGGGTAATGACCTGGTGGCGCAACTGGTGCGCCGGGGGGATTCGCCGCAACGGATCACCAGCGGGGTGACCCTCAGCTATCAGCTCGACCAGCCCGTTGCTGGAGTTCCGGGCGCGGCCGTTACCGGTGAGCTGAAGGTGGATCGGGATGCCGGTGCCTATTTTGCCAAGGCCCTGCCGGCACCGCCCTATCAGAATGACGGCAGCTATCTGCCCTATCCCACCTACACCGTGACCGCCAGGGACACCGCCAGCGGCGTGGTGCTGGCGACGACCCGGGTGGTGGCTCCGGTGGCCACGGAAATGGGCTGCAAGAACTGCCACGGTGGAGGCTGGCGGGTTGACGACATCACCGGCCTCAGTGATGAAACCGCCGCGCAGATCCTTGAGGTTCATGACCGCATCAGCGGCACCACCCTGCTGGCAGCTGCCGAGACGGGAGAGATCACCGACTGCAAGTCCTGTCACGGGGATTCGGCGACAGACTCTCCGGGCGATCCCCGGCAGCTCAGCTTCTCCGCCGCCATGCATGGCTGGCACGCCCTGTTCCTCGCTGACAGCGTAGAGCAGCAGGCCTGTGTCGCCTGCCACGGGGCGCGGCCACAGGGACCGACCCATTTCTACCGGGAGCATCATGGTGCCTTCATGAACTGCAGCAATTGCCACGGCACCATGACCAGGCATGCCCTGGCTCTGTTACATCAGGAGGACCGGGCGGGCAAGGATGGTGCCGCGCCCCTGATCGCCCAGCTGGAATCCAGGGCGGTCGCCGATTCCGTTACCATCAACGGGCGTCGTGCCTGGGAGCAGCAGCCCGACTGCCTGACCTGTCATGAGGATTTTGCCATGGGCACATCGGTAGATGCCTTTAATGTCTGGACCTCCGGCGTCGACGAGCTGTTCCGCAATCGTCATGATCTCATGGGGGTGATGATGTGTCAGGCCTGTCACGGCAGCACCCACGCCCTGTATCCGGCCCAAAACAGCTACGGAGGGCAACGCGACATCCTTCAGCCTTTGCAGTATCAGGGCAACGATCGCCCCATCGGCAACGACTGTACCGTCTGTCACACCGTCGCCCCGACCTTTGAAGGCCATCACCCCAACTCCCTGAGGCTTTAGCCGGTTTTTCCGCCCTCCCTGCTGAGGAGTGCCGGTTGTATCCTCTACCACAACAAAAGCCCGACAGCTGTTCCCCTGGTTTCAGGAACAACTGCCGGGCTTGTTTTGGCGTTACCCGCGCTTTGGCGCGGATGTCTGCCGGCTGTTACTTGTGCCGTGTCTGGCTGCGGTCACGCATGGGATCGGAGCTGTAGCCCAGTTCTGTCCAGTTGAGGCGGTTGTTGGAGCCGTGGCAGTCGGTGCAGCGCAGGGCCTTGTTCTTGGGCGCGACCATGTGATTGATGCGCCAGTACATGGTCGTCGGCGCGAATCCGTATTCGCCGCTGTAGTCGAGTCCGCTGGCCTTCATGCCGGCGGTGGCGGCGGCGTTCCAGTCAAAGCCCTGCCAGTAGGCTTCGGTGTCCCCCTTTTTGCCGAACACCTTGGGGGTGATCAGGTACAGGTTTTTGGTGTCGTAGATCTGCTTGGCCGTATGCTCCTTGAAGGGGTAGATCTTGGCACTGAGATCTTTGCGGTCCCCCAGGGGATAGTTCAGTTCGGTGACCTGGGCGGGGTCGATCTTGTCCCCCAGCTGATAGGCACCGGCACTGCCGTTGTACCACTTGTAGGTCGGCTGAATGTTCTTGCCCCAGGTGAAATGCCCCTTGCGCTTGTCGTAGACAGGTCTGCCGTTTTCATCCTTTTCTGCCGGAATGTCCTGACCGGCGGTCGACCAGTCCCAGGAGGTCTTGGTGGCAACTTCCTTGGCGAACTCGGGAATATGGCAGGTCTGGCAGGCCACGGCCTGATAATGGCGGTTCAGCACCGGACTGCGGTGGGGCTCGTCGCCGTGGCAGCTGGTGCAGCCGATATGGTCTTCACCGGTAGGGGAAACCACCATGGCGTGGCCGCTGATTTTGTGGTTCTCGGTGGTATGACACTCGGTACAGGTGAAATTCATGCCGTCGGCGGCCATGTGGACGTCGATCTCACGGGTCGGGTTGACGATGCTCGAATCGAGGTCACCGTGCTTGACGGCGTCGCCACCGCCACCAAAAAAGTGGCAGGCACCGCACGACTGGCGGGAGGATTTGCCGACACTCTGGGCCACCTTGCCCAGATCGACCTCAGGTGCGGGCTGACCGGCACCGGCGGGAGATTTAACGTAGGTGCCGGTGGTGTCATGGCAGACCAGGCAATCGACGCGGGTTTCGTCGGTGAAGTCGAAGCTGCTGTCCTCCCAGCCGTAACCAACGTGACAGCTGGTGCAGCGCGGCTCGTTGGCGGCGATGGCGACGCAGAAATTATTGACGGCGTTGACTTTGCCGCGCGTCACGGTTTTGCCGTCAATCTCCTGTTCGAGCTGCCAGGTCCAGTGGCTGGTTGCCATGACCTGGGAGGCCGCGTCAAAATGGCAGCCGAGGCAGGTTTCCGTCACTTCCGGCCCTGAGGCAAAGGGGCCCTCGATCATCATGGAATGATCCATGGCCAGGGTCGTGGTTGCCCAGATCAGGCAGATGCTTGCGCAACAGAGGGTAAGTAGTGAAAATTTTCTGTTACAGGACGTCATGGTGGTTCTTCCTCCCTTGTGTTCAAGTGGTGTGAAATGAGGTGAATACAGTGTCCGACAATGGGACTGAGCAGTTCGTCTCCTGCTAGGGTTCTTCTCCGTGGCAGATCTCCTGGTCCGAATCGATCATCAGCGCCTGCTTGCCGCTCAAGGCGGCCAGCATTTTCCGGCGACCGCTGGTGACCAGGCGCTGGATGGTTCCGCGCGACACCCCCATCTGCTGCCCGGCCTGTTCCTGGGTCATGCCCTGACCGTCGCAGAGATTGAGGGCGTCGAATTCATCGTGGGCCATGACAACCTGCTCCAGATCCGTCAGGGGGATGCCCACCGGCTTGAACAGCAGGGCATCGGACTGATGGCTGGCGCAGGAGCAGGTGCGCGGCTTTTTGGGACGTGGCGTCATGTCAGCGGCCCGGGATCAGTGGTGACAGCCATGGTTGTGGCTGTGGCCATGGCCTTCGCCATGACCGGCGCACAGCTGAGCTTCCACCGGGGTCAGCCGGTCGAGGCTGGCCAGATTCTCGGCGATGGTCGCGCCCTGAGCCAGCAGAACCTGATAACCTGCCCGGCGCAGGCCGTTCAGGGCGCCGCCGCCGATGCCGCCAACCACCACCGCGTCCGCTGTCCCCCGGCCCAGGGCTTTCACCGGGCTGCAGCCGCCGTGGCGATGGTCAAGATCGCGATTGTTGATTTCCTGCAGTTCGCGGGTTTCCGTATCAACGACAACAAACAGGGGCGCTGAACCAAAGTGCCCGTAAACAGGGCTGTCAAGACCGGTATTCTGAGCAACGGGAAAGCAGAGTTTCATGGCGTGGCCTCCTCGGATAAATGTGTATATGCACATTACTCAAAGAGGATTCAGCGCGTCAAGGACTATTTTCACATTTTTTGCGCGACAATAAGAAAGCTTTGTCGCCCTTTAGCCCTGATAAAAATGAAGGAATCAGATGCCGGCAAAAACCGTACTGACGCCGGCCATGGGGCGGGTTACATATTGATAATCCGTACCCCGATAGCGTATCGTTGCACATTCAATCCCCTTAGAGCAGAGGACAGCCGCCGGTGAAAGAACTGACAGACGATCTCTCTATTCTCGTCGTTGAGGACGATCCCGCCCATGTCGAGCTCATCCGC
>CALFFB010000076.1 GCA_937958075.1 uncultured Geobacteraceae bacterium | reverse complement strand
CGGCGGTGTTCTTGCGATTTTATTCCGGCGTTCATCTTTAACATTGACAGGTGAGCGGGGGATGCTCTATAACCCTACGCCGCAGTGACAATCAGTCAGGGAAACAGACAGTGGATTTTTTCCTTGCATTTGCCGGTTCGTTGAGGTATAAGCCACGTCTTGTGCTGGCGTAGCTCAATAGGCAGAGCAACTGACTTGTAATCAGTAGGTTGGGGGTTCAATTCCTCTCGCCAGCTCCATCAGGTCTTAAACGGGCGTGCCCGTTCTAAAAATAGAATAGTGTACCGGTTCCCCTGGAGGGGTTCCCGAGCGGCCAAAGGGATCAGACTGTAAATCTGACGTCGAAGACTTCGGAGGTTCGAATCCTCCCCCCTCCACCACTAGATACTTGCCGGATCAGAGGTTCTGCTGTTGTACGCCAGGAGGCCGCAAGGCCGTATGAACTGGGGCGGCAGCGAGTCGGCTGACCACATGTTGAATGTCGGCGGTAGAAAATTTGGCGGGAATAGCTCAGTTGGCTAGAGCGTCAGCCTTCCAAGCTGAGGGTCGCGGGTTCGAGTCCCGTTTCCCGCTCCATTTATTTGCAGAGTAAACGCCGCATAAAAGGGTCATTTGTTCTTAAGCCCACATAGCTCAGTCGGTAGAGCGCATCCTTGGTAAGGATGAGGTCACCAGTTCAAATCTGGTTGTGGGCTCCATGTTTTCAGAACATTTGCTGTCGTTGATCCTTGTGCACGGGTTTTTTAAAACCACGTCTTTTAAAAAAACAGTTTCAGGAAACTTAAAGGGAGGATTTTATGTCCAAGGCGAAGTTTGAGCGGTCCAAGCCGCACGTCAATGTAGGCACCATTGGTCACGTCGATCACGGGAAGACCACCCTGACCGCAGCCATCTCCCGCGTGTTGGCCGAGAAGATGGGTAAAGGCGAAGTCAAGGCCTTCGATCAGATCGACAACGCCCCCGAAGAGCGCGAGCGCGGCATCACCATCGCCACCGCCCACGTCGAATACGAGACCGACAATCGTCACTACGCCCACGTCGACTGCCCCGGTCACGCCGACTACGTCAAGAACATGATCACCGGCGCCGCCCAGATGGACGGAGCCATTCTCGTCGTCTCCGCCGCCGACGGTCCCATGCCCCAGACCCGTGAGCACATCCTGCTCGCCCGTCAGGTTGGCGTGCCCGCCATGGTCGTCTTTCTCAACAAAGCCGACATGGTTGACGACGAAGAGCTTCTCGAGCTCGTCGACATGGAGATCCGCGAGCTGCTCTCCAGCTACGACTTCCCCGGTGACGACATACCCATCATCGCCGGCAGCGCCCTCGCCGCTTTAGAGGGCCGTGACGACGAGATCGGCAAGAACAAGGTCCTCGAGCTCATGGACGCCGTCGACAGCTACATCCCCGAGCCCGAGCGCGCCGTCGACAAGCCCTTTTTGATGCCCGTCGAAGACGTCTTCTCCATCTCCGGGCGCGGCACCGTCGCCACCGGCCGGGTCGAGCGCGGCGTCATCAAGGTCCAGGAAGAAGTCGAGATCGTCGGCATGAAAGCCACCACCAAGACCGTCGTCACCGGCGTCGAAATGTTCCGCAAGCTCCTTGATCAGGGGCAGGCCGGTGACAACGTCGGGATCCTGCTGCGCGGCGTCAAGCGTGAAGACATCGAGCGCGGTCAGGTTTTGGCCAAGCCCGGCAGCATCACCCCGCACACCAAGTTCAAGGCCGAAGCCTATATTCTCACCAAAGAAGAAGGCGGCCGCCATACCCCGTTCTTCAAAGGGTATCGTCCCCAGTTTTACTTCCGGACCACCGACGTGACCGGGATCGTCGAGCTGCCCGAAGGGACCGAGATGGTCATGCCCGGCGACAACATCGCCATGACCGTGGATTTGATCACCCCCATCGCCATGGACAAAGAGCTGCGCTTCGCCATTCGCGAAGGCGGCCGGACCGTCGGCGCCGGCGTGGTCAGTGAAGTGATTGAGTAACCGCCAGCGATTCTGTTGAAACAATCCCTTCCGGTTCTGCCGGAAGGGATTTTACGAGGTAAAGATATGCGTGACATTGTCACTCTTGCCTGCACCGAGTGCAAGCGCAAGAACTACACGACGACCAAGAACAAGAAAAATACGCCTGACAAGCTGGAGTTCAGCAAGTACTGCCGGTTCTGTCAAAAGCATACCAATCATAAGGAGACCAAGTGACCTCACCGAGGTGACACGGGTTACCTGCAGGCCAGTAGCTCTAACGGCTAGAGCACCGGATTCCAAATCCGGGTGTTGGGGGTTCGAATCCCTCCTGGCCTGCCATATTTATTGCAAAAAGTATAGCGGTTGAACTCACAAGAGAAGCGAAAGGCCGACAGCGCGATGACTGGAAAAATGACCGATTTCTTTGCCAACGTTAAAGCGGAACTGCAAAAGGTTACCTGGCCATCAAAAAAAGATACCTACGGGTCAACCATGGTCGTGATTGTTGTGGTCATGTTCTGTGCGGTCTATCTCGGCGTTGTTGATATGATTCTATCGCGGCTGATTAGTGTGGTTCTGGGCTAAGGGGAAGAAGGTTATTTGATGTCGAAGAAGTGGTACGGCGTACATACCTATTCCGGCTATGAAAACAAGGTCAAGCTGAGTCTTGAGGAGCGGATACGCGCCCTGGGTGTTGAAGACAGCTTTGACGAGATCCTGATCCCGTCCGAAACTGTTGTTGAGATGCGCAAAGGCGAGCGCAAGACCTCGACCCGGAAATTCTTTCCCGGCTATATTCTGGTCAAGATGGAGTTGACCGATGAGACCTGGCACGTCGTCACCGGGACCTCGAAGGTCACCGGATTTGTCGGCGGTGGTTCAAACCCTCCCGCTATTTCCGATGAAGAGGTTGCCAAAATCACCAATCGGATGGAAGAGGGGGTTGAAAAGCCGAAGCCGAAGGTCGAATTTGACGTGGGTGAGACGGTACGTGTCGTTGATGGGCCCTTCCTGAACTTCACCGGCATTGTTGAAGATGTCAGGCCTGATCGCGGAACCCTCAAGGTGATGGTCAGTATTTTCGGGCGGGTAACCCCGGTCGAGTTGGAATTTATACAGGTCGAAAAAACCAGCTGAGCTGGATAAACGTAAAGTGCGTTTAAGGAGTAGGTAATGGCGAAAAAAGTTGTCGGACAAATCAAGTTGCAGATACCTGCCGGTAAGGCGAATCCATCACCACCGGTGGGTCCGGCGCTCGGACAACATGGTGTCAATATTATGGAGTTCTGCAAGGCCTTTAATGCAAAAACACAGGATCAGGACGGGCTGATTATCCCTGTCGTGATCACGGTTTTTGCGGATCGTTCATTCTCTTTCATCACCAAAACCCCTCCGGCAGCTGTGTTGCTGCTGCGGGCCGCAAACCTGAAAAAAGGGTCCGGTGTGCCGAACAAAGAGAAGGTCGGGAAGGTCACCAGCGATCAGGTTCTCGAAATCGCTCGCCTGAAGATGCCAGACCTCAATGCGTTTTCTGAAGATGCTGCAGTGCGGATTATCGAAGGTACTGCGCGCAGTATGGGAATTGAAGTCGCCTGAAACGGCGAGTAGTGGAGACAGAGATGGCTACAGGTAAAAATATCAAAAAAGCTAAAGAGTTGGTTGATCGCTCTCGGAATTATGAGATTGACGAAGCCCTCGAGCTGATTAAAAAAGGCGCCTTTGCCAAGTTTGACGAAACCGTCGAGATCAGCGTCCGTCTTGGCGTTGACCCCCGTAAAGCCGATCAGATGGTGCGCGGAGCCCATGTGCTGCCGAACGGTCTGGGTAAAACCGTGCGGGTCCTGGTTTTTGCCAAGGGTGAGAAGGCACAGGAGGCTGAAGCTGCTGGAGCTGATTATGTCGGCGCAGATGACCTGGCGGAAAAGATTCAGGGCGGCTGGTTCGAGTTCGATACGGCCATCGCCTCACCGGATATGATGGGTGTCGTCGGCAAGATCGGCCGCATTCTCGGACCCCGTGGCCTGATGCCGAACCCCAAGGTGGGCACGGTGACCCTGGATGTTGCATGCGCGGTTCAGGAAGCCAAATCCGGAAAGATTGAATACCGTGTCGAAAAGGCCGGCATCGTTCATGCTCCGGTTGGCAAGGTGTCCTTCGACGCTGACAAGCTCAAGGAGAACATTTTGTCTCTGGTTGAAACCCTGGTCAAGGTTAAGCCTTCTACCTCCAAAGGGGTTTACCTGAAGAAAATTTCTCTTTCCAGCACCATGGGTGCTGGTGTTCGTCTGGATATACCTTCACTGCAGGCTCAGATTCGAGCCTAGAGTGTACTCTCAAGTCAAAGACAGCAGGCATTGCTTTTAAGCATTTAATGGCGTCAGCCACCTGCCGAGGCGAAGAGGGTGCTGTGACTGCAGGTCGCCGCTCTCCCTCAAGTTGACTTGGTCGGGATGTGATCATCCCATCATCTTGAAAGAAAGGAGGAGAGTGAATGAACAGAACCGAAAAAGAACAAGTCGTTCAGGAACTGGCTGAGCGTCTGGCGAATGTTGATGCAGCATTTCTCGCGGACTACCGTGGTATCAATGTGGAACAGGCGACTAGACTGCGTCGTGAACTGACCCAGGCCGGTGTTGAGTACCGCGTTGTCAAAAACAACCTAATCAAGCTGGCAGCAAAAGGCACCGGTGCCGAAGTTCTGGAATCCTTTTGTGCGGGTCCGACAGCTATCGCGATTGCCGGTGCTGACCCTGTGGCCCCTGCCAAGATTCTCACCCAGTTTGCCAAAGACGTTCAGGCCTTTGAACTCAAAGCCGGCGTTCTTGGTGGTCAGCTGCTTACTGTCGCTGAAATCGGCGCTCTGGCTGAGACCCCAAGCCGCGAAGAGCTGTTGGCCAAGGCGTTGAGCTCGATGAACGCGCCTGTTTCCAACTTCGTCGGTACTCTGGCGGCTGTACCGCGCTCACTGGTGCAGGTGCTTGGCGCTATTGGTGAGAAAAAAGCAGCGTAAACACGTTAACAATCAATCATCTTTTATAAATAATCTGATTAATAAAACTGTAACGAATTGGAGGCTGAAATGGCTGATGTAACAAAAGAGCAAGTTGTCGCATTTATCGAGAACATGACCGTTCTTGAAATGTCCGCTTTTGTCAAGGAACTCGAAGAGAAATTCGGCGTGTCCGCTGCGGCCCCGGTTGCCGTTGCCGCTGCCGGCCCGGCTGCTGCCGAAGCTGTTGAGGAAAAGGATGAGTTCGATGTCATCCTGACCAGCGCAGGTGACAAGAAGATCAATGTTATCAAGGTTGTTCGTGCCCTGACCGGTCTCGGCCTCAAGGAAGCCAAGGACCTTGTCGACGGCGCACCCAACACGGTCAAAGAAGCTGTTTCCAAGGCTGATGCCGAGGACATTAAAAAGCAGCTTGAAGAAGCCGGCGCCGGCGTGGAGCTCAAATAGTTATACCGGTTTAATAGTCGAGACTTAGCCAAGGTCGCCTGGTGTGGCCTTGGCTATTCTCGTTGTCAGCTGCGGTTTTATTCAGGTTGCGGCTGCACTGTATTGCCCAAGTCGTGTTTTGCATGAAAATTCCAGTCGCTGGTGGCGCCGGTCGGCATATCGATCAGCCTGTCCGTGGCTTGTCGCCCTCTGATCCCAACCGAAGGAGAAACCATGGCCTATTCGTTTGCGAATAATCCGCTCCTCAGGAAGCACTTCGCAAAGGTCTCGAATATCATCGATATTCCCAACCTTATTGATATCCAGAAAACTTCCTATAAACGTTTTTTACAGGCTGATTTGCCTCCGTCAGATCGTAAGTTGAGCGGTCTTGAGGCTGTTTTTCGTTCGGTTTTTCCTATTCGTGACTTCAACGATACCTGTTCCATGGAGTATGTGTCCTATGGTCTGGGTACGCCCAAATACGATGTCGATGAATGTCATCAGCGGGGCATGACCTTTGCCGCGCCCATCAAGGTCAAGGTGCGTCTGGTGACCCTTGATACGGACAAGGATTCCGGAACCCAGTCCATCCGCGACATCAAGGAGCAGGAGGTCTACTTCGGTGAAATCCCGTTGATGACCGATCACGGGACCTTTATCATCAATGGGACCGAGAGGGTTATTGTCAGTCAGCTGCACCGCTCTCCGGGGGTGTTTTTCTCACACGACAAGGGGAAAACCCATTCCAGCGGCAAGGTCCTGTACAGTGCGCGCATCATTCCTTACCGCGGGTCCTGGCTCGATTTCGACTTTGATCACAAGGATCTGCTCTGGGTACGGATTGATCGGCGCCGTAAGCTTCCGGCCACGGTGTTGCTCAAGGCCCTCGGCTATACGGCTGAGGAGCTGCTGCACCACTTCTACGACCTGGAGGAGATTACCTGGAACGGTCAGGAATACGTCAAGAAGGTGAATTACGAGTTACTGGCCGGGCAGCGGGCAACATCCGATGTTCTGTCATCCAAGGGTGAGGTTCTGGTCAAGGCAAACCGTAAATTCACCCGTGTCGCCATCCGCAAGCTGAAGGAAGAGGGTTTGGAGATGGTGCCGGTGACCACGGAGAATCTGGTTGGTCAGGTTGTCGCCAGCGATATCATTGATGAAGCCACAGGTGAGGTGCTCCTTGAGTGTAACAGTGAGCTGACGGAGCAGAAGCTCGAGGAGTTCCGCGAAAAGGGCGTGAACCAATTCACGACCCTCTTTATCGACAACCTCTATGTGGGGTCCTTTTTAAGTGATACCCTGCGTTCCGACAAGATCGAGACCAGCGATGACGCCATCATTGAAATTTTCCGGCGGTTGCGGCCGGGTGATCCGCCAACGCTGAAAACCGCAACCGCACTGTTTGAAAGCCTTTTTTTCAACGCGGACCGGTACGATATTTCCGCCGTGGGGCGTTTGAAGCTCAATCACAAGCTGGGTCTTGACAGCCCCCTGGAGCAGTCGACCCTGACCAACGATGATATTCTGGCCGTGGTGCGCTACCTGATCGATCTGCGCAATGGCAAGGGCTCCATAGACGATATCGACCATCTCGGTAATCGCCGGGTCCGCGCTGTCGGAGAACTACTGGAAAACCAGTACCGCGTTGGCCTGGTGCGCATGGAGAGGGCCATCAAGGAGCGCATGAGCCTGCAGGATGTCGACAGCCTCATGCCCCACGACCTGATCAACTCCAAGCCGGTTTCCGCCGTGGTGAAAGAGTTCTTCGGCTCATCGCAGCTGTCCCAGTTTATGGATCAGACCAACCCTCTGTCGGAAGTCACCCACAAGCGCCGCCTGTCGGCCCTTGGACCCGGTGGTTTGACCCGCGAGCGGGCCGGTTTTGAGGTGCGGGACGTTCATCCCACTCATTACGGCCGGGTCTGTCCCATTGAGACTCCGGAGGGACCGAACATCGGCTTGATTGCTTCCTTGTCAACCTACGCCCGGATCAATGAGTACGGTTTCGTCGAGACTCCCTACCGGCTCGTGAGTAATTCGCAGGTTGGCAATGAAATCAAGTATTTCTCGGCTCTTGAAGAAGAAGGACACGCCATCGCCCAGGCCAACGCGCCCATCGATGACCAGGGTGTGTTCATCAATGAACTGGTCAACGTGCGTAAGAATGGCGAGTTTCTGCTGCTGCCGCCGGATCAGATCACCCTGATGGACGTATCGCCGAAGCAGATCGTTTCGGTGGCCGCCGCCCTGATTCCGTTCCTCGAGAATGACGACGCCAACCGCGCCCTGATGGGTTCGAACATGCAGCGTCAGGCGGTGCCCCTACTGCGTGCTGATGCGCCCCTGGTGGGGACCGGTATGGAGCGGGTCGTCGCCCACGATTCCGGAAGCTCTGTCATTGCCCGTCATGATGGTGTTGTCGAGCGGGTCGATGCCGCCCGCATCGTCATCCAGGTCGATGACAAGGATCTCGATGCCACGGGCACCGGCGTCGATATCTACAACCTTCTCAAGTTCAGCCGTTCCAACCAGAACACCTGCATGAACCAGCGTCCCATCGTCAAGGTGGGCGACCGGGTCAAGGCCGGTGACGTCATTGCCGACGGCCCGTCGACCCAGTGGGGCGAGCTGGCCCTGGGGCAGAACATGCTGGTCGCGTTCATGCCCTGGCACGGCTACAACTTTGAGGATTCCATCCTCATTTCGGAAAAGCTGGTACAGGATGACCGCTATACCTCCATTCATATTGAAGAGTTTGAGTGTGTGGCGCGGGACACCAAGCTGGGCAAGGAGGAGATAACCGACGATATCCCCAACCTGGGTGAGGATGCCCTGAAGGATCTTGATGAGTCAGGGATTATCCGCATCGGCGCCAGCGTCAAGGCCGGGGATATTCTGGTCGGCAAAATTACCCCCAAAGGGGAAACCCAGCTGTCACCGGAAGAAAAACTGCTGCGGGCGATCTTCGGGGAAAAGGCCGGCGATGTTCGCGACACCTCCCTGCGGGTTCCTCCGGGGGAAGAGGGGGTCGTCATCGGCGCCCGCGTCTTCTCGCGCAAGGGATCCGACAAGGATGCGCGCACCGAGCAGATCGAGGAGCGGGAAATCGCCAAGCTGCGCAAAGACCTGGGGGATGAAATCCGGATACTTCGAACCTCGACCCGGAAAAAGCTCCGTTCCCTGTTGGTGGGACAGACCGCTGCCGTCGCCCTGGAAGACGCTGACGGCAAGGTTGTGCTGAAGCAGGGGGGCAAGATCACCGCCGAGGCTTTTGATCAGGTCCCCTTTTCCAGGATTCAGGATATCTCCATCAGCGACAACACGGAGGTCGAGAGCAAGGTCGGCAATCTGCTGGTACGTCTGGGCGAGCGCGAAGAAACGGTGAACGCTGTTTTCGAAGATCGCATCGAAAAATGCAGACGCGGTGATGACCTGCCGCCCGGTGTCATTAAAATGGTCAAGGTCTATATCGCCATCAAGCGCAAGCTGCAGGTTGGTGACAAGATGGCAGGCCGGCACGGGAACAAGGGTGTTCTGTCGCGCATCCTGCCGCAGGAAGACATGCCCTACATGGAGGACGGAACGCCGGTGGAAGTTGTCCTGAACCCCCTGGGCGTGCCGTCGCGGATGAATGTCGGGCAGATTCTCGAAACCCACCTCGGGCTGGCCGCCCGCGGACTGGGCAATCAGATCAAAAAAGTCCTCGAAGAGCAGTATAGCGAAGAGGCTCTGAAAAAACAGATATGTCAGGCTTACAACGACCCTGAGCTGAACGATTTTATCATGGGTCTGGACGAAGACGAGCTGAAGGTTCTGGCGCGCCGTCTCAAAGGGGGAATCCCCATGGCAACCCCGGTCTTTGAAGGGGTCAATGAGGAGCTGATTAAAAACGAGCTGGCCCGTGCCGATTTCACGACCAGTGGCCAGATGACCCTCTATGACGGACGCACCGGAGAACCCTTCAAGGAGAAGGTCACCGTCGGCATTATGTACGTTCTTAAACTGCATCACCTGGTCGATGACAAGATCCACGCCCGTTCCATCGGTCCGTACAGCCTGGTCACCCAGCAGCCGTTGGGCGGCAAGGCCCAATTCGGTGGCCAGCGTCTCGGTGAGATGGAGGTCTGGGCGATGGAGGCTTATGGTGCGGCGCATGCCCTGCAGGAGTTTCTGACGGTCAAGTCCGATGATGTGGCCGGGCGGACGCGGATGTATGAAGCGATCGTCAAGGGCAAGCATACCCTGGAGGCAGGCCTGCCCGAATCCTTCAATGTTCTGATCAAGGAGCTGCAGGCCCTGTGTCTGGATGTTGATCTGCTGGAAGAAGAAGACTAGTCGCACCGGGTTTCCGGGCTGCTGTTGACGTTTGATCGCACTACACAACAAAGCACTCATCCAGTAAGGAGAATGCGTTTTGGAAGATATCTTCAGTCTCTTTGAGCGTCCTAAAGATCCGTTGAGTTTCAATGCCATCCGTTTGTCCCTGGCCTCTCCGGAAAAAATACGTGAGCGCTCTTTTGGTGAAGTCAAAAAACCCGAAACTATCAACTACCGGACCTTCAAGCCGGAGCGGGACGGTCTGTTCTGCGCCAAGATTTTCGGGCCCATAAAGGATTACGAATGTAATTGCGGCAAGTACAAGCGCATGAAGCATCGCGGCATCGTCTGTGAAAAATGCGGGGTCGAGGTGATTCCGAGCAAGGTGCGCCGTGAACGGCTCGGCCACATCGATCTGGCCTGTCCGGTGGCCCATATCTGGTTTTTGAAGTCCCTGCCTTCGCGCATCGGGGCGTTGCTCGATATGACCCTGAAGGATCTGGAGAAGGTCCTGTATTTCGAGGCCTACGTGGTTCTCGATCCGGGCGATACGCCGCTGACCAAGGGGCAATTGCTGCCGGATGACAAGTACAGCGAAGCCATGGATGAGTTCGCCGGACAGTTTGTTGCCGGCATGGGGGCCGAAGCGGTGCGGGAGCTGCTGGCGGATATCGACCTTGAGGCGGATGCCGAGATGCTGCGCCTGGAGATGAAGGAAGCGACCAGCGAAGCAAAGCGCAAAAAAGTTTCCAAGCGGCTCAAGGTGGTTAACTCCTTCCGCCAGAGCGGCAACCAGCCGGAATGGATGATTCTTGAAACCATCCCCGTTCTGCCGCCGGAACTGCGCCCCCTGGTGCCCCTGGATGGCGGCCGCTTTGCGACCTCCGACCTCAACGACCTTTACCGTCGCGTCATCAACCGCAACAACCGCCTCAAACGGCTGATGGAGCTGCGCGCGCCGGAAGTGATTGTGCGCAACGAAAAGCGGATGCTGCAGGAAGCCGTCGATGCCCTGTTCGACAACGGTCGTCGCGGTCGCGCTATTACCGGACCGAGCAAGCGACCCCTTAAGTCCCTGTCCGATATGCTCAAGGGCAAGGGGGGGCGTTTCCGGCAGAACCTCCTCGGCAAGCGGGTCGATTATTCCGGCCGTTCCGTTATTGTTGTCGGACCGGAACTGAAACTGCATCAGTGCGGCCTGCCGAAAAAGATGGCCCTTGAGCTGTTCAAGCCCTTTATCTATCAGAAGCTTGAAGAGCGCGGGCTGGCAACGACCATCAAGAGCGCGAAAAAGATGGTCGAGAAGGAAAAAACCGAAGTCTGGGACGTGCTCGAAGAGGTCATCAAGGAGCACCCGGTCATGCTCAACCGGGCGCCGACCCTGCACCGCCTCGGCATCCAGGCCTTTGAGCCGGTGCTCATCGAGGGCAAGGCGATTCAGCTGCATCCCCTGGTCTGTACCGCCTTTAACGCGGACTTTGACGGTGACCAGATGGCGGTCCACCTGCCCTTGTCCATCGAGAGTCAGATCGAGGCCCGGGTCCTGATGATGTCGACCAACAACATCCTCTCGCCGGCCAGTGGCAAGCCCATTATCGTACCGTCTCAGGATATGGTCCTGGGGCTGTATTACATGACCCGCGAGCGTCCTTTCGTTACCGGTTCCGGCAAGGTGTTCGTATCTCCGGAAGAGGTGCGCATGGCCTACGACGCCGGTGAGGCCGACCTGCAGGCCGGCATTACCGTGCGCATGTCGCCGGCCCTTGGTGCGCCTCCCGTGCTCATCAAGACCACCGTCGGCCGCATTCTGCTGCGCGAGGTGGTGCCGGACGTTATTCCTTTTGCCCATGTCAATGTGGTCATGGGGAAAAAGCAGGTGGGTGACCTGATCGACGTCAGCTTCCGTCTGGCCGGCAACAAGGAAACCATTATCCTCGCCGATCGTATCAAGGAAACAGGTTTCCGCTATTCGAGCCTGGCCGGGGTGTCCATCTGTCTCGACGACATGGAGATCCCCTCCACCAAGGAGGAGCGCATCCGCGTCGCCTCTGAAGAGGTCAAGGATATCCAGCAACAGTATACAGAGGGTCTGATCACCGACGGCGAGCGCTACAACAAGGTCATCGATATCTGGGCCAAGTGTACGGAGGATATCGCCGCGACCATGCTCGGCAATATTGCCGTTGACCGGATCGTTTCGGAAGAGGGAGAGGAAGTCAAGGTTCCCTCGTTCAACGCTATTCACATGATGGCGGACTCCGGAGCGCGGGGCAGTGCCCAGCAGATTCGCCAGCTGGCGGGGATGCGCGGGCTGATGGCCAAGCCGGACGGCTCCATTATCGAGACGCCGATCACCGCCAATTTCCGTGAGGGACTGACGGTTCTGCAGTACTTCATCTCCACCCACGGCGCCCGCAAGGGTCTTGCGGATACGGCGCTGAAGACTGCCAACTCCGGTTATCTGACCCGGCGGCTGGTGGACGTTGCCCAGGACGCCATCATCACCGAGCAGGACTGCGACACCCTCGATGGGATCGAGGTGTCGTCGCAGACGGAAGGCGGTGAGGTGATCGAGCGCCTTGGCGACCGGATTCTCGGTCGGGTTGCTCTGGATGACATCTACGATCCGATTACCGACGAGTTGCTGGTCGAGGCCAATCAGCTCATCGACGAAACCCTGGTGGCGAAGATTGAAAACGCCGGACTCGAACGGGTCAAGATCCGTTCGGTGCTGACCTGCAAGAGTCGCCGCGGTATCTGTGCCCTGTGTTACGGTCGCGACCTGGCCCGGGGGCACCTGGTCAATCTGGGTGAGGCGGTCGGAGTTATCGCCGCCCAGTCCATCGGTGAACCCGGTACCCAGCTGACCATGCGCACCTTCCATATCGGTGGTGCCGCTTCCCGGCGCGCCGAGCAGACAGCCCTTGAAGCACGCTTCGATGGTACCCTGAAATTCATCAACCTGAGCACTGTCGATGATGAAAACGGTCTGCCGGTGGTCATGAACCGCAAGGGGGAGATCGCCGTTGTCGATGATACCGGCCGCGAGCGTGAACGTTACGGTGTGGTGTACGGTGCCCACCTCTCCCGTCCGGAGGGCGCCCCGGTCAAGACCGGCGACGTGCTGGCCGAGTGGGATCCCTATACCGTGCCGATCATCACCGAAATCGGTGGCACCGTGCGTTACGGCGATGTTATCGAAGGCATGACCGTGGAAGAGCAGGTGGATGAGGTGACCGGGTTGTCGCGCAAGGTCATCACCGAGTCCCGCTCAGCCGACAAGCGACCGCGCATCACCCTCAAGGGTGACGACGGGAAAACCGCAAAGCTGCCCAACGGCAGCCCGGCGCGCTACATGCTGCCGGTGAGTGCCAACATCACCGTTGAAGAGGGGGCCGAGTTGCGCCCCGGCGCGATTATCGCCAAAATTCCGCGGGAGACGACCAAGACCAAGGATATTACCGGTGGTCTGCCCCGGGTTGCGGAGCTCTTCGAAGCGCGTAAGCCGAAGGAAGTTGCCGTTATCGCTGAAATTGACGGAACGGTCAGCTTCGGCAAGGACGCCAAGGGCAAGCGCAAGGTCATTCTGACCCCGGAAATCGGAGAGCCGATTGAGTACCTGATTCCCAAAGGCAAGCACATCTCCGTGCATGAGGGGGATTTCCTCCATGCCGGCGAAGAGCTGGTCGACGGTTCCAGCAATCCGCATGATATCCTGCGGGTGCTGGGCAGCAAGGAACTGTCGAAATATCTGGTTGACGAAGTGCAGGAAGTCTACCGTCTCCAGGGGGTCAAGATCGATGACAAGCACATCGAGACCATCGTACGCCAGATGCTGCGGCGAGTGCAGATCGTCGATGTCGGCGACACCAACTTCCTCAACGAAGACCAGGTGGATCGCTGGGCCTTTGAGGATGAAAACGAACGGGTGCTGGCCGAAGGCGGACAGCCGGCCATCGGTGAGCCGATCATGCTGGGTATCACCAAGGCTTCTTTGTCCACGGAGTCCTTTATCTCGGCGGCGTCCTTCCAGGAAACCACCAAGGTGCTGACCCAGGCCTCCATCCAGGGCAAGGTCGATGTCCTTCACGGACTCAAGGAAAACGTCATCATGGGCCGCCTGATTCCGGCGGGAACCGGTGTCGCCAAGTATCGTGCGGTGGAGCTGAAGATTCCGGAACCGGAGGTCAAGCTCGAGGCGCCGCTGGAGATCGACGAATCGGACACGGAAGACACCGAAGAAATGGAAGATTGAAGGGGGCTGTCAGCCCCAAGAACAGCAAAGGAAATAAAAGCAACCTCGTCGGAAAAAGGTCTTGACAAAGACTGGGCCGATTGATACTGTCTGCGAGTTTTCCTCACGCCAAGACCGGTGGTGAGTGATGTAAATGTTGAAAAAAATTCGGGAGCTAGAACATGCCAACGATTAACCAGCTGATCCGCAACGGGCGCAAGAAAAGAGTCGTGAAATCAACAGCCCCGGCGTTGAAGTCATGCCCGCAAAGACGGGGTGTCTGTACCCGTGTCTATACGACAACCCCCAAGAAACCAAACTCGGCTTTGAGAAAGGTCGCGCGGGTACGCTTGACCAATGGTATTGTTGTCGCCTCGTATATCCCCGGGGTTGGTCATAATCTCCAGGAACACTCCGTGGTCCTGATCAGAGGGGGGCGGGTCAAGGACTTGCCGGGTGTTCGTTACCACATTGTGCGCGGCACCCTGGATCTTGCCGGGGTTAAGGATCGCAAGCAGGCACGCTCAAAGTACGGCGCCAAGCGGCCGAAGTAATTCTGGTCTGAAGAAGAGGATAGTATGCCAAGAAGAAGAGAAGTTCCAAAGCGGGTTATCCTGCCTGATCCGAAATTCGGCGATCAGTTGGTGGCAAAGTTTGTCAACAATGTCATGGTTGACGGCAAGAAGAGCACGGCTGAGCAGATTGTCTACGGCGCCTTCGATATTGTGTCCGAGCGCAGCGGTGGAGATCCCCTCGAAGTGTTCAAGGCGGCAATGGATAACGTCCGGCCGCTACTGGAAGTCAAGTCACGCCGGGTTGGTGGTTCGACCTATCAGGTCCCCGTTGAGGTGAGTCCCTCGCGTCGTACGGCTCTGGCCATGCGCTGGCTGGTGATTTATGCCAAGGCGCGCAGCGAGAAAACCATGCGTGAGCGTTTGGCGGGGGAGTTTCTGGATGCATCAAATAATCGTGGCGCAGCTGTCAAGAAGCGTGAAGATACGCACCGGATGGCGGAGGCAAACAAGGCGTTTGCCCACTATCGCTGGTAGTTTGCAGCGTCACTTTGTAGGAGATAATTGTGGCTCGTAAGGTTCCATTGGAGATGACGCGTAATATCGGCATCATGGCTCATATTGATGCGGGTAAGACGACGACAACTGAACGTATTCTTTTTTATACCGGGGTGTCTCACAGGCTTGGTGAGGTGCATGACGGTGCGGCAACCATGGACTGGATGGAGCAGGAGCAGGAGCGTGGTATTACCATCACCTCGGCGGCGACAACCTGTTTCTGGAAAGACCACCGGGTCAATATTATTGATACTCCCGGTCACGTTGACTTTACCATCGAGGTTGAGCGCTCCCTGAAGGTTCTTGACGGGGCTGTTGCTGTCTTCTGTTCAGTTGGCGGTGTGGAGCCGCAGTCTGAGACCGTATGGCGTCAGGCGGACAAGTATGGCGTTCCGCGTATCGCCTTTATCAACAAGATGGATCGCATCGGCGCCGACTTCAATCGCGGAGTGACCATGATTCGCGAGCGTCTTGGTGCCAATCCCCTGCCGCTGCAGCTGCCCATTGGCGCAGAGGATAATTTCCGCGGTCTGATCGATCTGGTGACTATGGAAGCCTTTATCTGGGACGAAGAATCCATGGGGGCGAAGTTTTCCCTGATCGATATCCCGGAAGAGATGGCTGACGAGGTCGCCGCGGCACGTGAGGCCCTGATCGAGGAGGTCTCCAGCAACGATGACGTGCTGATGGAGAAGTACCTCGCCGGCGAAGAGCTGACTGTTGCGGAGGTCAAAGCGGCTATTCGCAAGGGTGTTCAGAATATTGATTTCTGCCCGGTTGTCTGCGGCAGCGCCTTCAAGAATAAAGGTGTTCAGGCCCTGCTCGACTGTGTAGTCGATTACATGCCGTCTCCCCTCGATATTCCGGCGATTAAAGGGGTTCACCCTGATACCGGGGAAGCCCTTGAGCGTCCGGCGGATGACGATGCGCCCTTTGCGGCTCTGGCTTTCAAGATTATGACGGATCCCTTTGTAGGTCAGCTCTGCTTTTTCCGGGTCTATTCCGGGGTGGCAGAGTCCGGTTCGTCGGTACTGAACTCGACCAAGGGAAAGAAGGAGCGTTTCGGGCGACTGCTGAAGATGCACGCCAACAAGCGTGAAGAGGTCAAGCAGGTCTATGCAGGTGATATCGCCGCCGCTGTCGGCCTTAAGGTGACCACGACCGGTGATACCCTGTGCGATCCGGACAGGCCCTCACTGCTTGAATCCATGGAGTTTCCGGAGCCGGTTATTCACTTGTCCGTAGAGCCGAAAACCAAGGCGGACCAGGAAAAAATGGGCGTTGCACTGGGCAAGCTGTTGTCCGAAGACCCGTCCATGCGGGTGCGCACGGATGAAGAGACCGGCCAGACAATTCTTTCGGGGATGGGCGAGCTGCATCTGGAGATCATTGTCGACCGGATGAAGCGTGAGTTCAAGGTTGAGTGTAATGTCGGCGCGCCCCAGGTCGCCTATCGCGAGTCTATTACCAAGTCGGTTGAAGTGCAGGGCAAGTTTGTGCGTCAGTCCGGTGGTCGTGGCCAGTATGGTGATTGCTGGTTGCGGATTGAGCCGGCCGAGCCCGGAGACGGTTTTGTCTTTGTCGATGAAATCAAGGGCGGTGTGATTCCGAAAGAATATATCCCGGCTGTCGGCAAGGGTGCTGAAGAGGCAGCTGAGAACGGCGTACTTGCCGGCTTCCCGATCGTTGATGTCAAGGTGACCTGTTACGATGGTTCCTACCATGATGTTGACTCATCCGAGATGGCCTTCAAGATCGCCGGTTCCATGGGCTTCAAGGACGGTGCCAGAAAAGCAGCGCCCGCGCTTCTTGAGCCGATCATGGCGGTCGAGGTTGTTGTGCCCGAGGAGTACATGGGCGACGTTATCGGCGATCTGAACAGCCGTCGCGGCCGGATCATGGGGATGGATACCCGCGCTGGGGCGCAGGTGATCTCGGCTCATGTGCCCCTGGCCAGCATGTTCGGTTACGCAACGGATGTCCGCAGCATGACCCAGGGACGGGCAACATACACCATGGTATTTGATCATTACGACCAGGTACCCAAGGCAATCAGTGAAGAGATTATAGCTAAGGTTAACGGCTAGAGGAGTAGAGCGATGTCCAAGGCGAAGTTTGAGCGGTCCAAGCCGCACGTCAATGTAGGCACCATTGGTCACGTCGATCACGGGAAGACCACCCTGACCGCAGCCATCTCCCGCGTGTTGGCCGAGAAGATGGGTAAAGGCGAAGTCAAGGCCTTCGATCAGATCGACAACGCCCCCGAAGAGCGCGAGCGCGGCATCACCATCGCCACCGCCCACGTCGAATACGAGACCGACAATCGTCACTACGCCCACGTCGACTGCCCCGGTCACGCCGACTACGTCAAGAACATGATCACCGGCGCCGCCCAGATGGACGGAGCCATTCTCGTCGTCTCCGCCGCCGACGGTCCCATGCCCCAGACCCGTGAGCACATCCTGCTCGCCCGTCAGGTTGGCGTGCCCGCCATGGTCGTCTTTCTCAACAAAGCCGACATGGTTGACGACGAAGAGCTTCTCGAGCTCGTCGACATGGAGATCCGCGAGCTGCTCTCCAGCTACGACTTCCCCGGTGACGACATACCCATCATCGCCGGCAGCGCCCTCGCCGCTTTAGAGGGCCGTGACGACGAGATCGGCAAGAACAAGGTCCTCGAGCTCATGGACGCCGTCGACAGCTACATCCCCGAGCCCGAGCGCGCCGTCGACAAGCCCTTTTTGATGCCCGTCGAAGACGTCTTCTCCATCTCCGGGCGCGGCACCGTCGCCACCGGCCGGGTCGAGCGCGGCGTCATCAAGGTCCAGGAAGAAGTCGAGATCGTCGGCATGAAAGCCACCACCAAGACCGTCGTCACCGGCGTCGAAATGTTCCGCAAGCTCCTTGATCAGGGGCAGGCCGGTGACAACGTCGGGATCCTGCTGCGCGGCGTCAAGCGTGAAGACATCGAGCGCGGTCAGGTTTTGGCCAAGCCCGGCAGCATCACCCCGCACACCAAGTTCAAGGCCGAAGCCTATATTCTCACCAAAGAAGAAGGCGGCCGCCATACCCCGTTCTTCAAAGGGTATCGTCCCCAGTTTTACTTCCGGACCACCGACGTGACCGGGATCGTCGAGCTGCCCGAAGGGACCGAGATGGTCATGCCCGGCGACAACATCGCCATGACCGTGGATTTGATCACCCCCATCGCCATGGACAAAGAGCTGCGCTTCGCCATTCGCGAAGGCGGCCGGACCGTCGGCGCCGGCGTGGTCAGTGAAGTGATTGAGTAACAATTGAAATTCGAGGATCGATAATGTCTACCCAAAAGATTAGAATTCGCCTGAAGGCCTATGATCATAGTCTGCTCGACCAGGCTGTATCCGAGATCGTTGATACCACCAAGCGGACCGGCTCCCGGCTGGTCGGCCCGGTGCCGCTGCCGACGGTGATCAATAAGTATTGCGTTCTGCGTGGACCCCACGTGGACAAGAAGAGTCGCGAACAGTTTGAGATTCGTACACATAAGCGCCTGCTCGACATTATGGAGCCGACGCAACAAACTGTCGATGCTCTGATGAAACTCGATCTCTCTGCAGGTGTAGACGTAGAAATCAAGCTCTAGTGTGAGCCTCAGCGATAAGAATTAAGGCAACGACAATGATCAATGGATTGTTAGGCAAAAAAATTGGGATGAGTCAGACTTTTGCTGCTGATGGCCGCCGCATTCCGGTGACCGTTCTTGAAGCAGGCCCGTGTGTGGTGCTACAGAAAAAAACCGTGGCTCATGACGGCTATGAAGCGGTACAGGTCGGTTTTGCGGTAAAGAGTGCGCAGCGTGTCAATAAGCCCGAAATGGGTCACTTCAAGAAAGCCGGTCAGGGCGCATTTCGCTTCGTTCGTGAATTCAAGCCCCTCGGTGAATGCGCTGTTGGTGACCAGTTTGGCTGCACCCTGTTTAAACCCGGTGATCGTATTGATGTGACAGCTACGAGCAAGGGAAAGGGTTTTCAAGGTGTTATCAAGCGTTGGGGATTTTCCGGAGGGCGTGCCAGTCACGGCTCCATGTTCAAGCGCAGAACCGGCTCTATTGGTCAGTCGGCGACCCCGTCTCGCGTCATCAAGGGCAAGAAAATGCCGGGTCAGATGGGTAATGAGCGGGTAACAACACAGAACCTCATCGTCGTCGATGTCCGTCCGGAACAGAATCTCATTTTAGTTCGCGGCGCAGTTCCCGGGCCCAAAAATGGATTGGTTGAGATTCGTAAGGGCATCAAGGCCTAGGTCTGGGAATCAGGAGTATTTAAAATGGCTACAGCTACGATATACGATCAAGACAAGAAACAGGTAGGTGAACGTACCCTGTCTGATAACGTCTTCAACACGGAAGTCAAGGAATACCTGCTCCACGATATGGTGCGTTATCAACTGGCGGCCAGACGCCAGGGTACAGCAGCGGTCAAGAACCGCAGCGCTGTCGCCGGGGGGGGCAAAAAGCCTTATCGTCAGAAGGGCACGGGTAACGCACGCCAGGGAACAATACGCGCTCCGCATTTTGTCGGCGGTGGTGTTGCATTCGGCCCCACTCCAAGATCCTATGCCTTCAAGCTCAATCGCAAGGTCAAGAAAGCCGCCCTGTGCAGCGCCTTGTCCGCACGCTTTCAGGCCGAGAAAATGCTGCTGTTGAAGGATCTTTCCCTGGAGACCATCAGCACCAAACAGTTCCGGCAGATTGTTGAGCGTTTTGAACTCAGTGGTGCACTGGTTGTCATCGACAAGGAAAACAAAAACCTTGAGCTCTCTGCACGCAACCTGCCCCATGTCAAGGTACTCCGCGCCTCGGGCCTCAACGTTTATGACGTCCTTAAGTATCCTCATCTGCTGATGACCGATGCGGCCGTTACTGAGATTGAAGGAGCATTAGAGCAATGAAACCGCTATACGATATTATTCGTAAACCGCTGATTACCGAAAAGTCCAATCTGCAAAAAGAAGAAGGACGGGTTGTCACCTTTGAAGTTGCTCGCAGTGCCAACAAAATCGAAATCAAGCAGGCCGTCGAAAAAGCATTTGACGTGAAGGTGAAAAACGTTAAGACTGCAACGTTTCGTGGCAAGATCAAGCGTGTGGGTATGACTATCGGTCAGAGAAGCGGCTGGAAAAAGGCCTTCGTGACGCTTGAAGAAGGTCATAATATTGATTTTTTTGGCGTTTAATTTAAGACGCCTTGCAGGTATGGAGTAGTTATCATGGGTATTAGAAAATATAATCCGACTTCAGCCGGTCGTCGTCAGATGACATCACTGACCTTTGACGAGGTAACGAAAACCAGTCCGGAAAAGTCCCTGCTGGCACCGCTGAAGAAAACTGGCGGAAGAAACAACGCCGGTCGTATCACCAAGCGGCACACCGGTGGCGGCCACAAGCGTCAGTACCGGATCATTGACTTCAAGCGTGACAAGGTCGAGGTGCCGGCCAAAGTCGCGGCTATTGAATACGATCCGAACCGGAGCGCCAACATCGCCCTGCTGTTTTTTGTCGACGGGGAAAAGCGCTATATCATCGCTCCTCAGGGGCTGAGCGTCGGCGACACCGTCGTGACCAGCGATCATGCGGATATCCGCCCCGGCAACACGATGGCGATCCGGTCGATTCCTCTGGGTACCTGGGTGCATAATGTAGAGTTGAAGGTCGGCAAGGGGGGGCAGATGGCTCGCAGTGCCGGTGCCTATGTCATGATTGCTGCGAAGGAAGGGCGTTACGCTCAGTTGCGTCTGCCTTCAGGCGAGGTCAGACTGGTGTTGCAGGAGTGTCGCGCCACCATCGGACAGGTCGGTAATCTGGATCATGAGAAAGTCAAGATCGGCAAGGCCGGTCGTAATCGCTGGCTCGGCAAGCGCCCGCAGTCACGCGGCGTGGCGATGAACCCTGTCGATCACCCCCATGGCGGCGGCGAAGGCAAGAGCTCCGGCGGCCGTCATCCGGTCACCCCCTGGGGTGTTCCGACCAAGGGCTACAAAACACGGTCAAACAAGCGGACAGATAACTTTATTGTTCGTCGCAGGAATAAGAAATAGTTAACAGGCCTTATAGGAGGCGTTCGTGGCAAGATCTGTAAAAAAGGGACCTTACGTCCAGGAATCACTTACCCGCAAAATTGATGCCGGCAGCGATGCTGTCCGTAATAAAGTCATCAAGACCTGGTCGCGTCGGTCAACCATCATTCCTGAATTTGTCGGATTGACTTTTGCTGTGCATAACGGAAAGAAGTTTGTTCCCGTATTTGTCAGTGAAAACATGGTTGGTCACAAACTGGGTGAATTTGCGCCAACCCGTACCTATTACGGTCATGGCAGTGATAAGAAGAGTAAGGTCAGATAGACAATCTTCTGACAGGAGTTTCGGGTAATGGAAGCACAGGCTAAGCTAAGAAACGTTCGTCTTTCACCACGCAAGACGAGACTCGTTGTCGATATGATACGTGGCAAGGGTATTCAGGAGGCTCTGAACATTCTGCAGTTTTCTCCGCAGAAGAGCGCTCCGATTGTCACCAAGCTACTGCGGTCAGCCGTCGCGAATGCTGAACAAAAGGGCGCATCAGACATTGACAAGTTGTATGTTAAGACGATTATGGTTGATCAGGGTCCAGTGCTCAGGCGCTTTATGCCGCGCGCACAGGGACGAGCCAGCCGGATTCGTAAACCGACTAGCCACATTACTGTGGTGTTGAACGTTAAGTAATTCGAGGAGGTATCCCTTTGGGCCAGAAAGTTCATCCGATTGGATTTCGTCTGGGTATCAACCGGACATGGGAATCCCGCTGGTATGCGGATTCTGAATATTCAAACAAGCTTCATGCCGATCTGAAGCTTCGCGAGTTCCTGAAAAAGCGTCTGTTTCACGCAGGCATTTCCAAGATTGAGCTTGAGCGTGCAGCCAACAAGGTGAAGATCAACATCTTTGCTGCCCGTCCCGGTATTATTATCGGAAAGAAAGGCTCTGAAGTGGAGGTTCTGAAAAGCGAACTGGCGAAGATTACTGATGATGAGTGCTTCATCAATATTCAGGAAGTTCGTAAGCCCGAGGTTGACGCGCAGCTGGTTGCAGAAAATGTCGCTCTGCAGCTCGAACGTCGTGTGGCATTTCGCCGGGCGATGAAGCGCAGCGTGACCATGGCCCTGAAATTCGGTGCCAAAGGGATCAAGATCAACTGCGCCGGTCGCCTGGGCGGTGCTGAAATGAGTCGTACGGAATGGTATCGTGAGGGCCGTGTGCCGTTGCATACCCTGCGTGCAGATATTGATTATGGCTTTGCCGAAGCGAAGACCACCTACGGCATCATCGGGGTAAAGGTTCTGATTTTCAAGGGCGAAGTTCTCGGAAAAGAAAAAGAACAGCCAGCTGGCTGATCAGGAGTAACGCATTATGTTAATGCCAAAAAAGGTAAAACGCAGAAAGCAGTTTACCGGTCGCATGACCGGTCAGGCCACACGCGGTACCGAAGTGAGCTTTGGAGATTACGCCCTGCAGGCACTTGAGTGTGGCTGGCTTTCATCTCGTCAGATCGAAGCCGCCCGTCGTGCCATGACCCGCTATATCAAGCGGGGCGGGAAGATCTGGATTCGTTCCTTTCCGCATAAACCGTTGACCAGCAAGCCTGCCGAGACCCGGATGGGTAAGGGTAAGGGGTCGCCTGAAAAGTGGGTAGCGGTGGTCAAGCCAGGTCATATTCTCTACGAAATGCAGGGAGTGACGGAAGAGATTGCTCGTGAGGCCTTTCGTTTAGGTGCCCATAAACTCCCCATGCGGACCCGGTTTGTGAGAAGAGAGGACAGCAATGAAGGCTAGTGAATTGCAGGATCTCGGTATTGATGAGTTAAGTACCAAGGCGACGGAGCTCGAGCGTGAACTTTTTAACCTGAAGTTTCAGCTGCATACGGGTCACCTTGAGAATACGGCGCGCATTGCCCAGGTGCGCAAGGATGTCGCCAGGGTCAAGACCGTACTGTCCGCCAAGCAGAAAGTTCAATGAGAGGTCACATGAGTCAGCAGCAAAACGCAGAGCGCGGCAAGAGAAGAACCAGGGTCGGTATTGTCACCAGTGACAAGATGGACAAAACCGTAGTCGTCAGAATGGATGACCTGGTCAAGCATAGTGTCTACAAAAAGTTCATCAAGCGCAAAGTCACCTGTAAGGCCCACGATGAGTCTAACAGCTGCAGCATTGGTGATAAGGTTCTTATAGTCGAAACCAGACCATTGTCGAAAGATAAGCGGTGGCGTGTTCGCCAAATTCTGGAGAAGGCCGTTATCGCGTAGGAGAGCAAGTCATGATCCAGATGCAAACCATATTAAGCGTAGCTGACAATTCGGGCGCGAAAAAACTCTGCTGTATCAAGGTGCCCGGTGGTTCGAAGCGCAAGTACGCCGGACTTGGCGATGTCATTATCTGCAGTGTGAAAGAGGCATTGCCGAACTCCAAGGTCAAAAAGGGTGATGTCGTGCGGGCGGTTATTGTTCGTACCACCAAGGAGTTTCCCCGTCCTGACGGATCCTTTATTCGCTTTGACACCAATTCAGCGGTCGTCATCAATAACGGTAATGAGCCCATCGGAACGCGTATTTTCGGACCTGTGGCGCGCGAGCTGCGTGCCCGCCATTTTGTCAAGATCGCTTCTCTGGCGCCGGAAGTCCTTTAAAGAATAACACTGGAGATAACGATGTCGATAGCCAAGACGCATGTCAAAAAAGACGACATGGTGAAAATTATAGCGGGTAAAGAGCGCGGCAAGACCGGTAAGGTGTTGCGCGTGTTTCCGGCCAAGGGGCGGGTTATTGTTGAGAGCCTTAACGTTGTCAAGCGCCATACCCGGCCGACCCAGGGTAACCCTGAAGGGGGTATCGTCGAAAAGGAAGCGGCGCTGAGCTTGTCCAACGTCATGCTTGTCTGTTCGTCTTGCAACGAAGCAACTCGGACAGGCATTCGCAAGCTTGAGGATGGCAATAAAACCCGTTACTGCAAAAAATGTAACGCGAGTGTTGATAAATAACGGAGATTTACATGGCCAGGCTGAAACAGGCATATACTGAAGAACACATTCCGGCGTTGATGAAGCAGTTCCAGTACCGGAATGTAATGGAAGTTCCGAAGATTGAGAAAATCGTCCTGAACATGGGACTGGGCGAAGCGATTCAGAATCCCAAGCTGCTTGAATCGGCTGTGGATGAGCTGAGCAGAATCACCGGACAGAAAGCGGTCATCACCAAGGCGCGCAAGTCCATTGCTTCCTTTAAGCTGCGCGAAGAGATGCCTATCGGGGTTTGCGTTACCTTGCGTCACCAGCGGGCGTGGGAGTTTCTCGATCGTCTGATCAATGTCGCCCTGCCGCGGGTTCGTGATTTTAAAGGGGTGTCGCCCAAGGCTTTTGACGGCCGCGGAAACTACACCCTGGGTATTCGTGAGCAGTTGATTTTTCCGGAAATCGATCTGGATCGTATTGCCAAGGTTTCCGGCATGAATGTCACCATAGTTACGACGGCTAAAACCGACGAAGAGGGTCGCGCTCTGTTGACCGGTCTCGGCATGCCGTTCAGAAAATAGACAAATAGATAACGGAGGAAGCAGTGGCAAAGAAATCGATGATTGCAAAATCCAAGCGGCCCCAGAAGTTCGGGGTACGTCAATACAATCGCTGTCCGATTTGCGGTCGTCCACGAGCTTATTATCGTAAGTTTGATATGTGCAGAATTTGTCTGCGGAAACTGGCATCGGCGGGGAAAGTCCCCGGTGTTGTCAAGTCCAGCTGGTAACAGCAAGGAGATACATCTATGTCAATGACAGATCCGATAGCGGATATGTTAACCCGCATTCGTAATGCCGGAATGGCGGGCCACGGCAAGCTCGATATGCCGTCAAGTAATGTCAAGGTAGCAATTGCCACAGTGCTTCATGAACAGGGTTATCTGAAGAACTTCAAAGTCATCAGCGACAACAAGCAGGGTGTTTTGCGGATGTTCCTGAAATATGACGCTAATCAGACCCCTGTCATTCACGAAATCAAGCGTGTATCTTCCCCTGGTTGTCGCGTCTATGTCAGCAAAGATGAGATCCCCAAGGTTAAGAACGGCCTCGGCGTCTGTGTCCTGTCAACGTCTAAGGGTGTTATGGACGATGTCTCTGCGCGGCGGGAAAATGTCGGTGGCGAAGTTATCTGTACCGTCTGGTAGAGCAGAGCAAGGAGTCACACATGTCACGAATCGGTAAACTGCCAGTTGCTTTGCCTGCTGGTGTAAAAGTCTCGCTGAAGGGTTGTGAAATGACGGTTACGGGTCCCAAGGGCACCCTGACCCAGATGCTTCATGACCGTATGCATATTGCAGTGGAAGCAGATCAGATTATTGTCAAGCGGCCTACGGAAGACCAGAAGGACGTTGCTCTTCACGGGCTGACACGTTCTCTTGTGCAGAACATGGTCACCGGCGTTACCACAGGCTTTGAAAAGAAACTGGAGATCAATGGCGTTGGTTACCGTGCGGAAGTCAGCGGTAATACGCTGACTCTGGCACTGGGCTTTTCCCACCCCGTGGTCTATGAGTTGCCGGAGGGTATTACCGTCACCGTCGAGAAGCAGACCAAATTGGCCGTGGCCGGCATTGACAAGCAGCTGGTTGGTTCCACATCAGCAAAAATACGATCCTTCCGCGAACCGGAACCGTTCAAGGGGAAGGGGATCAAGTACGCTGATGAAAGAATATTGCGCAAAGCCGGTAAGGCTGGCAAGAAGTAATAATTAAGCAAGGAGCATGACTGTGAGTATCTCTCAGAATAGACGACTGGCTCGACTTAAGCGTCAAGCGCGTGTTCGTAGGAAAGTACGGGGTACAGACGAGCGCCCGCGCCTTTCTGTTTTTCGCAGCTCGAAACATATTTATGCTCAGATTATTGAGGACACAACCGGGACAACACTTGTTGCCGCGTCGACCCTCGATGGAGCCTGTGATCTGAAGTCAAAAGGGAATGTTGAAGCTGCCAAGGCTGTTGGAAGCGCCATAGCCAGGAAGGCTATTGCCAAAGACATCACCAATGTTGTCTTTGATCGTAACGGATTTCTGTACCAGGGGCGTGTTCAGGCTTTGGCCGAAGCAGCGCGGGACGCTGGACTCAAACTGTAAGGAGATGATCTGTGCTGCGCATTGATCCTGATAAACTAGAGTTAACCGATCGCGTCATTCACATCAATCGTAATGCGAAGGTCGTTAAGGGTGGTCGCCGTTTCAGTTTTTCTGCACTGGTTGTGGTTGGTGATGGTGACGGCCATGTCGGCTATGGTCTGGGCAAGGCCAAGGAAGTTCCTGAAGCTATCCGCAAGGCGGTGGAGCAGGCCAAGAAAAGTCTGATCAAGGTGCCGATCCAGGAAGGCCAGACTATTCCCTACGATGTCGTCGGCAAGTTCGGTGCAGGTCGGGTTCTTCTCAAGCCTGCGTCCGAAGGTACCGGTGTTATCGCCGGTGGTGCCGTGCGTCCGGTTCTTGAGTCTGTCGGCGTCGGTAATGTTTTGACCAAATGTCTGGGAACGAACAATCCCCACAACGTTGTCAAGGCGACGATGAACGCGCTGAGAATGCTGAAGAGCCCGGAAGAGATCAAAGCTCGTCGTGGTGTAAACCAGGGCTAATACGAAAAACCAACGGAGAATCATCATGGCGACAGAAGTCAAAGTCACCTTAAAGAAAAGTTCGATCGGGCGTAAAGCGTACTTTGCAGCTGTGCTCAAAGGGCTTGGACTAAGAAAACTTCACCAGACTGTAACTCTGCCGGATACCCCGGAAATACGCGGGATGATCCGTAAGGTCGAACATATGGTTGTGGTGGAAGACTGATAACACGTAAAAGGGCAGTGTCATGGATTTGAGTCAATTAAAACCGGCAATCGGTTCGACAAAAAATAGAAAACGTCTTGGTCGCGGTCCGGCTTCAGGTCAGGGAAAGACCGCCGGCAAGGGACATAAGGGTCAGAACGCCCGTAGCGGCGGTGGCGTCAAGCCTGGATTCGAGGGTGGGCAGATGCCGTTGCAACGTCGCCTGCCTAAGCGCGGCTTTACCCCGCTCAACAAGAAAGATTACAACCTGATCAATCTCAAGGATCTGGAAGGTTTTGAGGCTGGTTCCACGATCAGCCTTGAGCTGTACGGCCAGACTGGTCTGGTCAAGAAAATGAAGGATGGTATCAAGGTTCTTGGCGATGGTGAGCTGACAAAATCCCTCACTGTGCAGGCTCACAAATTCAGCAAGACCGCAGCCGAAAAGATCGAAGCAGCTGGTGGCAAGGCTGAGGTTATTTAATGCTCACGACTATTCAGAATATCTTCTCTATTCCGGAATTGCGTCGTCGTATTCTTTTTACCCTTTCCATTCTGGCCGTGTATAGAATCGGTTGTCATGTGCCGACACCAGGGGTAGACGGGCGGGTCCTTGCGCAGTTTTTTGCAGGTAGTGAAGGAACTCTGCTGGGGCTGGTCAGTGCCTTTACGGGTGGCGCCCTTGAGATGATGGCGGTATTTGCTTTGGGGATCATGCCCTATATCAGTGCCTCTATTATTCTGCAGTTGCTGACCGTCGTTTATGAGCCGATTGAAAAACTCTCCAAAGAAGGGGAGCAGGGTCGCAAGAAGATCACGGAATATACTCGCTATGGAACGATCCTCCTTGCTGTGATTCAGGGAGCCGGTATGGCTTATGGTCTGCAGGGAATGGTCGGGCCTGCCGGTGAGCCTGTGGTGCCTAATCCCGGTGCTGGTTTTATTCTGATGACGGTTATTACCTTGACGGCCGGTACCGCGTTTGTCATGTGGCTGGGAGAGCAGATTACCGAGCGTGGAATCGGCAACGGGATTTCTTTAATTATTTTTGCCGGTATCGTTGCCGGGATGCCCTCGGCTATTGTCAATACGATACGTCTGCTTGAGACCGGCGCCATGACTCCGACAATCATTATTTTCATTCTGGCCCTGATGCTGGTTACCGTCGGTGCCATCGTGTTTATGGAGCGGGCCCAGCGTCGCGTTCCGATTCACTATGCCAAGCGGGTCGTCGGTATGCGCAATATGGGTGGACAGGCCAGCCATCTGCCGATGAAAATCAATATGGCCGGGGTTATTCCCCCTATTTTTGCCAGTTCCATCATGATGTTTCCGGCGACCATCGCGAATTTTGTCGATGCCCCCTGGGTGCAGCAGGTGTCGCGCTACTTATCGCCTGAGCATGTTGTCTACAATATTTTTTATGTTGCCTTTATTGTTTTCTTTTGTTACTTCTACACGGCTATAACGTTTAACCCGGTCAATGTCGCTGAGAATATCAAGAATCAAGGCGGATTTGTGCCCGGCATTCGCCCCGGTAAAGAGACAGCGACTTATCTCGATACGGTATTAAGCCGTCTGACCTTCGCCGGTGCTATTTATGTGTCTGCAGTCTGCGTGTTGCCGACAGTGCTGATCAGCCAGCTCAACGTTCCCTTTTTCTTCGGTGGAACAGCGTTGCTGATTGTTGTAGCTGTTGGCATGGACACTTCCGCGCAGATCGACGCGCATCTGATTTCACGTTCTTACGATGGTTTCATGAAGGGTGTCACCCTCAAGGGCCGTCACGGTTAATGGTTGTTGTATGAATTTGATTTTGCTGGGCCCTCCGGGTGCGGGCAAGGGGACACAGTCGGTTTTTCTGACGGAACATTTTGGTATTCCTCAGATTTCTACCGGTGACATGTTGCGGGCTGCCGTTGCCAACAAAACACCAATGGGCGTCAAAGCCAAGACCTTTATGGATTCTGGCCAGCTGGTGCCTGATGAAGTCGTCATCGGTATTGTCCGTGAGCGACTGCAGCAGCCGGATTGTGTTAAGGGCTTTATCCTCGATGGTTTTCCCAGGACGACCGCACAGGCAGACGCTTTAGCGCAGACATTGGCGCAGCTTGGTCGGCAGATCGATTGTGCCGTATCTCTGCAGGTGGATACAGAGGCTCTGGTCGAACGACTCACCGGCCGTCGGACTTGTGGCCAATGTGGCAAGGGATTCCACCTCACATTTGATCCCCCCTCAGCGGACGGACGCTGTACGGCTTGCGGCGGGGAGTTGGTCCATCGCGCCGATGACAATGAAGACACGATTCGTAATCGTATGGCCGCGTACCATGAGCAAACAGCACCTTTAGAGGAATACTATCGCAAGGGTGGACAGCTGCTTGCAGTTGATGGAATGGGGTCAATTTCAGCTGTTCAGCAGCAGATTCTTGCCGGGTTGCAGGCTCGTTGACTTGATCGTTATTAAGTCGAAAACTGAGTTGAATAAAATGCGGCGCGCCGGGCGCATGGTCGCTGAGGTGCTTATGATTCTGCGCGACAGAATCAAGCCGGGCGTGACGACTCTGGAGCTTGACCGGATAGCGGAAGCCCAGTGTGAAAAGTGGAATGTGAAACCTGCTTTTAAAGGGTATGCAGGATTTCCTTTTACCATTTGCGCATCACTTAATGAACAGATCGTCCATGGTTTTCCCAATGAAAAACCATTGGTCGAAGGGGATATCCTGAGCGTAGATTTCGGTCTCGTTGCTGAGGGGTTCTATGGTGATCACGCGATGACCTTTCCCGTCGGCATGATCAACGACGACAAGGCAAGGCTTTTATCTGTGACGCAAGAATCTCTGCGCCTCGGTATTGAGGCGGCAACAGTGGATAACCGTTTATCGGATATTTCCTGCGCGGTCCAATCCTTTGTGGAGCAGGCGGGATACAGTGTCGTCAGGGAATTTGTCGGACACGGAATCGGCCGTCAGTTGCATGAAGATCCGCAGGTTCCCAATTTCGGCAAGCCAGGACAGGGGCCACGCTTACGCGCCGGCATGACCCTGGCGATCGAGCCAATGGTGAATGTCGGTGAGCCGGGGGTCAAACTGCTTGATGACGGTTGGACAGCGGTTACGGTCGATGGCCTGTGCTCGGCTCATTTTGAGCATACAATTGCAATAACAGACAACGGGCCGGAGATTTTATCACGGCTTGACGCTTAATCATTTCCGGGAGCAATACCGGATCAGGATCAAAGGATAAGACAATGAAGGTACGCGCTTCGGTCAAAAAAATTTGTGATAAATGCAAAACGATCAAACGCAAAGGTGTTATCAGAATTATTTGCGAAAATCCTAAACACAAGCAGAGACAGGGCTAGGACCCTAGGAGGACAAATTGGCACGTATTGCTGGAGTTGACCTGCCACGTAACAAGCGCATCGAAGTTGCCATGACTTACGTATATGGTATTGGTCGCGCTAAATCAAAACAGATTCTTGATCAGGCCGGTGTCGATAGTAACGTTCGTACGGACGATCTGACCGAA
This sequence comes from uncultured Geobacteraceae bacterium, assembly GCA_937958075.1. Classification (GTDB taxonomy): domain Bacteria; phylum Desulfobacterota; class Desulfuromonadia; order Desulfuromonadales; family Geopsychrobacteraceae; genus Pelovirga. Next base: position 8,194 of record CALFFB010000076.1, on the reverse strand, counting down.
GCGGATCTGGTGAAAATTCGTGAACTGGTCGATCGGACCTGTCGTGTGGAAGGTGACCTGCGTCGCGAAGTTTCGATGAATATCAAGCGACTTATGGACCTTGGCTGTTATCGCGGGTTGCGTCATCGTAAGGGTTTGCCGGTGCGTGGTCAGAACACGAAGAACAATTCGCGTACTCGTAAAGGTCCGAAGAAAACTGTCGCCGGCAAGAAGAAATAAGCGGAGTAGTCATGGCTAAGTCAGGGAAGAAAGTCGTACGCAAGAAGGTCGAAAAGAAGAATATCGCAAAGGGTGTCGCGCATATTCAATCAACTTTCAATAATACGATCGTTACAATTTGCGATCCGGTAGGTAATGTTGTTGCCTGGTCGACATCAGGGGCCAAAGGTTTCAAGGGATCACGTAAAAGTACCCCCTTTGCCGCGCAGATGGCGGCTGAGGAAGCCGCTACCAAAGCGATGGAACATGGTATGCGCTCTGTCGAGGCTTACATCAAGGGCCCCGGAAGCGGCAGGGAATCGGCGTTGCGGGCACTGGCCCTCGCAGGCCTGACAGTGACCATGATCAAGGATGTCACCCCGGTACCTCACAACGGTTGCCGCCCCCCCAAGCGTCGTCGCGTTTAAGCACCAAGGAGGATAGAGTTGTCTAGATATTCAGGGCCGGTATGCCGGCAGTGCAGAAGAGAAAACACCAAGCTCTTTCTTAAGGGCGACCGGTGCTATACCGATAAATGTGCGCTGGAACGGCGTAATTACGCACCAGGTCAGCATGGCCAGCGTCGGGGCAAGGTGTCCGATTACGGTGCGCAGCTGCGTGAAAAGCAAAAAGTAAAACGTACCTACGGCCTTCAGGAAAAGCAGTTCCGCCTTTATTTCGAGAAGGCAGACCGTGCGCGTGGGGTTACCGGTGAAAACCTGCTGGTTTTCCTGGAAAGACGGCTGGACAATGTTGTCTATCGACTGGGTTTCGCTGCATCACGGGCCCAGGCGCGGACCCTGGTACGCCACGGTCATTTCCAGGTAAACGGGCACAAGGTGAATATTCCCTCGTTTCTGGTGCGCCCCGATGATGTCGTCTCCCTGCGCGAGAAAAGTCGTACCATTACGACCATTAACGAGTCCCTTGACAGTGTCATGAGACGAGGCGTGCCGTCGTGGATGGAGCTTGATCGTGACGCCTACAAGGGCAAGATGAAGACCCTGCCGGTACGCGCTGAGTTGACGACGCCTGAAATCCAGGAGCGTCTGATTGTCGAGCTTTACTCCAAATAGGTAAATTAGACCGCGCCGGAAACTCTTGAGAGGGAGTAGTAGATATATGTATAAAAACTGGAGAGATCTCATCAGACCGAAGCGTCTTGACGCCTCCGAGCTGACTGAGACCTACGGTAAATTTGTTGCCGAACCCTTTGAGCGGGGCTTCGGGACAACCCTGGGAAATGCCTTGCGCCGCGTGCTGCTGTCCTCCCTGCAGGGGGCGGCCATCACCTCAGTTCGCATCAAGAATGTGCCCCATGAATTTACCAGCGTTCCTGGAGTTACCGAAGATGTCACCGACATTATTCTGAACCTCAAAGGGGTCAAGGTGCGTCTTCATGGGACAGAGACCCGTAATATCAGAGTCGTGCAGAAGGGGCCGGGTGTTGTCCGCGCCGGCGACCTGATTACTGACAGTCACGTAGAAATCCTGAATCCTGATCATCCCATCGCCACCTGTGGAGAAGAGACGGATCTGGAGATGGATATGACAGTCAGTATGGGAAAGGGCTATGTTGCAGCCGAACGGACCCGCGATGAGAATGCACCGGTGGGGACGATTCCCATCGACGCTATATTTTCACCTATTGTCAAGGTGAACTTCAGTGTGTCCAATGCCCGCGTCGGTAATATGACCGATTATGACAAGCTGACCCTCGAAGTCTATACAGACGGCAGTGTCAATCCTGACGATTCCGTCGCTTATGCGGCAAAGATACTCAAGGAACAGCTGCAGATTTTCATCAATTTCGATGAAGATGACGAGCCGCTGGAGCAGGAAGAAGAATCCGACAAGCACAGGATCAACGAAAACCTGTACCGCTCTGTCGAAGAGCTTGAACTGTCTGTACGCAGCGCCAATTGCCTGAAGAATGCGCAAATCAATCTGATAGGTGAACTGGTTCAGCGTTCGGAGGCGGAAATGCTCAAGACGCAGAATTTTGGCAGAAAATCGTTGAATGAAATCAAGGATATTTTAAGTGACATGGGGTTGAGTCTGGGGATGAAGCTCGACAACTTCCCTGATCCGGAATACTTGAAAATGATACGTAAAGGTCAGGATGACGAGTAGTCATTCTGTTGCAGTTAAGAAAGGAACAGTTTGATGCGGCACAACAAATCCGGCAGAACTCTCGGACGCAAGCCAGACCATCGCCAGCACATGATGCGTAATATGGTCACGTCCTTTTTACAAAACGAAAAGATCACAACGACCGTCACCCGCGCCAAAGAGTTGCGTAAGGTGGTTGATCGTATGATCACCCTCGGCAAGCGCGGCGACCTCCACGCCAGGCGTCAGGCTCTGCAGGTCATCAGGGATCCCAAGGTTGTCGGCAAGTTGTTCGAGATGATCGCACCACGCTACAGTGATCGTCCCGGTGGCTATACCCGCATCCTACGACTGGATAACCGGGCCGGTGATAATGCTCCCATGGCGATTATCGAACTGGTAGAAGAGGGCTACGTTGCTCAGACGAAAGTTCCGGCACAAAAAGAAGAGCCGGCGGCAGAGCAACAGGAAGAGCCTGCAACAACCTCTGCTTAAGCTGTAAAATAAATGGATTTCAAGGGCAAAGAGTCTTCTCTTTGCCCTTTTTTTATGGTTTGCTTGTGAGCATCTTTTGACCGCTCTCGGAGCTGATATCGTATGCATGAAAAAAAGATTAAACTGCTGCAGGATTCTATCAGCAAATTACTGCGTCGTGACGCAGTACCTCACCTGAAAAAAGCCCTGTCAAAGATTCACCCTGCCGATATCGCCCACCTGTTTCGCTATTTCGATTTGAATGATCAGAAAACATTGCTTTCGCTGATTTCTGATCTGGATCGTGCTGCGGACGTGCTGGCGGAGCTGGATCCCGACAGCTGGCCGCAGTTGGCGGAGCTGCTCGATCGCAATTATCTGGTCTCTATTGTTCATGAGATGGCGGATGATGACAGCGCTCTGTTCATTCGGAGTCTCCCGGATGAACTGGCCGAAGATATTCTCACCGAGATGCACGATGACCAGTCAGAGGAGGTTGAGCGACTCCTCGGGTATGACGAGGACTCCGCCGGCGGCATCATGTCGTCAGAGGTGTTTTCATTGAGTCAGGACCTGACCGTCAAGCAGGCCATTGAAAAACTGCAGGACGCCCAGGACTATGAGATGGTTTTCTATCTCTACGTTACCGATGAACACAATCATCTGGTGGGTGTTCTGTCTCTGCGTCAACTGCTGACGGTTCCGCCGCAGACGAAATTGTCGAGCATTATGTCGACCAATGTCATCCGTGTCCGGGTCGATATGGATCAGGAATATGTTGCCGAGCTGGTGGCGAAGTACAACATCCTGGCCATTCCTGTCGTTGACGAGCACGGCAAACTCATGGGCCTGATTACCGTTGACGACGTGATCGATGTTATGCGCGATGAAGCCACAGAAGACATTCTACGGATGGCCGGTACCTCGGAAGAGGAGCTTCTGCTCGGGTTCAAATCCTTCAAAATCGCCAGACTCCGTCTGCCCTGGCTGCTTATGACCCTGCTTGGTGGTGTTGTCACCGGTTCCCTTATGTGGATGTTCCGGGCGACTCTTGAGCAGGTTATCGTTCTGGTGTCTTTTGTTCCGGTTATTACCGGTATGGGGGGTAATGTCGGTGGTCAGTCATCGACCATCCTGATTCGCGGATTTGCCACCGGACGTATCGATTTTTCCAGTTTGCGCCAGGTGTTTTTCAAGGAGTTGCGTGTCGGTGTCATTATGGGCAGCGTTTGCGGCATGGTGATCGCCATCGTTGCCATGTTCTGGCATCAGAACTATTATCTGGGTCTGGTTGTTGGCCTGGCCATGATCGCGGCTATTACTGTTGCCGCTTGTATGGGGGTTCTGGTACCGGCGTTTTTCAAAAAAATCGGTATTGATCCTGCCATTGCCTCCAGTCCCTTTATTCAGACGGCTAACGATATTACCGGTATTCTCATCTACTTCGGGACGGCAACGCTGTTTATCAATCTGCTGGTCTAGAAAACAATGAACGGATCGTCGTGGTGAATCCGGTACCGTCACGCAGCGAAGGGATTGTCCTGCGGCATGTCAATTACGGCGAAGCCGACCGCATAGTGACTATCTACTCGGCGGATTGCGGCCTGCGCAAGGGGTTTGCCAAATCTGCCCGTAACAGCCGCAAGCGTTTCGGAGCCGCCCTTGACCCCTTCACCAGGGCTGTTTTTTCCTGGAGCAGGGGGCGTGGTGATTTATGGATGCTGCGCGACGCCGAGATGATGACCTCTCATCAGGGGTTGCGTACCGACCTGGAACGCTTGTCATTGGCCGGCTACGGGGCTGAACTCATCGACATGCTGGCGGGTGACAGCGAAGATCATCAGCGGATCTACGACGTTATCGCCGGTTTTCTGGACTATCTTGACCGTGGTGGAAACGTGGCTGTTGCCAGAACGCTCCTGGAGTTGCGCCTTGTTTATCTCCTCGGCTATATTCCCCATCTGCTGCACTGCAGTGACTGTCTGAAAATCTTTCAGGACGAAGAGATCCGTTTCGATGCCCTGCGCGGGGGGAGCCTCTGCCTTGCGTGTGCCGGAATGTCCACGGAACGGGTTGCCCTCGGCAGTGTCGGCTCCCTGGCCAGATGCCTGCGCGTCTCCCACCGGCAGTTTGATGGTTTCCGCTTCGGTCAGGCCACCATTGATGACAGTCGCATTATTCTGGGACAGGTTCTGCGGCAACTGCTGCCCCGTGAACCAAAATCCTTAAGACTCCTTGAACATTCAGGAAGCCGTGACAATTGACATCGCCCCGGCGAAAAAGCTAGACTCGCCTGTCTTGTACGTTCATTTATTGCCCGCTGATTCCAGGCGGTTTGACCGGTTTTGGAGGTTACGTGACATTTCAGAAGCTGATACTCTCTCTGCAGAACTATTGGGCGGCCCAGGGCTGTATCATCCAGCAGCCCTACGACATCGAAAAGGGCGCCGGGACTTTTAATCCGGCAACCTTTCTGCGTTCTTTGGGCCCCGAGCCCTGGAATGTCGCCTATGTAGAACCCTCCCGGCGGCCAACGGACGGTCGCTACGGCGAAAACCCCAACCGGCTGCAGCACTATTATCAGTTCCAGGTCATTCTGAAACCTTCGCCGCAGAATATTCAGGAACTCTACCTCGATTCCCTCAAAAGTTTCGGTATCGATCCTTTGGCCCATGACATCCGGTTTGTCGAGGACGACTGGGAGTCGCCGACCCTCGGAGCCTGGGGCCTGGGCTGGGAGGTCTGGCTTGACGGCATGGAGATCACCCAGTTCACCTATTTCCAGCAGTGCGGCGGTATTGATCTGAAACCGATTCCCGGGGAAATAACCTACGGCATCGAGCGTATCGCCATGTACCTGCAGGGTGTTGACAACGTCTACGACCTGGAGTGGGTTGAGGGAATCCGCTATGGTGATGTTCACCATCAGACCGAGGTTGAGTTCTCTCGCTACAATTTTGAAGAGGCCGATACCGACATGCTGTTTCAGCTGTTTGCCATGTACGAGAAGGAATGTATCCGCCTGGCGGAGAAAAAACTGGTGTTTCCGGCCTACGATTTCGTACTCAAGTGCTCCCACACCTTCAATCTGCTGGATGCCCGGGGAGCGATTTCCGTGACCGAGCGCGCTGGGTATATCGGCCGGGTACGCAACATGTCGAAGCTGTGCGCTGTCGCCTACGTCGAGCAGCGCGAAGCCCTGGGTTTTCCTCTTCTTAAAAAATAACGGCAGGACTGCCGTTGGATTCGTCTGAGATTGGAGTCATACATGTCCGCAGAACTCTTTCTTGAACTGGGAACGGAAGAAATTCCGGCCGGTTTTATCCCGCGCGCCCTTGATGATATGGCAAGCCTGTTGTGTCAGGAACTTGAGCAGGCACGAATTGCCTTTGGAACTGTCAGAACCTTCGCCACCCCCCGCCGGCTGGCCGTCTCCGTTGCCGAGGTCGCCGCGACACAGCAGCGGCAGGAACTCGAAATCACCGGACCGCCCGCCCGTATCGCCTATGATGAATTGGGGCAGCCGACCAAGGCCGCTCTTGGCTTCGCCCGCACCAACGGGGTTGGCGTGGACGAACTGAAGATCGTGCAGACGGAGAAGGGGGAATACCTGGGGATTTCCAGGGTGACAGAGGGGGGCAACAGTGCCGATCAGCTGCCGGAGATCCTGACCCGCGTGATCAGCAGGATCTCATTTAAAAAATCCATGCGCTGGCGCGATCAGGACGTTCGTTTCGCTCGTCCGGTGCACTGGATTGTCGCCCTTTACGGGGGGGAAGTCGTTCCGGTGACATACGGTGACCTGTGCAGCGGCAATCGTTCGCGCGGCCATCGCTTTATGGCTCCACAGGAGTTCACGGTTGCCGGCGTGACGGATTACCTGGAGAAAGCGGAACAGCATCAGGTGATCGCCGATATCACCAGGCGCCGGCAGCTGATAGAGGAGCAGCTGGAGGCTCTGGCAGCACAACTCGGCGGGCGGATTAACCCGGATGAAGAGCTGCTGCAGGAGGTCAGTTTTCTGGTTGAATCACCTCTGGCCCTGGCCGGCGCCATCGAAGAGAGCTATCTGCAGCTGCCCGCCGAGCTGCTGATTACCAGCATGCGGGAACACCAGCGTTATTTTACCCTGATCGACGAGCAGGACAAGCTCCTGCCCCACTTTATTACCGTTGCCAACACCCATCCCAGTGATCCGGCGGTGGTGATTGCCGGTAACGAACGGGTGCTCAAGGCGCGTCTTGCGGATGCCATGTTTTTCTGGCGTGAGGATCAGAAAACCCCTCTTGAAGGCCGCCTTGATGCTCTGAAGAAGGTTGTTTATCAGGCCCAATTGGGAACCAGTTTCGAAAAGGTCGAGCGCTTCACCACGTTGGCCGTGGAGCTGGCCGAACAGCTGCAGCCCGATGTCGCGGACCTGACCAGGCGAGCCGCATTACTGGCCAAGTGTGATCTGGAAACAGGTATGGTTTACGAGTTTCCCGAACTTCAGGGGGTCATGGGCCGCGAATATGCCCTGCTCGAAGGGGAAGACCCCCGTATTGCCAAGGCCATCTACGAGCATTATCTGCCGACTCAGGCCGGAGGGGTCCTGCCCGGCGATGACGTGGGTGCCTTTGTGTCCATTGCCGACAAGATGGATACCGTCTGCGGTTGCTTCAGCGTCGGCCTGATCCCGTCAGGGACCGCCGATCCTTATGCCCTGCGGCGCAATGCCATCGGTATCCTGAGTATTGTTCTGGATCGTGGCTATCACCTTTCCATCCCCGATCTGGTGACCCGCAGTGTCGCTCTGCTTGAGACCAGGAGAACCCGCCCTGCCGAGGAGATTGTCAGCGATGTTGTCAGCTTTATCCGCATGCGTCTGGTCAATCTCCTGACCCAGAAGTATCCGGCGGATGTCGTTGAAGCGGTTCTGAGCGCGGCCTTTCATGAGCCGGTTGACGCCGTGGCCCGCATTGCCGCTCTGGCACAGCTGAAACAGCGGGACGATTTCGAGTCTCTGGCGGTCGCTTTCAAACGGGTCGGTAATATGGTCAAACAGATCGGCCCAGGCCAGGTTGACGAGACATTACTGCAGGAGCCCAGCGAAAAGGAGCTCTTTTCCTGCTTCAAGGAGATCGGAGCCCTGGTGACGGAACGGATGCAGCAGCGCCGGTACGTGCCGGCGCTAGAGGCCATTGCCCGTTTGCGGGAGCCGGTGGACGCTTTTTTTGACGGAGTTATGGTCATGGTGGATGATGAGGCCATCAAGACCAACCGTCTGGCCCTGTTGTCCGCCATAGCCGGTCTGTTCAGTGATTTTGCAGATTTCGGTCGGATTGCCTGATTGAAAAGATAACAACAGAATCATCTTCATCAGCAAGGAGGTACGGCGGTATGGGGCAGTACGTGTATTCATTTGGTGATG
>CALFFB010000075.1 GCA_937958075.1 uncultured Geobacteraceae bacterium | reverse complement strand
TCTGCGGGCACGTTTGGGTTTTTCCTCGGCAGCGGGCTGCGCTTCAGCCGCTGGTCCATCACTGGGCCGGGGTGTCTGCTGCTCGGGGCTTTCTCCGGCATTCTCAGACTGCCGGGTTTCTGCTGCCGCTGCTGCGGTCTCGGTACCCGGATCAGCCGTCTGTTCGGCGGATGTCTTGTCCGTGTCGGGTGCGGCGCTGTCAACGGTTTCGGTTTTGGCCGGCTTTTTGCGCCGTCTGCGCCGTCTTTTCTTCGGCGCCTCCTCGTTCTGAGGTTTTTCGTCGGAGGCTGGGGGTGCGGTCTGAGACGTTGTCTCGTCGGCGAGTTGAGCCGCCGGCGGCAGGTCGTCATTCTCCTTGGCCTGGGCCAGTGCCGATTCAATCTGATTAGCGTGGGTGACCGGAGCGTCTTCCGGCCTGGGCGCTTCGGACTCCCGCTTGAAGGTTTCAAGCTCAAGCTCGCCGGGCAGCAGGTCCGTGCGTCCGAAAATCGCAATGTTCAGGCCAAGGTCCTTTTCCAGTTGGCCGATTGTGGCGCGCTTCTGATTCAGCAGGTAGTTGGCGACATCGTAGGGAACCCGTGCCTCAAGATGGGTTATCTGCCCTTTGGCGGCTGCGGTATGGGCCTGTCGGAGAAAATTGACGGCCTGAGCCTCGACGCTTTTGATGCGTCCAACGCCCCGGCAATGGGGGCAGGGGCGGTAGGAGCCGACGCTGAGAACCGCTTTGATGCGCTGGCGACTCATTTCCAGCAGACCAAACTGGCTGATCTTGCCGACAGAGACTTTGGCTTTGTCGTTTTTCAGGGCCTTGCGCAGCTCCTGCTCGACTTCACGGATATGCTTGCGGTCGCGCATGTCGATGAAATCGATAACGATCAGCCCGCCGAGATCGCGCAGGCGCAGCTGACGGCCGACTTCCGCCGCTGCTTCCAGGTTGGTCTTCAGGGCGGTGGCTTCAATGCCGCTTTCCCCGGACATCTTCCCTGAGTTGACATCGATGGCCACCAGCGCTTCTGTCGGATCGATGACAATGGACCCGCCGGACGCCAGGGGAATCTGGTTTCTGGACAGGGCGTCGATCTGCTCCTCGATCTGATAACGGGAGAAGATGGGGCGCCGCTCGCGGTGGCGCTTGACCAGGTGGGACAACTCCGGCATGACCAGGGCAAAGAAATCCTTGGTATCCCGGTAGACCTGTTCGTCATCGACCAGGACTTCATCCATGTCGGTACTGAAATAATCGCGGATGGAGCGGATAACAAGGTTGGACTCCTGGTAGAGCTGCGCCGGTGCCTTGACCTGATCCTTGCGACCAACGATGCCCTGGTAAAGGCGGACCAGGTAGTCAAAGTCGCGTTTGAGTTCCTCCTTGTCCTTGCCGATACCGGCGGTGCGGACAATATAGCCCATCTGTTCCGGCAGGTTGAGCTCTTCCATGGTTTTCTTCAGGGTTTTGCGCTGGGACTCTTCGGTGATTTTGCGGGAAACACCCTTGGTGGTGCTGTCGGGCATGAGCACCATGTAGCGTCCGGGCAGGGACAAAAAAGTGGTCAGGGCGGCACCCTTGTTGCCCCGCTCCTCCTTGACCACCTGTATCAGGATTTCCTGACCGCGCTTGAGGATGTCGGCGATGCGCGGCCGGCCCCTGCTGTCGCTTTTGGCGGGATAGAGGCTGGGATGGATTTCGCTGATCTGCAGGAAGCCGGGCTTGTCCGCGCCATAATCAACAAAAGCGGCCTGCAGCCCGGTTTCGACCCGGGCGACCACCGCTTTGTAGATATTGCCCCTGGTGAGTTGCTGCTCTGAGAGCTCAATGTCGAGCTCGCTCAAAATTCCATCAACGACAATTGCCACCCGGTTTTCCTCCGGATGGGAGGCGTTGATCAGCATTTTCTTGCTCATGGCTGAAATAACCTTTCCGCTGTGTGTCACAGCACTCTCAAACACCGCCACCCGAAGGACCTCACCGCTGCTGCGGGGTCTTCTTCTGGTGAGCTGCTTGAGGAATAAATGAAAATCCGCAGGGCAATTCCGGATGGCTGCCTGCCGGATGAAAAACCACGTTCATTTTACGCCTCGACGCCGGAGTGAGCAGGCGGAGGCGTAAAAGAAGAATTCGTCACACGTCTGAACTATAGCAGAGTTCTATCATCAGGAATATGTAAAAGTTGCGTTGCTGTTGATGGCCTGTCCCTTGGGTGGCGGGCAATTTTCCCCTGGTGGCCGGATATGATAATCTATAAGCAACGAAACCTTCCGATCAACCGGATCTTGTTGGGATTATCTTGCGGACTTTAAGGTCAAGGAGGAGATATGCCGATCAATAATTTCTGGACACCACAGATGGAAGCCAAGCTGCAGGCCTGGCACAAGCTGCAGCAGGTGGCCGACAAGACCAAGCCGGCCCCCTGTTTTACCCTGACGCGCGAGTTCGGCTGTCAGGCCTATCCGGTGGCCGAGGCTCTGGCCCGTCGGCTTAATGCGCGCGCTGCCGGAGAACCCTGGCTGGTTGTCGGGCGGCAGGTGATCGATGAGGTCGCCAGGCTGTCCGGCTACAGTGTCGAGCAGATCGAAAAGTCGCAGGATACCCCGGCGTCAATGAAAGCTGTCTTTTCCATGTTTCTTGATCACAGCAGGGCGGAAGAAACGGAAATTTTCACCCACATGCGCCGGGTGATCCGTGGTTTTGCCGAACGCGGCAACTGCATCCTGGTGGGGCGTGGAGCAACCCACGTGACCCAGGATCTGGACAACTGCATCCACCTGCGGTTGGTGGCTCCCCAGGAATTCCGGGTCAACAAGGTGGTCAAAACTCACGGCATGTCACCAGCTGAAGCGCGTGATTATATTGCGCGGCTGCAAAACCAGCGGGAGGATTTTATCAAGCGTTTTGTCCAGCAGAAGGTGGAGGAGCCGAACCTGTATCATCTGATTATCAACAATGCGCGGCTGAACGAAGCGAAGATCGCCGAGGTCATCGAAGAATACATGGTGCGTTATTTCAATTAGAACAAAGAGAAGGGATCGTCAGGCTCTGGAATCGTCGGTGCGAACGGGACCTGTGGACAATGGAGGCTGCCATGATGATATGGCGGCCTCCATTTTTTTGCCCGAAAGCTGTTCATTGGTGTATAAGTGGCACGGCTTTCTTTCTCTTTTATCGAATTGTTTTAACGACTATGCTGCAACTCAGAGGTATTGAAAAATATTTTGCGGATCGTCGCTTGTTTGCCGCCATCGACTGGCATATCCGTCCTACGGATCGTATCGGTTTGTGCGGTGCCAACGGCGCCGGTAAGTCGACGCTGCTGAAACTCCTGGCCGGGTTGGTGGAAGCCGACGCGGGCACGGTCCAGATCGCCAAGGGAACAACCTTCGGTTATCTCCCTCAGGAAGGGCTGGTCCACCGGGATCGGTCCCTGTTCGCGGAAACACAGAGCGCCTTGATTCATCTGCAGCAACTGCAGCGGGAATTGCAGGGGCTGGAGCGGACCTTGTCGGCAGACAGTTCAGCGGATGTCTTGAGCCATTACGCCGAGCTGCAACAGCAGTTCGAACAGCGCGGCGGTTATCAGATGGAAGCTGAGGTCGGGCGCGTCCTCCATGGTCTCGGCTTCAGTCAGGACGATTTTGACCGTCCCTGCGAACACTTTTCCGGTGGCTGGCAGATGCGGATCGCCCTGGCGAAATTGTTGCTGCAACGACCCAATCTGCTGCTCCTTGATGAACCGACCAATCACCTCGACCTGCCGGCGCGGGACTGGCTTGAAGGCTACCTGCAGAACTATCCCTTTGCCGTGGTGCTGGTCTCCCATGACAGGTATTTTCTCGATCAGGTCGTGACTCGGATTGTTGAAATCTGGAACGGCAGTCTGACGGAATACCCCGGCAATTACAGCCGTTACATCCAGGCACGGGACGAGCGGATCGCCGCGCTGAAGGCGGCCAAACAGCAGCAGGATGAAGAGATTGCCCGGATCGAGGCCTTCATCAGCCGCTTCCGTTATCAGGCCAACAAGGCGTCTCAGGTTCAGAGCCGGGTCAAGCAGCTGGAAAAAATCGAACGCATCTGTCTGCCGCCGGAGCGGAAGAAGATTGCCTTCACCTTCCCTCCGCCGCCCAAAGGGGGGCGCATTGCCCTGAGTCTGAAAGCGGCATCCCAGCATTATGGAAACCTGAAAGTGCTGGAAAATATCGATCTGGATATCCTGCAGGGGGAGCGTGTCGCCCTTGTCGGCCCCAACGGCGCGGGCAAGTCGACCCTGATGCGCCTTTTGTCCGGGGTTGAGGCGCCGGTTGCCGGCACGCGCCAGGAAGGTCACAATCTGGCCCAGGCCTATTTCGCCCAGGATCAGGCGGTAACCCTGGATGGGTCCCGCAGTGTTTATGAGGAAATTCTGGCGGACGCGCCGGTCCCCATGGTGCCGAAGCTGCGCAATATTCTCGGGGCCTTTCTGTTCTCAGGGGACGATATAGACAAACCGGTGCGGGTTTTGTCGGGCGGTGAGCGTAACCGACTGGCCCTGGCCAAACTGCTGCTGCGTCCGGCCAATCTGCTGCTCCTCGACGAGCCGACCAACCACCTGGACCTGCAATCGAAACAGGTCCTTCTTGAGGCCTTGAGAAAATACAGCGGCACCATTGTTTTTGTTTCGCATGATCGTTATTTTGTCGATGCTCTGGCCACCCGGGTGATCAGCGTCGGCGCCGGCAGAATTGACTCTTATCCGGGGAACTACGCGGACTTTCTCGTTGCCCGGCAGGAAGTCGGCGATGTCAGCCACAGCCTCAAGCGCGTTGAGCAACAGATGGACAGGGACGGTGGCAACGGCCAGCATGAGGAGAAGGAACAGCGGATCAGGGCCCATGCCGAGCGCAAGGAGGAACAGCGCAAGGAACAACGGAGACAGCGTGAGCTGAGCCAGCTTGAGGATGAGATTACTCGGGCCGAGGACGAGTTGACGAAGCTGGAGCAGCAGATGGCCGAGCCGGAGCTGTATCAGGATCAGGAGCGGTGGCGCACCCTCAGTCGCGAGCACCAGCAGCGCAAAGATCAGCTCGAAGAGAAGTATCAGCGGTGGGAGCAGTTGCAGGGGGCTTGAACTCTGAGCTGCCTGTCAGTAAAGTGTGGATTTTCCGGCGCACGAATCGATGGAGGCCCAGTGATGTTGCACCTGCCCAGAGGTAAAACCGTTCGACCGCAGGTCAATCCGGCGCGCATCAACCTGCCTCAGGCCATGGAGAAGCTGCGTCGCGGCCGCTTCAGCGGCTACCTGCGCTTCGATGACGCGCAAGGGGCAGGGCTTGTCCTGTTTCAGGACGGCCACCTGATCGATGCCGTCTTTGACGGCGAGGACAGGACAGGTCTTATCGCTTTTGACGCCCTGACGCGCATTTTCAGCCTGTCCATCGCCGGCCATGCCCGGTTGAATATCTATCACATCGGTAGCGACCTGGCTCTGCATCTCCATGCCCTGTTGCGGGGCACGGTCGAGAGGTCAGCCCTTGATGTGCGGCAACTGGATGTGGCCGGTCTGCAACGGCAGATCAGCAGCGAGGGGCTGAGTGCCTGCCTGCGCGTTTATACCGACGCGGACTGTACTCTGATTTTTTACGATCAGGGCAAGGCCCAGGGTTTTTTTGTCGATGGCGCGGCCGAGTTGCAACAACAGGTCGAGGTGGCGGATTCCATCGCCGCGAAGGATGGTGCGCGGCTGGATGTGGTGCTGCTGCCCGATATCGAGAAGTCCCCTCCGGCGGATCTGATGGCGGTGGCTGATCTGCAACCGGTGTGGCAGGGGCTCCGTCATGATCTGCTGGGCCGCTAGGGCAAAAGATTCGCAGGGAAATGGTTGCGCCGGTGATAAATTGTTGACCCCGCTTCTGGGGTGCATTATAAATGCTGGTTCTAAAAAGATGTTTGTTCAGATGAAACTCACAAGGAGGTAACAGATGAAAAAGGTTGGTGCGTTTTTAGCGACAGCGATTCTGGCATTGTGTGTCCTGGTTCCTGGTGGAGCCATGGCTGACACGATCAAACTGGGTGTTGCCGGCCCGCACAGTGGAGACCTGGCCCCCTACGGCATTCCGACCATGCGGGCAGCGCAGCTGGTGGTCAAAGAAGTGAACGAGCGTGGCGGGGTGCTGGGCAAACAGGTGGAGCTGCTGATCCAGGATGAACAGTGCGATCCCAATATTGCCACCAATGTCGCCACCCGTCTGGTCACCGACGGCGCCCATGTGGTGCTGGGGCATATCTGTTCCGGTGCGACCCGGGCGGCTCTCGGTATCTACCGCGAAGCGAAGATTCCGGTCATGTCCCCATCAGCGACCAATCCGCCGTTGACCCAGAGTGGCGAGTATCCCAACTTTTTCCGCACCATCGCCTCCGACGACATGCAGGCGAAGCTGGCTGTTGACTATGCTATTGACAAGCTCGGTGTCAAAAAGGTCGCGGTTCTGCACGACCGGGGCGATTATGGTCGCGGCTTTGCCGAGTTCGCCAAACAGCGCCTTGACGAAAAGGGTGTCGAAGTGGTGATGTTTGAGGGTATTACCCCCGGCGCCATGGACTATTCGTCCGTGGTCCAGCGGGTTCGTCGCGAGAATGCAGATTCTCTGATCTTCGGTGGCTACCATCCGGAAGCCTCGAAACTGGTGACCCAGCTGGAGCGCCGTCGGGTCGATGCCGTTTTTATCTCTGACGACGGTGTCAAGGACGACAGCTTCCTCAATGTCGCCGGAACCGCTGCTGAAGGCGCTTACATGACCGGGCCCAAGGATCTCTCCGCACTGCCGCTGAATCAGGCTGCGGTTCAATCCTTCCGCGATGCCTACGGTGCTGAGCCGGGCGCCTTCTTCCAGGAAGGCTATGCTGCGACCCAGGCCCTGCTCAACGCCATTGAGAAGGCCGGCAGCACCGACTACGACGCGGTGGTCAATGCCCTGCGTACCCAATATGTGGAAACACCCGTTGGCAATATCAAGTTCGATGAAAAGGGTGACGCCGAAGGTGTCGGTTTCTCCGTGTTCAAGGTGGAGAACGGTGCTTTTGTTGAAATGCAGTAAGATCTGCCGACCGTCGTAAGGGACTCCATCATCAGATGGAGTCCCTTACATGATTCCAGACGGGGGACTGTTGCCGTACGCAGTCCCCCGAGCTGTGTGCTGTGCCCGGCAGCCCTGAATCCACGGGCGATGGAAACCTATTATGGATATCGAATATTTTCTCGAACTTTTCTTCAGTGGCCTGACCCGGGGGAGTATCTATGCTCTCATCGCCCTTGGCTACACCATGGTCTACGGCATTATTCAGCTGATCAATTTCGCTCATGGCGAGATCTACATGATCGGCGCTTTTGTCGCACTGATCGTGGCCGGTGTCTGTACCATCTACGGGTTGAGCGGTTTTGCCATTCTGGTGCTGGCGGCGGCCATCGCCATTATCTATGCCGCGGCTTATGGTTATACCCTGGAGAAAATTGCCTACCGGCCCCTGCGCGGGTCACCGCGGTTGTCACCACTGATCAGCGCCATCGGCATGTCGATTTTTCTGCAGAATTACGTTCTGCTGGCCCAAACCCCCGATTTTTTGCCCTTTCCGCGGCTGATTCCGAGTTTCGCCTTTATGGATCCGGTAGCCCACATTATCGGCTCGCCGGAGCTGGTGATTCTTATTACCACCCTCATCACCATGGTGCTGCTGACCCTGCTGATTAAAAAATCCCGGGTCGGCAAAGCGATGCGGGCAACCCAGCAGGATCTGAGCATGGCGCGGCTGGTAGGTATCAATGTCGACCGGGTCATCTCCCTGACCTTTGTTATCGGGTCGGTGCTGGCGGCCATCGGCGGGGTGCTGGTGGCCTCCTATATCGGGCAGGTCAACTTCTATATCGGTTTTCTGGCCGGGGTCAAAGCTTTTACCGCAGCCGTCCTGGGGGGGATCGGTTCCATTCCGGGTGCGGTGCTCGGGGGGCTGATCATCGGCTGGTCGGAAAGTTTTGCCGCCGGTTATTTCTCCAGTGACTATGAGGATGTGCTGACCTTTGTCCTGCTCGTGGTGATACTTATTGTCAGACCGGCCGGGATTCTCGGCAAGGTCCGCAAGCAGAAGGTTTAGGTTGTCATATGGTACGTGAGCTCAAACAATCGCTCCTGATCTCTTTGTGGTTTGTGTTTCTGACCTTTCCGCTGCTCGTGGTTCGGGTTAATACCATCGAAAACGTTGTCGTTTGGCGTTGGGGCAATATCCTGTGGGTGGCCATCGGCGCTTTTGTTCTGTCCTACTGCTGGCGCTACATGCTGGCGCGGCGCAAGCGCCAGACGAGGAAGGCGGAAGAGGGGGTTGATACCCGGGGGCCGTTGCAGGCAGCTCTGGATAATGTCCAGTTGCGTAATCGGGCAATGGCCGTACTGCTGGTACTGGCGGCAATTTTTCCGCTGGTGTTCGATACCTATCAGACCAGTATCATGGTGACGGCACTGATTTTCGTGGTGCTGGGGCTGGGCCTGAATATCGGTGTCGGTCTGGCCGGACTGCTGGATCTTGGCTATGTCGCGTTCTTTGGGGTCGGGGCCTACACTTACGCCATTCTCAACGCCAATTTTGATCTGGGGTTCTGGATGGTGCTGCCCATCGGTGGTGTTCTCGGTTGTTTGTTCGGGGTACTGCTGGGCTTTCCCATCCTGCGTTTGCGTGGAGATTATCTGGCCATCGTGACGTTGGGCTTCGGCATGATCTTCAAGGTCGTCATGGAAAACTGGAAAACTCTGTCCAAGGGCCCGAGCGGCATCGCCAACATCGATCGACCTGGTCTTTTCGGCCTGGAGATGACCCTGGAGCAGTCGACGGTTTTTATTTACTATATCATCGTCGCCCTGGTGATCCTGACCATCATCGTCACCAATCGGTTGAAGAACAGTCGTGTCGGTCGCGCCTGGATCGCTCTGCGTGAGGATGAGGTTGCCTGCGTCGCCATGGGCATCGATATGGCCCGTACCAAATTGTCGGCCTATGCCCTTGGTGCTTTCTGGGCAGGGATGGTCGGTGTGGTCTTCGCAGCTAAAACCACCTTTATCAATCCGGCCGGTTTTACCTTCATGCAGTCGGCGATTATTCTTTCCATTGTTGTTCTTGGCGGGATGGGCTCTATCCTCGGGGTTATTCTGGGAGCCTTTATTCTGGTGCTGTTGCCGGAATATCTGCGCGCCTTTTCAGAGTACCGGATGCTGGTGTTCGGCGCGGCCATGACCCTGATGATGATCTTCCGGCCCCAGGGACTGATCAGTAATCTGCGGCAAATCTACCAATACAAAGGCTCGAAGGATAAAACGGCTCATGACGGATAAAAAACACAAGCTCCTGGAAGTCAAGGGGTTGACCATGGACTTCGGTGGACTGCGCGCGGTCGATAGTGTATCGCTGGCGGTTCATGAGGGGGAAATCGCCGCCCTGATCGGACCCAACGGTGCCGGCAAGACGACCTTTTTCAACTGTGTCACCGGAATCTACACGCCGACGTCAGGAGATATCCTGCTCCACCCCAAGGGCCTTGAGACCCGGCGTCTCAACGGACTCAAGCCCAACCGCGTCACGGAAATGGGGCTGGCCAGAACCTTTCAGAATATCCGGCTGTTCCCCGGTATGACGGTACTGGAAAATGTCATGATCGGCCGGCATTGCCGGACCGAAGCGGGGATTTTCCGCTCGATCATTCGCAATCGCAGTGTCCGCGAGGAAGAACAGGCCATCGTCGAAAGCAGCTATCAGCTGCTGGAAACCGTCGGGTTGGACAAGTTTGTGAACGAGTTTGCCAGAAACCTGCCCTACGGTGCGCAGCGCCGGCTGGAGATCGCCCGTGCTCTGGCAACCGATCCTTTTCTGCTGCTCCTTGACGAGCCGGCGGCCGGCATGAACCCCTACGAGACAGCCGAGCTGGATCAGCTGATCTGCCGCATCAGTGAAGAGAAGCAGGTTGCTATTCTGCTGATCGAGCATGACATGAAGCTGGTCATGAAGATCTCGAATCCCATCTATGTCATGGAGTATGGAAAGAAAATCGCCCAAGGGTCGCCCCTGGAAATCAGGGACAACCCGAAAGTGATCGAAGCCTATCTGGGAGAGGAAGCCGATGCTTAGCTTGCAGAATATTCAGACCTACTACGGGAATATTCAGGCGCTTAAAGATGTCAGTATCGAGGTTGAGGAAGGGGAGATCGTCGCCCTGATCGGTGCCAATGGTGCCGGTAAAACCACCACCCTGATGTCGATTTGCGGTATTACTCCCCCACGTTTTGGCGAGGTTTACCTTGACGGCGACCCGATTCATGAGCTGAGTCCTGAAGGTATTGTGAAAAAGGGGGTTGTGCAGGTGCCGGAGGGCCGGCGTATTTTTCCTGACATGACGGTGCTGGAAAACCTGGAGATGGGAGCCTTTCTCAGGACCAACAAACGCCAGATTCAGCAGGATCTCAACTATGTCATGACCCTGTTTCCTATACTCGAAAAGCGGCAGAATCAGCTCGGTGGCACTCTCTCCGGCGGGGAGCAGCAGATGCTGGCCATTTCCCGGGCGCTCATGGCCCGTCCCCGGGTTCTGTTGCTGGATGAACCCTCCCTGGGCCTGGCACCACTGATTATCAAACAGATTTTCGAGATCATCCGCCAGATCAACAAGGAAAACAACACCACGATCTTTCTGGTTGAGCAGAACGCCAACCAGGCCCTGAAGCTAGCTGACCGTGGTTATGTCATGGAAAATGGACGGATTACCCTGGTTGATTCTGCGGAAAGCCTGCTCGCTAACGACGAGGTACGCAGGGCCTACCTGGGGATTTGACGCGTCCTGGTCTGAACCCCGTGTCCTCCCGCCTGGTTGTCACGCCTGATCGTGATGTGCTGCTTCTCTATCTCGGTCTGACCCTGTTGAGCCTCAACGGGGCCCTGTCGAAACTGATCCCCCTTGACGCCTTTACCATAACCCAGCTGCGCAGTGTCATCGCTATCGGCGGCTTTTACTGTGTCTACCGGTTGCTGAAGTTTCCCCTTGCTGTTTCCTCGTTCCCTCGGCTGGCGGGCGTTTACGGTCTGGGCGTCCTGATGGGCGTGCACTGGGGGACCTTCTTCCACGCCATGCAGATAGCCACCGTTGCTGTCGGTATTCTCGCCCTGTTCAGCTATCCCATGATCACCATCCTGCTGGAGCCCCTGTTTACCCGCAAGCCTCTGGCCGGACGCGATCTGCTGTCAGGGCTGCTGGTTTTTGCCGGGCTGCTGATCATGGTCTGGCCGGATCTGCGCAGTGGCGGGTCGGGGCAGGTGCTGGCCGGGGCCTGCTGGGGGGTCTTTTCCGCTCTGCTGTTCGCCGTGCGCAACCTGCTGCAGAAGTACTGTTTTTCACAGATCCCGAGCGGCACCCTGATGTTTCATCAGCTCATCGCTATCGCGCTGCTCTTTATCCCCTTTGTGCGGGTGGAGCGGGTGCAGCAGATGGCGCCTTCAGGCTGGTGGTGGCTGGTGGTTCTTGGCTTGTTCGGTACTGCCGCCGCCCACACCCTTTATGCCCTGAGCCTGAAAACCCTGGCGGCAAAATCCGTATCCCTGATCGGCTGCATGCAGCCGGTGGTCTCCATCCTCCTGGCCTGGCTGGCTATCCACGAGGTGCCGTCACTAGCGGTTGTTGTCGGCGGTTCGATTATCCTGGGTGTGGCGGTTGTCGAATCAGGGTTCCGGCGCAGTCCCTGAGCTGTTTGTCTGTCGTCGATTTTACCCGCTTGTGAAATTTGCTATGCTTGTAACTGCTTATGCGCACGGCTACCCGTGATCTATCCGTCAGCGGACCGATACCGGGTTGCCGGCAACCACAAGAAAGGGATCTTGACGATGCACAGATACCATAAACATTATTATGACGGGCGCTGGCAGGAAGCAGCCGGCGATCAGCTGATCCCGGTGATCAATCCAGCGACGGAAGGGGTTGTCGGCGAGGTGCCGGCGGGAACGGCGGCAGACGTCGACCGGGCGGTTGCCGCCGCTAGCGAGGCTCTGCCGGGGTGGTCGGCGAGCAGCCCCCAGGTGCGACGCAGCTATCTGGTGCAGATCCATCAGGAGCTTGTCGCCGCCGCGCCGGAAATGGCCGAGCTGATAACCACCGAGCTCGGCATGCCGCTCAAGCTCAGCCAGCGCATTCAGGCGGGCCTGCCGCCCATGGTGCTGGAGAGCTATATCGCCCTGCTCGAAGACTATGCCTTTTCCGAGCGTATCGGCAACTCCCTGGTCCTCAAGGAACCGGTCGGCGTGGTCGCGGCCATCACCCCCTGGAACTATCCACTGCATCAGTTGCTGATCAAGGTGGCCGCTGCCCTTGCCGCCGGATGTACCGTCGTGGCCAAACCCAGTGAGCTGACGCCCCTCAATGCCTTTGTGCTGGCCCGTATCGTCGATTCCTGCGGCCTGCCGCCGGGGGTCTTCAACCTGGTGTCCGGTTACGGTGCCGAGGTCGGCGAAGCCCTCGCAACCCATGCCGCTGTCGATATGCTGTCCTTTACCGGGTCGACGGCAACGGGCAGGAAGATTGCGGCTCATGCTGCCCGGTTGATCAAACCTGTCTCTCTGGAGCTGGGCGGCAAATCCGCTGCGGTGCTGCTCGCCGATGCTGATCTGGTCACGGCGGTCAAGGCGACGGTCAGCAGTTGTTTTCTCAATTCCGGCCAGACCTGTAACGCCCATACCCGGATGCTGGTTCCTCGGGAGAAATATGACGAGATTGTCGAACTGGCGGTTAAGCAGGTCGCGGGCTACGTCGCGGGCAGTCCTTTGGACAGCGCCACCCGCATCGGCCCTCTGGTGTCGTCGCAGCAGCGGGACCGGGTTCTTGCTTATATGCGCTCCGGGCTGGAGGAGGGAGCCGAATTGCTGGCCGGAGGGCTTGAACCACCGGAAGGATTGCCCCTTGGGTATTATGTTCAGCCGACGATTTTCGGGCGGGTGTCACCGTCGATGAAGATCGCCCGGGAGGAGATTTTCGGCCCGGTTCTGTGCATCATGACCTACGACGATGAAGAGGAAGCCGTTGCTGTCGCCAACAGCACCGATTACGGACTGGCGGCAGGCGTCTGGTCGCAGGATCGGGACCACGCCGAACGTATCGCCCGCAAACTGCAGGCCGGACAGGTCGACATCAATGGCGGCCGCTTTAATCTGCTGGCACCTTTCGGCGGCTACAAACAGTCGGGCATCGGCCGCGAGCTCGGCCGTTACGGACTCGAAGAGTTCCTTCAGCTGAAATCCCTGCAGTTCTAGCTTTGGCCTGCAGTATCAGTTCTCTTCAGCGGCAAAGGGCACCAGCAGGATTTCAATCCGGCGGTTCCGGGAACGCCCCTCCGTCGTGTCGTTGGGGGCCACCGGTTGATACTGACTGAATCCGGCGGCGATGAGACGGTCGCCGGGCAGGCCGACCTCCTGCTGGAGAAAGTGAATGACGCTGGTCGCCCGGGCTGTCGACAGCTCCCAGTTGGTCGGGTAGCGTTCCTTCAGGTTTGAGCTGATGGGCACGTTGTCCGTGTGGCCGGCAATCTGCAGGGCCCGGTCGGGAAAGCGGGCAAGTACATCGCCCAGACTTCTGAGGACTTTTTTGCCTTCATCGCGCAGGCGGGTCTCCCCTGACGCAAACAGAATCTGATTAAGAAGGTTGACCGTCAGTTTGCCTTCAAGGTTGGAAATGGTCAGTTCCCCCCTCTCGATTTCTTCTTCCAGGGCTCCGACCAGCTCTTCATAGGTGTGTCTGACCTGGGCAAGACGTGCCTCCCGGGCGACGCGTTCCTTGTCCAGCTCACGCTGCAGAGCGACAATCGTGTTATTGCTTTCAGTCAGTTGCCGGCTAAGTGATGCGACCTCTCCTTCGAGGCGCTGGCGATCGGAGCGGGCAACAAGCAGTTCCCGCTGAAACTGGGAATTCTGCTGCAGGGCCTCGGCCATCCGGGCGTTGAGTTCGGTCAGGTCGGCCTGCAGAATCTGCTTGTCCCGTCGCAGTTCAGCTTCGACCGAGGTGAGTCTGGCGACATCCTGACGGAGCAAGTCCGCCTCATTGGCTAGCTGCTGGTGGGTTGCTTTGCCGACACAACCAGCCACAAGCAGCAGGAGGCTGCAGGCAAAAACAGCATGTATTGTTTTCATGGAAAAACTCCTTTGCTGGATTGAAAACGCCAGGGGCATATCGGTTGATGATGCAGCCCGGGCGTCCTCCGCCAATCTTCACGATGACGGTTAACTGTTTATTTTCTATCACAAGTTGCGGAAATGTAAAGAAGATTCGCCGGAACGAACAGCCTGTTTTCAGTTGCGACCCCGGTCAGCGGTGTGCTATAGGTAAACGGCGTTTTGTCGCTGTGAATTCAGCAGGTTCTAGGAGGTCACTTGTCAGGAATCCGGGAGTTGGTCCATGCAGTTTGAGATTGAGAGAATTATCCATACCGCCCTGCAGGAAGACATCGGCCTGGGCGATATCACCACCCTGGCGACCATCGCCGCGGATGCCCGCTCCCATGCGCAATTGGTGGCGAAGGAGGCTTTTGTGCTGGCCGGTCTCGATGTCGCCGCGGCGGTATTCTCCTGCCTGGATGCCGAGGTTCGTTTTGAAAAGATCTTTGCTGACGGTCAAAGGGTCAACAAGGGTGAGGTTCTGGCCTGGATCAAGGGCTCTTCCCGGAGTCTGCTGCAGGGAGAGCGGGTGGCGCTGAATCTGCTGCAGCGAATGTCGGCCATTGCCACCCTCACCGCCGATTATGTCGAGGCGGTTGCCGGCACCGGGGCCATGATTGTTGATACCCGCAAGACCGTCCCCGGGTTGCGCGCCCTGGACAAATATGCCGTACGCACCGGCGGCGGCCGCAATCATCGCATCGGTCTGTTCGACGGGGTTCTCATCAAGGAAAATCACATCATTGCTGCCGGTGGTATCGCTGCGGCCATTGCCGGCGCCAGGGCCAGGGTGCCGCATACCCTGAAGATCGAGGTGGAAACCAGCACCCTGGATGAGGTGCAGGAGGCCGTGGATGCCGGGGCCGATATCATCATGCTCGACAACATGAGTATCGAGCAGATGACGGGTGCGGTGGTTCTGATCGCCGGAAGGACACTGGTGGAGGCCTCCGGTGGTGTCAGCCTTGATCGGGTGCGGGCTATTGCTGAAACCGGTGTTGATATCATTTCCGTCGGCGCTCTGACCCATTCGGTCAAGGCCGCCGATATCTCCATGCTGTTCAAGTGATGATGGATCGACCGTCGACCCGCGACAACATTGTCCAATTACTGGGTGACGCCGCTCCTGAGGCGATCTCCGGCGAGGAGATCAGCCGCCGTCTGCAGGTCTCCCGGGCCGCGGTGTGGAAGCAGATCAAGGTGTTGCGCAGCTCCGGTTTTGTCATTGAGGCTGTTCATGCCAGGGGATATCGCTTGCTTCACCGTCCCGATGCCTTGTCGGCTACGGATGCCTTAAGGGATATGGACAGTCGCATCCTCGGTCGGTCACTGGAGATCCTGCCGCAGACCGATTCGACCAATCTGCAGCTGAAAAAGAGGGCAGAGGCCGGAGCCGCTGAGGGCCTGGTGCTGGTGGCCGACCATCAACTGGCGGGCCGGGGGCGTCTCGGCCGGCGCTGGCAGTCGCCGCCGGGGGTCAATCTCTATCTGTCGCTGCTGATACGCCCCGATATCCCGGTGCAGCAGGCGCCGCAGTTGACCTTCCTTTCTGCTGTTGCCGTGGCCACGACCCTGGCCGAGGTCTGCGGCCTGCCGGCTGAGGTCAAGTGGCCGAACGATATTCTCATTGACGGTGCAAAGATTGCGGGTCTGCTCAATGAGATGGACGCGGAGACGGAGCGCATCAACTATGTGATCCTCGGCATCGGCGTCAATCTGAACATGACCGCTGACCAGTTTCCCCGGGAGTTGACCTATCCGGCGACCTCTGTTCTTCTGCAAACGGGACAGCGGGTTGACCGGCCGCATTTTCTTAAATTGCTGCTGGAACGTCTTGATGTCTATTACGGTGAATTTCTCGAACAGGGATTTGCCCCCATCCGCAGCCGCTGGGAGGCCCTCTGCCCCATCGTCAACCGGACGGTCAGGGTTGGCGCCGGAGATACCTCCCGGTGCGGGGTCGTTGTCGGTCTGGAAAGCGATGGCGCCCTTAAGCTGCAACGGGAAGATGGTTGTGTCGAGCGGATTGTCGCCGGTGATGTCCGGTTGGTGTCGTGAGCAAAAAAGAAGGATAATGTTTTATGCTGCTGGTCATCGACGTTGGTAACAGCAACACGGTTCTCGGGGTTTATCAGGATCGCCGTCTGCGGCACGACTGGCGCATTGCCACCGACAAACAGCGTACCGTTGATGAGTACGCTATGCTGGTCTATCAGCTCTTCGCTTTACGGGGTGTTGAGGCAAAGGAGCTGAGGGACGTGATCGTCTCCAGTGTCGTGCCGTCCATGCTCAATACCATGGAAGAACTGTGCAAAAAGTACTTTCAACTGGTTCCCTATGTGGTCGGCGCAGGGATCAAAACCGGGATGCCGATCCGTTATGACAATCCGAAAGAGGTGGGTGCGGACCGGATTGTCAATGCTGTTGCGGCTTATGAAAAGACGGGAACGGCTTTGATCATTGTCGATTTCGGCACGGCCACAACCTTCGATGTTATTTCCGCCGATGGTAGCTATCAGGGCGGGGCCATCTCTCCGGGTATCGGCATCTCTGCCGAGGCCCTGTTTCAACGCACCAGCAAGTTACCGCGGGTAGAGTTTCTGCGGCCGACGCAGATTGTTGCCAAGAATACGGTGCAAAGCATGCAGGCCGGTATCTTCTATGGTTATGTCGGTCTGGTCGAGGGGATCGTCCGGCGTATGAAACAGGAAATGAGCGAAGCTCCCCAGGTGATCGCCACGGGTGGTCTGGCCGCTCCCATTGCCGCGGCAACGGATTGTATCGACAGGGTCGAGCCTTACCTGACCCTGGAGGGGTTGCGGATTATCTACGAACGTAACCGGAGTTGAAGGCGATATTTTGTAACAGTGACAAGGATGTGCAAGCGCGCATGCTATTGGTGGATGGAATTTATTTGCCTTAAGTTGCCCCCGGGGTGACACTTCATCTTGCAAAGGAGAAATTCATGGCCAAGCACGACACGACAAAGGTGAGAAATCTTGGAATTGTGGCGCACAATGGTGCCGGAAAGACCTCTCTGGTTGAAGCCATACTGTTCAACACGAACATGACTCAGACCCTGGGGAAGGTTGATCTGGGCACCTCGTCCATGGATTTTGAAGAGGAAGAGATCAAGCGCAAGTCAACCTTGAGTGCCAGCCTTAATCACTGTCGCTGGCACGACTATAATCTCAATATCGTTGATACCCCGGGAGTCAGTAACTTTCTGCATGATACCCGCCGCTGCCTGCGCATTCTCGGCGGCGCGGTGGTTATTGTCTCCGCTATTTCGGGCACCAAGGCACAGACCCGCCGTATCTGGGACTGGTGCGAAACCTTTGAGGTGCCGCGTATCGCTTTTGTCAATAAAATGGATAAGGAACGGGCCGATTTTCTCAAGGCCGTCGATGATATGGAGAAGTCCCTGGGCGCACGGGCGGTGATTGTCACCATGCCCATCGGCGCCGAGGCCGACTTCAAGGGCACTATCGACCTGGTGCGGATGAAGGCGCGTCTGTACAAATTTGACGAGACCGGCGCCTTTGATGAGGTCGATGTCCCCGCGGAGTACGAAAAGGAAGCCGCAAGGTTGCGCGAACTGCTCGTCGAAGCGGCCGCCGAAGCCGATGATGAGCTGATGGAACGCTATCTGGAAGGGGAAACCTTTTCGGAAGATGACATCATGCGTGGTCTGCGCGAGGGGGCTCTGACCGGGGTGTTCACGCCGGTCTTCTGCGGCAGCGCCACCGCCAATATCGGAATCCGCCAGCTGCTTGATTACATCGTTGCCTGCTTGCCGTCACCCATCGACAAAGGTACCCAGGTCGGGGTCAAGCCGGGGACCGATGAACCCGTCGAGCGCCAGCCCAGCCCGGATGAACCCTTCTCCGCCATGGTGTTCAAAACCATCAATGACCCCTATGCCGGCAAGTTGACACTGATGCGTCTGTATTCCGGTACCCTGAAGGCGGATACGGTGGTCTACAATCCGAACCGCGATGAAAAGGAGCGGATCAGCCACCTGTATAAAATGGAAGGGAAAAAGCAGACTCCCCTGGATGAAGCATCAGCCGGGGATATTGTCGCAGTGCCGAAACTCAAGGCCACGGCAACCGGTGACACCCTGTGTGATCTCAAAGAGCAGGTGCTGTATGAGCCGCTGGTGCCGTTGAAGCCGATTATCTCCTTTGCTTTAGAAGGGCGCAACAAGGGGGATGAGGACAAGATCTACACCGGTTTGCAGCGGCTCATGGAAGAGGATCCGACCCTGACTGTTACCCGCGACGAAGAGACCAAGGAAATGGTGCTGTCCGGCATGGGGCAGATTCATCTGGAAGTGGCGGTTGAGCGGCTGAAGCGGAAATACGGGGCGGATGTGATCCTCAAGGAACAGAAGGTTCCTTACCGCGAAACGATCAAGGCCTCGACCCAGGTCCAGGGCAAATACAAGAAACAGTCCGGCGGCCGTGGCCAGTACGGGGACGTCTGGATCGAGGTCAAACCTCTGCCGCGCGGGGCCGGCTATGAGTTTGTCGACAAGGTTGTTGGCGGGGTCGTGCCGCGCAACTATATCCCCGCTGTTGACAAGGGTATTGTCGAGGCGATGAAAACCGGTCCCTTGACCAAGAGTCAGGTGGTCGATGTCCAGGTGACCCTTTATGATGGGTCCCACCATTCCGTCGATTCATCGGAGATGGCCTTCAAGGTCGCCGGTTCCATGGCCTTTAAAAAGGCGATGGAGCAGTGCAAGCCGGTGCTGCTGGAGCCGATCATGGCCATGGAAATTACCGTGCCGGATGATTGCATGGGAGATGTCATCGGCGACCTGAATTCCCGTCGCGGCAAGGTTATCGGCGTTGAGCCCCAGGCCAACAGTCAGGTCATCCGGTCCGAAGTGCCGATGGCCGAAGTGTTGCGCTACGCACCCGAACTGCGCTCCATGACCTCGGATCGCGGGATGTTCACCATGGAGTTCAGCAAGTACGAAGAGGTTCCGTCCCACCAGACGGCAAAAATTCTTGAGGACATGAAAACGGAAGAATAACGGGGTTCAGGGAGGCAGGAGTCCGGCCTGACCCCTCTGGTACAGGGTGGTTGGGCCGGATTCATCAAGGAGCAGACGGATGACCGACGACAGCCTCCACAATCAGCCGGCACAGCGCCCGGTAGCGCGGGAAAATGCAGCGGACCCAGCGATTGAAGCCGGTGCCGCAGCTGCGCCTAAATACCCGACCCTGGCGGATGTAACCGCTGGTGAAGTCAGGCCGGTGCCCCGGCGGCGCTTCTCCCTGAACGGGATTTTGTTGTTGCTGGTCGTTGTCGTCTGGTCTGTCGCTATCGGTTTTTTTCTCAGCACCTTCCCGTTGTTGCCGCCCGGGCCCCAGGTGCCGTCACCGCCGCCGGCCGCTATCCACATGCCGATGCCTGACCGGCCGGCCCCGCCAGTAACAGAAAAAACAGCAGCGACCAGGGCGCCGGAAAGGCAGGAAGAGCCGGTCGTGGTTGCCGCCGCGCCGCCGGATGCGGAGCAGGCGGCAGTCGTGCCACCGGCGGTGGTTGCCCCCCTCTATCGGGTGACGATCGGCCCCTTTATCGATTCCCACGCCCGGCAGCAGGCCACCGATTATCTGCAACAGCACGCTCTTGCCCCCCGTTCGCTTAAAGGCACAGGTCCGGTGCGCATGATCCGCCTTTTTGCCGGCAGCTATTCAGTGACTGAGGCCGAAGAGCAGCTGCGGCGGATGCAAGCCGTTGTCCCGTCAGCCTTCACCATGCCGGAAAACGGCCGAAGGGCCCTGTATGCTGCCTCCTTCCAGAGCCCCGAGCGGGCCCTCGCTCTGCAGAAGACACTGGCCGATGCAGGCATGACCGTAACCCAAAAAACGGTTGAGATGACCCTGTCAGGCACCCTGTTGCTTATTGAGCCGCTGGATCAGGAGCGTGCTGAACAGCTGAAGCGTCATTTTGAGGCGTCCGGGACCGGTGTGCGTTCGGAAGCGTTGGAGCTTCGGGGTAAAAAATCAGACTAAGGAGACATTGGCGGTGGTCAAGCCCTCAGGCAGTGAAAAGGTAGAGATCAAGATCCCCGCTGAGGTTGCCCGGATCATGAGTAAATGGGGCGGACACAGTGTGCGCCTGGCGGCCGCCCGTGGCGCCTTGCCCATGTCCGGCCCGAACCTGGTGATGGTGCTCTTTGTTTTTTATCATGGTGAGAACGAGGAGTTAAAAGAAGAAGCCCTTTCGACCCTGAACACGTTACCGGCACAGATACTGCTGGCTGCCCTGTCCCGGCCGGAGCTGCATTCAGCTGTCATTGATCTGATCGTGCGCTTGCGGTTGGAGGACTCACCGGTGATGGAGAAGGTGCTGGTCCATCCCCAGACCAGCCTGCGCAGCCTGCAATTTCTGGCGGAAAATGCCAGGGGCGATGTGCTGGAGATGTTATCGCACAATGACACCGCCCTTGATAAGTCGGACACCCTGCGGCTGGCGATCATCAACAATCCCCATGCCGACAGAATGACGCGTTTGCGCCTCGGCTGGCAGGAACCGGAACCGGAAGAGCTACCGGCCGAAGCCAACGATGACGACGGGCAACAATCCACTTCCGCGGCATCCTGCGTTCAGGACGACGCGGGTGATGAGGATTTTGCCGAAGATGAGGATGAGGACGCGCTGAGCAAGTATCAGCTGCTGCAGGAGATGACCGTCAACGAAAAAATCAAGATGGCGCTGACGGGGGACAAGGAGTGGCGGACCCTGCTGCTCCGTGAGGCGAACAAGCAGGTCAGTACCTCCGTATTGCGTAATCCCCGCATTACCGAGGGCGAAGTGCTGGCCGTGGCGCAGAATCGCAGCAGCAGTGAAGAGCTGATAAGGATTATTCTCCTCAATCGGGACTGGGTGAAAATCTATGACATGAAAAAAGCCCTGGTTTACCATCCGCGGACACCTTTGCAGCAGGCCATGCGCCTCATGGATTTCCTCTCCCCGAAAGATGTCAAGGAGGTTGCCGGCAGCCGCAATGTCACCCAGCCGATTATCAATAATGCGCGGCGCCTGATGATGACCAAAAAACGTTAAATGCTTGTGGACGAAAGTTTTCACAGGGGGTAGAGATGGGAGCACAGCAGAAAGAGCACGCCTGTCGGATTGGCGTCCTGACCTTGTCGGACAAGGGGGCGCGTGGAGAGCGGACCGATGAAAGCGGACCACTGCTGCAGGAACTGGTCGCGCCAGTAGGAGTGGTTGCCCGCTATCAGGTTATTGCTGACGAGTATAGACATATTGTCGCCGTACTCAAAAGCTGGGTCGACGATCTGCATCTGGACCTTATCCTGACGACGGGGGGAACCGGGATGAGTCCACGGGATTGCACCCCCCAGGCCACGGCGTCCCTGCTTGATTATGAAATTCCCGGCATGGCCGAAGCCATGCGCTCTGCCGGTTTGCGCGTAACGCCCCATGCCATGCTGTCGCGCGCGCTGGTCGGGGTGCGTCAGCAGACGCTGATCATCAATCTTCCGGGGAGCCCCAAGGCCGCACGGGAAAATTTTGAGGTTCTGCTGCCGGTGCTTCCCCACGCTCTGGCCAAGCTTCAGGGCGATCCTTCTGATTGTGCTGTAAGTCCCTGATCTAATCGGATTAAATGTTAATAAAAATAGAAAGTTAAGGTCTTGTTCACAGTTTTTGTGGATAGCTCTGTGAACAACCGTCCATATCTCCTGACAACCTCAGAGGGCATGGGGTCTTGTCCATTTTGAACAAAAAACAGGCAGTGCGACGGCTGGAATTCGGCTCAGGAAAGGTCGGGCCTCCAGCCCTGAAAAAGGAGCAGGCAATGAGACTGACACCGCGGACAGAGCTGGAGGCCCGGACCGAAAAACTGCAGAAACTGCTGCAGCAACGTGACATTGACGCGGCGGTGATCGTCCAGAACAGTGATCTTTTTTACTTTACCGGCACGATCCAGAAAGGCGTCTTGTACCTGCCGGCCACGGGGGAGCCTCTCTATCTGGTGCTGCGGGATCACGGGCGGGCACGCATGGAGTCCGGCCTGCGGCACGTGGAGCCCATCAGCAGCTTGAAGGAGATAAGTGACGCCCTGACCCGTTTCGGTCTGCCGTCACCCCGGCGGATAGGTATTGAGTCCGACGTCTTGCCGGTGGCTGAGGCTGAACGCTTTACCAGGCTGCTGGCGGCGGAAACGGTCAATGTCACCCCTTTGATCCGCGAGGTACGGGCGATCAAGAGTGATTACGAACTGGAGATCATGAAAGATTGCGCCCTGATGGCGGACCGCATCTATGAATACGCCAAAACGGTGATCAAGGTGGGGAAAAAGGATAACGAAGTTGCCGCCGAGCTCCTGGCGTTCGCCCTCAAGCAGGGGCACCAGGGTTTGATCCGCATGCGCCGCTTTAATGCCGAACTCTTTTTCGGGCACATATTCTCCGGCGCCGACGGCGCGGTCCCGGCTCATCTGGATGCCCCCCTCGGTGGCCTCGGTGTGACGCCGGCGGTGGGGCAGGGCGCAAGCTACAAGGCCATCGCCGCCGGGGAGCCGGTCATCGTCGACTTTGTCGCGGCTTTCGATGGTTATCTTGTCGATCAGACCCGCACCCTGTCTGTCGGACCGGTGGCAGACGTATTGCAGCAGGGTTACGCGGACATGCTGAAAATCCAGGCCCGGTTGTTTGAGGTGGCGCGTCCGGGGGTGAGCTGGAGCGAGGTCTATCGGCAGTGTTACGGCCTGGCCCTTGAGCTGGGGCATGCGGAAGATTTTATGGGGGCAAAGGGGGCGCAGGTTCGCTTTATCGGCCATGGCATCGGCATTGAGGTGGATGAGTATCCCTTCATCGCTGAAGGCTTTGATCAGCAGGTACTGGAAGTCGGGATGACCTTTGCTTTTGAGCCGAAGGTGGTTATTCCGGGACTTGGCGCAGTTGGCGTGGAAAATACCTGGCGGGTCACAGACAGCGGCATCAAGCGTCTGACCTTTTCCAGTGAGGAGCTGTGGCCGCTGCCGGCGTCCTGACAGCGGTCGGTACCTGACGTGAGGGGGGGTCAGTCGGTGCGGGTTCTGGACCAGCGGATGGCGCGCTTGACCCGGCCGAGGAGCCTCAGCTGGTTGAGGGGTTTGGCGATAAAGTCAAAAAAACCCAGGTCCAGCAGGCGGTATTCTTCTTCCGCCGTCGCTTTACTGGTAAAAGCGAGAACGGGAATGTCCGCCGTATCGGAATGCTGTTGCAGGTGCTTGAACATCTCGATGCCGTCCATGCGCGGCATGACGATTTCGGTGATGATCAGGCAGGGCTTGACCTGGGTCGTCAGTTTCAGTCCTTCGGCGCCGTTACGGGCCTTGTGAACGGAAAAGCCTTCCCGTTGCAGGGCGGCTTCCGTGGCGCTGAGAGCAACATCCTGATGGTCGACAACCAGCAGTTCCCAGGGGTGGTCGTCCGTCGGGGTGTCGATGGTCGCCATGTAATGTTTCTTGATGGCGAACTTGATTTCTCTGGTGGTGGCGACACAGGCGGAAATCCGCAGGCCCAGTTTGAAGGCGAGTTCATTCTGCAGCCCCATGTTCAGGGGGTTGGCCATCGCCAGGTAGAGGGTATTGTCCTTGATTTTCAGCGGGAAAACGCTGTGGGCCAGGGCGGTTTCAACGTCAAGTTTTTTCAGGACGTCGGCGGGAAAGTTGAACTTCGAGATCTGTTTGACGTAAGGAAAGCCGAACTGTTTGGAAAGAACCTTGGCAATATCCTCCTCACTGATAACCTGCATCTCTTCAAGAACTTTGCCCAGGGGTTTTTTGCTGCGCTGCTGACGCACCAGGGCCTGATCGAGCTGGTCATCGGTGATGAGCTGGTTCTCCAGTAATATTTCCCCCATTTTTTTGCGTGCCATAACGCCTCTCTGCCGTTTTGCTTTTCAAGGGAAATACCTAGTACTGACTCATGAGCTTATACACATCTTGAGACAATGAGTCAACAAGCAAGATGCTGAAAATAAAGGAAGGATATGGGTTAAGTCGCCTGTGCCAGGAGGTTGTCGAGTTGGGTCAGGGTCGCGACAGCTCCGGTGGCAAAGGAAAAATGGGGACCTTTTATCTGCGGTTCGCGGGGATTGATGCGCAAAACGACAGTCTGAGATCGCCGGCCAAGGTGTTCGCTGGTGTTGCGGATGGTCGGAACGGACGTGCCGGCACCGATCTCGATAACAACCGTCGGCTGCTCGCGATGTACGCGCAGGAAACCGTCAAGGCGCTGTTCCTGCCGGGCGCAGCGCTGGTGCAGCCAGGAGTAGTCGCCGAACATGAGGATATTCGGGCGCGCTACCCGGTCACAGCGGGGGCAGCAGGGGACGCTCCCGGCGCGCATGGTGGACTCATCGATATCATACCGCTCCAGATTGTCCCAGATGCCATTATGACAGGGGACCGTGCACTG
The DNA here is from genome assembly GCA_937958075.1 of uncultured Geobacteraceae bacterium. GTDB lineage: Bacteria > Desulfobacterota > Desulfuromonadia > Desulfuromonadales > Geopsychrobacteraceae > Pelovirga. Next base: position 13,731 of record CALFFB010000075.1, on the reverse strand, counting down.
CAGATGATGAATTGAACCATGTACCTCGAGTACCTGATCTTCGGCAAATCCGGCTTTCTGGAATTGCCCGTCGACATTGGAGGTCACGACAAAGGTGTCGAGGTTGAAGCGCTTGCTCCAGCCGCGCAGCAGCTGAAAACCGGCATGGGGAACGGTGGCCCGGTAGAGGTTGGTGCGGTGACCGTAAAAACCCCAGCCGAAATGGGGATCACGCTCGAAGTGTTCCGGGTTGGCGGCCTGGACAAAGCTCAATCCCAGACGCTCGTACATGGGATAGGCGTTCCAGAATCCCTGGTTGCCGCGGAAGTCGGGCAGGCCGGAATCGACCCCCATGCCGGCACCGGCAGTGATGATCAGGGCTTTGGCCTGACGGATGCGGTCGGCCGCTTCTTCGAGGCGCAGGGCTTCGGTCATAGGCACTCCAGGATCAGATGGCGACCGACACAGTTGTCGGCTGCAGGGTACGGACCAGGTCCGCGGGGGAAATCTCCACCAGCAGTCCCCGCTTCCCGCCGTTGATCCAGATTTTCTCCAGGTTGGCGATAGTCGCTTCCATGTAGATCGGCAAGCTCTGGCGGGTGCCGAAGGGGGAAATGCCGCCGGTCTGATAACCGGTGACGCGGTCGGCTCTGTCCCTGGCGCAGGGCGTAATCTGCTTAACCTTCAATTGACGCGCCAGGTGCTTGACAGAGACTTCACAGCTGCCGTGCATGAGGACAATCAGGGGCCGTTGCTGGTCGTCTTCCATGACCAGGGTTTTGATGATGGCATATTCATCGACAGCGAGTTCTCTGGCGCTGGTTTTGGTTCCACCCTTTTCTTCATAGGCGTAGCTGTGGGGGACAAAACGCACCTTGTGCTGCTTCAGAAAGCGGATGGCATTGGTGCCCGGCACTTTTTCACGACTCATGTCTGAAGCCTCCGGCGGATCAGCGTCCGAGCCAGGACAAAGGAATCATCAGAATACTGCCCACGGTTGCCACGGTAAACAGGATGGCAGCCAGCTTGAAGTAGGTGTCGGTGCTGCGTACGCCACGGATATGAATGGGCAACAGCCAGCCGAAGGCGGCGCCGGAGACAAGTCCACCGAAGTGGGCGGCGTTGTCGGCACCGACTACAATGCCGAAGATAAAGGCCATGACCGCCCACTGGAACATGAAGTTGCGACGCTGGATGCCGATGTGTCCTCCGACCCGGTGATAGTAGCTGATGGAAAAACCGATGAGCCCGAAAATTGCACCGGAGGCACCGACGGTCATGACATTGGGGTGCCACAGCAGGCCGGCCAGGGTAGCCACCAGGGCGGTGGACGTATAAACAGTCATAAAGCGGTTCCAGCCGATTTCCGCTTCGAGCAGGGGGCCGACCTGATACAGCACCATCATGTTGAAACCGAGATGGATCAACCCTCCGTGGGTAAAGGCGTAGGTGATGCAGCGCCACCACTGGCCGTCGTTCAGGACCAGGGGCCAGAACTGTCCGCCCCAGTGCAGGAGCAGGTTCGGATGGGGATTCAGAATAACGCGCATGCCTGTGCCCATCACCGTTCCATGGAGAACCATCAGGGTAAACAGGATCAGGTTGGCGTAGATGAGCAGCTGCACCAGGGAGCGGCCGCGCAGGGAGTTTTTGATAAAAAACTGGTGACGTTGCGATGCGTACACGTGAGACTCCAGGAGCTGTTGCCAGGTGTTAAAAGAGGTTTTTCAGCCAGCCCAGGGCGACAAAGGTGCCGATGGAAGAGCCGATGGACGAGAACAGAAAGACCAGCAGTACCCTGGCCAGGCGATTGCGCCACCAGCCTTTGACTTTGAGGAGGTCGTCACCGACCCGCTGCATGTCGGATACCAGGGGCGGAGCGACAAAGGCCTGCACCAAGGCGGTGACAAAGCCGGCACCGACCGTTGGATTCAGGGAGGTCAGGGGTGCGGCAACAAAGGCGGTAATGACGGTCGCGGGATGCCCCCAGGCAATCAGGGCGCCGGTTGCCGAGAGGATACCGTTGGCCAGGATCCAGGCCGTCGCCGCGTTGGCCATCTGATCACGGTTGCCGAAAAAAAAACCGGCGATAAACAGTGAGATAACCAGTGCCGGAATCAGCCAGGGGATGATTTTTGACGACAGGGGTTTGGCCGGTACCGCGTCGATGCGGTCGATGTGTGCCGGTTCGGCAGGAGCCCCCGTGAGGTAGGCGCTGATGCCGGGCACGTGGGCCGCGCCGACGACAGCAACCAGCGACTGGCCTGGTGCCGATCTGATGCGATGGGCCATGTAGATATCCCGCTCATCTACGAGAATCTCCTTGACCGAAGGGAGCAGTTCACCCATTTCTTCGAGCATGCCGGCCAGGTTATCCGCCTCCCGCAGTCTGGCCAGTTCCGCTTCGTTGACCGTCTGCTTTTCAAAGAGTCCGGCAAAGAGGCTGGCCAGAACCTTCATTTTGTTCCACAGCCCGGTATTGCGCCAGACGCGCAGCAGGGTGGTGCGGACATTTCGGTCGATGAGTTCAACCTGCAGCCCCATCTCCTCGGCGTTCTGCGCCGCCGCCGCCAGTTCCGCTCCCGGCTGGACGCCCGTCGCCAGCCCCATGCGCTTCTGGTAGGACGAAAGGGCCAGGCTGGCCAGGAGAAAAGGGAGCTGCTTTTTGCGGATGACATCCTTCAGGTTAAGGGATTCCCATCCTTTTTGGTTGATCAACGATTGATAGCGCTGTTCATCGAGTTCGACGCAGACCGTTTCCGGCTTTAAGTCACGGATGACCCGGGTGACGGTAGCCACCGATTCCTGTGATATGTGGGCGGTGCCGATCAGGGTGATCTGTTTGCCGTCAACCTCCAGGCGCACCACATCGGCGGACGGCGTCTCCGGGGGGTCCGGGTTGTATTCCGGTGCAGCAGTGGTTTCACATGCGTTCGTCATGGGCGTCCTGACAGGTGACGTGGGTTGAGGGTTAAACGCAGGGAGCGAGTCTAACACAGGGCACAGAATGGATTCCATCGAATCCTCCCCCGTGGTGGCGACATAAAAAAAAGGTCCGGCAGCGGCTGCCGAACCTGTGATGTTGAACACGACTCTCCACCACTACCGTGGGTCATTGGACTCACATCGAGTACCAATGAAGTGGGGCTTGACTGTGAATCCTTCAGGCGTCCCACTCGTTGGTGGGCTGGCACACCGGATCCCTGTAAGTTAGCCCCGGAAAAACAAATATTCCGAGTGGACGTTCTGACCTCACGCGCAGGGCAGAGAGTCGATCTTTTTTCAACCTTGTGGCGGATTATAGGAAATTCCGTCACGAAAATCAGCAAAAATCGTAAAAACTGCCCGCAATTAATTTCATTTCATAGTGATGAAATGCTGAGAATATGGTGCTATGATAACCAGGTTTGCAAGCGGACCCTTGAATAGCACTGCCCGGGTGTCATTCACATAAAGGGTTGGAGCAGCTGGCCGGGTCATTCACCATGGAGGAATATCAATGCCGAAACGTCTTGATGTGTACAAGTGCAGCGTATGTGGAAATATTGTCGAAATCATGCATGGCGGCGCCGGGGCGCTGGTCTGCTGTGGCAAAAACATGGATCTGATGACGGAAAATACCGTGGACGCGGCGACAGAAAAGCATGTCCCGGTCATCGAGGTGGGGAACGGCACCATTACCGTTAAGGTCGGCAGCGTGGCACACCCTATGGAGGATGCTCATTACATCGAATGGGTCGAACTGCTTGCCGACGACAAGGTCTATCGCAAGTATTTAAAACCCGGTGATGCCCCTGAAGCAACCTTCAATGTCACCGCCACCAAGGTCACGGCGCGGGAGTACTGCAATCTGCACGGCCATTGGTCGGCTCAGGGGTAGAGGGCACAACCTGATCATGATGATCATGGTAAAACAGCAAGGGGCGCGGAGAAAATCTCCGCGCCCCTTGCTGTTGCTGATGTTTCCGGCAAGAATTATTTGATCAGAATCGACTGCAGGTAATTGTTGGTCAACTCTTTTTTCTGCCGTGCCACCTCCTGGGGATCCACCTCGACAAACTTGTCATCCGGCGTGACCTTGAACAGGGGTTGGCCTTTCTGAATAATGACCCCGTCACCGCCTTCAATGAGAATCTTGTCAATGGTTCCGGAGAAGGGTGCGGGCACCTTGTTGAACATTTTCATGACTTCAAGGATAAACAGCGGCTGCCCCTTGTCAAAGTGCATCCCTTCGGTGACGAACGCAGGCATGCCTGGCGCTTCCTGCCCGTAATACATGCCGCCCCCCGGCGACACGATCTCGTCGGCCTTGGTGGCCGGCGGCGGCACCAGAATCTTCTTCATGGCTGCCTGCAATTCGGGATCGTGCAGATAGTCGGGAATAGTCACTTCGAGGTCTTCTTCGACCTTCAGATCGTAGAAGTTGGTCTTTTCCGCAATCAGGAACAACATTTCAAGCAGTTCGTTGCCCATCTCGTAGCCGGCGTGAGCCTGCTGGATCTGCTGCCAGGTGTCTTTGTCAAAGCCACCCTGGGGCTTGGTTTTCGCCAGAATCTCATTCAGCTTGACAAACTCATCCTTGCTTACGGAGAACTTCTCCCGCAGTTTGGCGTAAAAGTCGACGGCGTTGTTAAGCAGGTCTCGGTCGTGGGACCAGATGATTTCAGCGGCCGGGGCGTCGTCACGCCAGTTCATGTTGAGATACTGGTAGGTTTCTTCCAGTACCACCAGAGGGTTGGTCAGCCAGACGACCCTGCCGTTTTCCATTTTAAATTTATTTTTGTTGATGCTGAGCCAGCCGGAGAGCAGGTGCGGATCATTGAGGAGCATCTCCATGGGGCGGGTCAGCAGGGTGCCTTTGCGGTCAAGGGCCGCTGAGGCCGCCTTGGCTGCTTCCGGATCGTCAGCGTAAAGGCTGCCGTAGTGTTTCTTCATGGCCAGGAACGCATGGACGATATCGAGTTTCTGGGCCTCTTCCTTGAGCTTGCCGACCAGGGTCAGGTAGGGAACGACAAAACGGGTCGTCGGTTTGGCCATGACATTGTTGCCGATGAACCAGTTGACCAGGCCATAGTGAAACTTGAGGTTGGTCGCCAGGTTGCGTCCGCGTAAAACGGTGCTGCACAGAACCTTTGACAGGTGGTTGTAGCTGTCAAGGCGGTCTTCCCCCTTGGTCAGCAACAGGGCGATGTTGGAATCGTAGGCGCCGGCCAGATGGTAGAACATGAACTGGCCGGTGTCGGGGTTGGGGGTGCTGATCCCCTGGTCATCGCGGATCTCCCCTTCTATCGGCGGCGACCAGTAGAGGATATAGCCACCGGCGCTGGGGGACAGGGAGGCATCGGTGGCATTGAGGCGCGCTTCGGCGGCGGCGCCGAAACGGGGGATACGTTCCGGCCGTGGCAGACGCTCCTTGTGCAGGGCGAGCAGGGCCATGGCTTCAACCAGAGACTCGACGATAAAGAAATCGTTTTTGTCATCGGGGTTGGTGAACTTCAGACTGTAGACCAGCTCAGTGACCCGGTGTTCCACCTGAATCCGGGTGTTGACCTCCATGAAATAGTGGCGGCCGCCGTCAACAATACACTCGAAGGTTGAGGCGGAATCGAGGCCAACGGCCTGACCGAAGCGCTCCGATTCCTCTTCCATGCGTTTGAGAACCTGCAGATCCGACTCAAGGGCCTTGACCTGGGCCTTGTTCTTTGCCTTTTTGGCTTTCTCGATCTCCAGTTTAAGCCCTTCCTGGGTGACGGAGATTTCCAGGAGTTTCTGTTCGTGCATCTGCAGGGAGCAGTCGCGGCCACCCAGGGCGATACACCAGTCCCCGTTGCCGAGAAGCTGGATTTCATTGTGGCGGGTCTGCTCGATATTGAGCTCGATGAGTACGTTTTTGTTGTCACCGACGCCGTTGGCTTTGACCTCGTTGAGAATCTCGCGCACCATGCCCGGCGCATCGGCCGCCGCCGCGGCGATCTGCTTGTCCGTGGGGTTTTTGATGGTCAGTAGCGAGGCCCCGAGGATGCGCTGGCCCTTGCCGCCGCCGCCGCCGATAGCCTTGAGGCGGATGCGGGCGCCGGGGTAGTTCCTGAACATTTCGGTGCATTCCAGCTGTACCTGGGCGCACAGGTCCTCAACGGAGAAGAGATCGATCCCCTTGCTGTAGGAAGCGGCGAGCATGGCGTTGGCCAGGTTCTCAAGGGGCGTGTCGGGATTGTCGATGAGCTGCTGGTTGACCACCAGTTCTTCCGCTTTGGCCAGCGCCAGCAGCTGCTCACGGGTTTTGTGTTTCTTGAGCAGGGTCCTGGTAGTGACGTTGTCGATCCCCGGAGTGACGGAGACATTGACCTCAAGGGCCGTGCGCTTGGCCTCGTCCTTTTTTCCGGCGGCTCGCTGGGTACCGGAGCAGGGGCCGACAAAACGCAGGCCGGCGTCCTCGATGGCAGCAACGAACTCGTCGTCTTCCGCCATGAACCCGTAACCGGCGAAAATCGCATTGTACCCGTTATCCTTGGCGATGGCGATGATCTGCTGAATCCGTTCCACCCGCTCTTCCTTGCTGGCACCTGTATAGTCAGGCACGCGATGCACGCGGCTGGTATCGGTTAATTGGCGCAGCTCCGGGGACAGGGCGTTGGGGTAGATGATGGAATCTTTCTCCGACAGCAGGATGCCGTAGTGACTGATCCCCATCTCTTCGTAGACATCCATGGCCTCTTTACGAATGGGGCCACGGCAGACGATCAGGGGTTTAAGATCTTCGCAGGAGAAAGACCGCGCCCAGGCCGAAGGGGACTGGCTGAGCCGGCGATTTTTGTGAATCAGGGGGTTGTTGAAATAAAGGGCTGTATTGTTTGCCATGAGTTTCATCTCCAGTTTCTCATGTATGAATTTTTTGGTATTGGCTCCAAATGCCGTTTTTCACCTTAATGGAATTCGCGCTGAACGCCCTGCCATGCGGATGGCTGGTAATGGCGCAGGAAGAAATTGAGGTTTTCTCCCAGAACCTTGCGCAGATCCGTCGGCATGACCAGAGAAGAGATTGAGCCGAGAGCCAGCCCTTCTTTCGGGTTCATCAGTTCTTTTTCGTAGCGCAGATTAAGGGCCGCCTCTTCCTGTTTGAGCCAGTCGGCGGCTTCCTTTTCCGCATCCTTCTTGGCGTCGGCGCCATCAGAACCGGCCTTGATGCGCTCAGCCGTGCCCTTGGCGATTCGCTCCTTGATGGAACCGCGCAGTTTGCGCAGCTCGCTCTTGTAGACGAACTCCTTGCCCGCCGGACCCATAACCGCCAGCCGGGTGGTGGGCAGGGCCAGAACCAGATCCGCTCCGGTGGGATAGTTGTTGTAGGAAGCGTAGGCGCCGCCGAAGGCGTTGCGAAGAATCAGCAGGATGCGCGGGGTGCGGACATCGACAATGGCATCAAGCATGGAGCGACCGGCCTGGACAATGCCGCGGGCCTCCTGCTCGCGCCCGGGGAGGAAGCCGGTGGTGTCTTCCATGAAGATCAGCGGTATGTTGTAGATATTGCAGAACCGGACAAAACGGGCGATTTTCAGCGCCGAGTCACAGTCGATCTGACCGGAGGCGACGGCGGAATTGTTGGCGACAAAGCCGACGACATTACCGCCAAGGCGGCCGAAGGCGGTAATGGCTTCACGGGCGCGGGTCGGCTGGATCTCAAAATAATCGCCATGGTCACAGATCTGCTGAATGACGATGGAGACATCAAAGGGGGTGTTGAAGCCCGTCGGCGAGTTGAAGGCTTTCTTCAGCAGGGTGTTGATCTCCCAGGTTTTGCGATCCAGGGGATCACTGGTTTCCTGGTAGGGAGCCATGCTGTAGTTGTTGTCGGGGATGTAGCTGAGCAGCCGGGTCGCCGTACGCAAGGCAGCCATCTCATCGGAAACCGTCAGGTCGGTGACGCCTGAGGCCGCGTGAACCTTCGGGCCTCCCAGGTCTTCAGGGCTGATATCCTCACCAAGAACCGACTTGACGACGCCGGGGCCGGTGAGACCGAAGAAGGTGTCTTCCGGCTGGATAACAAAGCTGCCCTGGCGTGGCAGGTAGGAACCGCCACCGGCGTTGAAACCGAACATGCACATGATGGTCGGCACCACGCCGCTGATCTTGCGCAGGGCGGTAAAGGCCTCGGCGTACCCGTCAAGGCCACCGACCCCGGCCGGAACGAAAGCACCGGCGGAGTCGTTCATGCCGATGAGGGGGATACCTTTCTCGCCGGCCATGTACATGAGACGTGCCAGCTTCTGGCCGTTGGTGGCGTCGATGGAGCCGGCACGGACGGTGAAATCGTGACCATAAAGGGCGACATCTCGACCGTTGATATTGAGGATGCCGGTGACCAGGGACGCCCCGTCGAGGTTTTTACCCCAGTTCTGGAAGAGGATATTCGGATCTTCCTTGGTGAGAAAGTTGATGCGTTCCCAGACGGTCATGCGTTTTTTGAAATGCTGTTTTTCAATCTGGCCGACATCGACGGACTTGATCGGACGCTGGATCAGATCGTAACCTTCGCGCATAACCTCTTCATAGGCGCCGGCTTTTCCGGCGATCTCTCCAGGTATGTTGAAGTCGACCTGTTCTTTTTCTGCGAGGGGATTTTGCAATGAGGGCTTGATTTTGTTGTTTGACATTGTGGACATCCCTTTACAAAAGTTTAAGTCAATTGCCGGCAATCGGCTGACATGCCGTTCCGGTACCGGTGAAATCTGGATAATGGCGGCAGGGGGCTGTCGCATCATCAGAAATGGTGTGTTGCGTCGATATATGTAAAACGGTGTTTTTAACAGTGGCAAACAAACAAAAAAGTGGCCAGATTGTCAAGAGGATTTTTACTTAGGGTAAAAAATAACAGAATATGTTTAATCCCCTTTGAATATTTATTTGTCAGATTGAGATCGCTCCACTGTCATCGCGCACGGTGCAACCCGATGGATTGCCTCAGTGGTCGGAACGGCGGCGGCGATGGCGCGGCTTGGGGTTCGGTGGTCTGTATGGGCTCAGGAGTGTGGCGGCCAGGTTTTCCCGCCGACACTGGCGCAGAGCGGTCAGGACGGCCTGGCGTGATTCGGGGCGGTGATAGAGGAGCAGGGCCTTCTGCAGCTTTTTTTCCCGCGGCGAGCGGGGCACGTAAATCTCATGGCCAGAGAAAGGGTCCCGCCCGGTATGGTAGATACAGGTCGCCAGGGTGCCCGGTGTCGGGGTGAAGTCCTGAACCTGCTCAACCGTTAGCCTGTGGTGCTGCAGATAGAGGGCCACGTCGATCATGTCGTTAAGGGTGCAACCGGGGTGGCCGCTGATCAGGTAGGGCACGATGCCGGTGCGCAATCCCAGCTCGCGGTTGCGTTTGCGGAAGTGGTCGAGGAATCGGGTAAAGACTTCAGTGCCCGGCTTGTGCATGACCTTGCTGACGCGCGGACTGAAGGTTTCCGGCGCGACCTTCATCAGGCCGCCCAGGTGCTGCTGCAGCAGCTCATCGAAATAATCCTCTTGTCCGGGAAGCAGGTCGTAGCGGATGCCGGAGGCGATAAAGACGTGGTTGACTCCGGGATGGCGACGTATTTGTCGTAACAGGGCCAGGGTTTCGCTGTTGTCCGTTTTCAGGTGATGACAGATGGTGGGGAACAGGCAGCTGCTCCGCCGGCAGCAGTGTTCCCGGTCAGGAGCAGTGCAGCCCAGACCATACATGTTGGCGGTCGGCCCGCCGACGTCGGACAGGGTGCCGTGAAAGTCGCGTTGGCGGACGATCTGTTCCACCTCATCAAGGAGTGACTGGCCCGAGCGGGACTGGATGGTTTTCCCCTGGTGGGAGGCGATGGCGCAAAAGGCACAGCCGCCGAAGCAGCCGCGATGGCTGGTCAGGGAGTGGCGGATCTGCACATAGGCCGGAATCGGCTCGGCGTAGGAAGGATGCGGCTGGCGGGTAAAGGGGAGGGCGTAAATTGAGTCAAGCTCCGGGGTGGACAGGGGCAGGGCCGGCGGCATGACCACCAGATCGCGGCTGTCGTAATTCTGGGCCAGGGACTTTGCCGACCAGGGGTTGAGCTGTTCTGCCGCCAGTTTGAAGGCGTGGTTGTAGGCCTCCTTGTCCCTGGCCACCTGTGTATAGTCAGGCAGCCTGACGCCCGTTTCCGGCAGCTTTGTTGTCAGATAGGCGGTGCCGCGAACGTCATCAATATCCTTGATGGATGCGTCCCCGGCCAGACGTCTGGTGACTTCCAGCAGGGCCGTTTCCGCCATGCCGTAAATAAGCAGATCGGCCTTGCTGTCAACGATGATGGAGCGTCTGACCTTGTCGGTCCAGTAATCGTAGTGAGCCAGCCGGCGCAGACTGGCCTCAATGCCGCCGATGATGGTCGGCAGCCCCTTGAATACCCCTTTGACCGCACTGGTATAGGCGATGGTGGCCCGATCCGGTCGTTTGCCGGGAACACCGCCGGGGCTGTAGGCGTCATCGGAGCGAATTCTTTTGGCCGCGGTATAATGGTTGACCATGGAATCCATGGCGCCGGCGGAAATGGCGGCAAACAGGCGAGGTCGCCCCATGCGGGCCAGGTCTTCAGTCCGGCCCAGGTCCGGCTGGGGGATGATGCCGACCCGATAGCCGGCGGCTTCAAGCCAGCGTGCCAGCAGCGACACGCCGAAAGCGGGATGGTCGATGTAGGCGTCGCCACTGACAAACAGCACGTCCAGCTCCTCCCATCCACGGTGGAGCATTTCCTCACGAGTGGTGGGCAGGGGGCGTTGTTGATCGCACTGATCGGCTTTGGTCATGGCGTGTATCCTACTGACAACCTCGGGAAAAACGGTCGATTATCTTTTTATTTTGAAGGGTTGCCATGCTCAATTTTGCTTGACTGACAGCTGGAGTCAATATATAACCGACGCGGTCATAAATGGCAGCTGTCAGCCACGGCAAAAAAATCACATAATACGCAAAAAATATACGATTTTATCTTTTCATTACGGATATTGCCGTTATTCTAACAGACATTCATGTTCTTAAGCACGGACTGAATGAGCACCCCCAACGGCTTTTTCCCTGATTTTGACCAGACAGGAGGACACGCGTGATCGAAGCAATTGATGTGGGGACGGTGAACTGGGCGCGGGCGACCTTTACCCTGACCGCCATGTATCACTGGATTTTTGTGCCGCTGACCCTGGGGCTGGCGTTTCTCTGTGCCTTTTTTGAAACGATTTATGTGCGCACCCAGGATCCACAGTGGAAGCATCTGACCAAATTCTGGATGACCCTGTTTGCCATCAACTTTGTCATCGGCGTGGCAACGGGCATCATCATGGAGTTCGAATTCGGGACCCACTGGGCCAATTATTCGTGGATGGTGGGTGATATCTTCGGCGCACCCCTGGCCATTGAGGGTATTGTCGCCTTTTTCCTTGAAGCAACCTTTGTTGCCGTCATGTTGTTCGGCTGGAATCGGGTCTCCCAGCGCATGCATCTGTTTTCCACCTGGATGGTAGCCATCGGCTCCAATCTGTCGGCTCTGTGGATTCTGGTCGCCAACGGCTGGATGCAGTCCCCGGTGGGGATGGCGTTCAATCCGGATACCTCGCGTTTTGAGATGCAGGACCTGTGGGCGATTATTTCGTCGCCGGTGGCCATCAGCCACTTCGCTCATGCCACCAGTTCCGGTTTTCTTCTGGCCTCGTTGTTCGTTGTCGGCATTTCCAGCTTCTATCTGCTCAAAAAGAAACATGTCCTGTTCGCCAAGCGATCCATCGCCGTGGCCTGTGTCTTCGGTCTGCTGAGTTCCCTGTTTGTTGCCTTCACCGGTGACGAACATGCCTATATCACCGCCAGTGAACAGCCGTTGAAACTGGCGGCCATGGAGGCCCTCTACGAGGGCAGGGTGCCATCGGGGCTGGTGGCCATGGGACTGATGCGACCGGGGGTGGAGCCGGGTGACGGTCAGGATCCTTTCTACGTCAAGGTAGAGATTCCCTGGATGCTGTCGATTCTCGCCAATCGCAGCCTCAACAGCTTTGTCCCCGGTATCAACGATCTGGTGTACGGCAATGAGGAGCAGGGGATTGTCAGCGTGGAAGAAAAGATGCGTCGTGGCCGCCTGGCCATTGACAGTCTGGTGGCCTACAAGGAAGGGATGAAAGCGCAAAATTATTCTGCCGCCGAGGACGCCCTGGCTGAATTCAACCGGTATCGTGATGAGCTCGGCTACGGCTATCTGACATCGCCCGAGCAGGCGGTGCCGCCGGTGTGGGTCACCTTCTACGCGTTCCGGGTCATGGTGGGGCTGGGAACCTTCTTTATTCTGCTGTTTCTGGTGTACGGCTATCTGCTCGAGAAGAAACAGCTGGAACAGCGTCCGTTGATCCTCAAGGTCGGTTTTGTTTCTCTGTTTCTGGCCTATGTCGCCTCCCAGGCCGGATGGCTGGTCACCGAGGTCGGGCGTCAGCCCTGGGCCATCCAGGGATTGCTGCCGGTCAATATTGCTACGTCCCATCTTGATACGACAACCGTCGCAGTGTCTTTCTTTCTGTTCCTGGCCATCTTTACTCTGCTGTTGATTGCCGCGGTGAAGATCCTGGTGAAGCAGATTGCTATCGGTCCGCAAGGAGAGTGAGTTATGTTCGGTAGTCTCGATTGGTCCACATTGCAGCATCTCTGGTGGTTCATTGTTTCGCTGGTCGGTTCCCTGTTTGTTTTTCTGACCTTTGTCCAGGGCGGCCAGACCCTGATTCTGACCGTACCGAAAAGTGAGGGAGAAAAGAACCTGATGATCAACTCCATCGGTCGCAAGTGGGAGTTGACTTTCACCACCCTGGTGCTGTTCGGGGGCGCTTTTTATGCGTCTTTTCCCCTGTTTTACGCAACCAGCTTCGGCGGCGCCTTCTGGGTATGGCTGGCGATTCTCTTTACCTTTATTGTCCAGGCGGTGAGCTACGAGTACCGGCGCAAACCGGACAACTTTCTCGGTCAACGGACCTTCGAGTGGTTCATGGTCGTTAACGGCTCCGTCGGCATTTTGTTGATCGGTGCGGCAGTGGGTACCTTTTTTACCGGCTCGAACTTTGTTGTCAGCGACTATAGTCTGTCCCGGTGGATGCACCCTCTGCGTGGCCTGGAAGCGGCTTTCAGCCTGTTCAACTTAAGTTTCGGTCTGTTCCTGGTTTTTCTGGCGCGCACCCTGGGCGCTCTGTACCTGGCCAACAATCTGCAGCACGACCAGCTGGTGCCCCGTCTGAAGGCATCCTCCTTCAATAATCTGCTCTGCGCCCTGCCGTTTCTGCTTTTTGTTCTGATCCGGCTGGTGACCATGGACGGTTTTGCCGTCGATCCGCAAAGCGGTCAGGTGTTCATGGTTTCAGGTAAATATCTGCAGAATCTCCTTGAGCTGCCCGTCACCCTGGTATTGTTGCTGGCCGGACTGCTGCTGGTGGTGGCCGGGGTGGTCCTGAATCGCTTTACCCCATCGGTGCGCGGCATCTGGCCGGCTGGCCTGGGCACGGTGCTGACCTGTCTGGCGGTCTTTTTTCTTGCCGGTTACAACAACACGGCCTTCTATCCGTCAAAGTATGATCTCGGCAGCAGTCTGACCATTTTTAACGCCTCAAGCAGCCATTACACCCTGACCATGATGTCCTACGTGGCCCTGCTGGTACCCTTTGTCCTGGCGTACATCATCTGGGTGTGGCGGCAGATGGACGGGGTCAAGCTGACGGAAGATGAAGTTGCCGCCGACAAAAAAAGCTACT
>CALFFB010000074.1 GCA_937958075.1 uncultured Geobacteraceae bacterium | reverse complement strand
AGGAACCTGATCTACAAAGCTGCTGATAAGCGTTAAGTTTGGGATCAGGGTCAGCCTGGGGTCAAGTCTTGCTCATGCAAATAAAGGTCAGATTTCCGGATTAACAATAGATTCGAGTGCAGCAACCAGAGACGGCAACTCTGTGATGACAGTCTGCCACACAATATCGAGATTTATATCAAAATAGCCGTGTATCAACCTGTTGCGCATAGTCACCATTTCACGCCAAGGCAGGTCAGGGTAATCGTTACGTAATTCCTCGGAAACCTTACTTGCTGCCTCACCCAAAATTTCTACCGATTTAACAAGGGAGAGAACCAGCATCCGGTTGGTGTTCAAATCTGCTCGGCAGCGTCCCGAAGAAAACTCCATCGCTTCGCGTCCGGCATCGATCATGTGCTGGATGCGGATACGGTCTTCATTCCGCATATTGAACCTCAGCCTTTTCAATAACTTCAGTGCGGAAATACCGGCTCAAATCATCCGGGGTATGTAAATCAACAACTCTACCGTCAAGAATCCTGGAAAGCTCCTGTTCTATTTTAGCAAGTCGGATCAAACCCGGGATATGTTTCGGGTCAAACTCGACCAAGACATCCACATCACTGTCAGGTCTAAAATCCTCACGCAAAACTGACCCGAAAAATGAAAGCTTTCTGATGTGGTAATGTCGGCAGAAATCTGCCAGGCTGTTTTGCAACGGGCTGAAATTTTTTCGCATAATCCGCTCTCACTTGTCAATTTTATAAATAACTACAGCAACATAAGACAACGTAAACACCGAGATTGTGACAAAATGATGACCTGCCACACAATCAGTGCCCACCGTAAACCTGCTTGCGGTGCCCGACACGCACCACCAGTACGGTCAGCTGCTGTTCCTGAATATCGCAGATAATACGGTAATCGCCAACACGGTACCGCCACAGGCTGGACAGGTTTGCCGACAGGGGCTGACCAAGGTCGCGAGGATTATCCAGCAACGCAACTCGATATTCCAGATAAGCACGGATATCACGCCGGGCCTGGGGGTCGATTCGCTTCATCTGTTTTTTCAGCGAATCGAGATATTTAATCGTCCAGCCCATGCCAGAACTCGTCACTTGACAGCACGCGATCCGTACCTCGTTTCAAATTTTCCAGAGCGCGTTCACTGAGATAAATATCTTCAAGGACATCAAGATGCGCCTCTATCGCTTCACGAGCGTAAAAGCTTTTGGTCCTTCCTGTCGCCTTGGCCAACGCCTCCAGACGCTGTTCCGTTTCTGCCGGCAGCCTGATTCCCAACATAATGCATTCTCCTATTGTCAATACCCATGATGCTTTACTTGTTTAACAAGTTAATCTGTCGTGATCACAGTGTCAAGCGCCGGCGCACCAGGGGGTCAAGTCTTGCAATCAAGCGAATAAAAAAAGCCCCGTCGGGGAGGAGATCCTGA
>CALFFB010000073.1 GCA_937958075.1 uncultured Geobacteraceae bacterium | reverse complement strand
GAATCTTCAGGGGTCAGCTGTTTACTCTTCACGCAAATGAGCGTCTGCCGATACCGTAATAGGCAAACCCCTCCTGTTTCATCAAGTCCGGGTCGTACTGATTGCGGCCGTCAAAGATGACCGGCTGGTTCATCATCGCTTTCATGGCCCTGAAGTCGGGATGGCGGAAGGGTTTCCATTCGGTGACCAGAAGCAGACCGTCAACCTGTTCCAATGCGTCGTACTGGTGACGGCACAGGGTCAGCGCCCCGGTGTCAAACCACTCTGTGGGCAGTTCACGGCGGGCGACATCCATCGCCTCGGGGTCATAGGCCTTGACTTTGGCTCCGGCGCTGATCAACTGCTGCAACAGCACTTTCGAGGGTGCTTCGCGCATATCGTCGGTGCCCGGTTTGAAAGCCAGCCCCCACAGGCCGAAGATTTTGCCGGACAGGTTAGCGCCAAAACGGGCAATAACCTTGCGAAAAACCACCTGTTTCTGATCTTCATTGCGTTGGTGTACGGCATTGAGAATGAGTGGTTCGTGGTGATTTTCAGCGGCCATGCGGATCAGGGCGTTGACATCCTTGGGAAAGCAGGAACCGCCATAACCGCAGCCGGGGTAGATGAAGGAAAAACCGATGCGGCTGTCGGAGCCGATGCCGATACGCACCTTCTCGACATCGACGTGTAGCAGATCACAGAGCCCGGCGACCTCGTTCATGAAGGAGATTTTGGTGGCGAGCATGGCGTTGGCGGCGTATTTGGTCATTTCCGCGTCGCGTACACCCATCATCACGATGCGATCATGGTTGCGGCAGAAGTCGGCATACAGCTGGCGCATCAGTTCACGGGCGGTGTCGGACTCGGCGCCGACGACAATACGATCGGGCTTCATGAAGTCGTTGACCGCGGCGCCTTCTTTTAAAAATTCGGGATTGCTGACCACATCAAAGGGGATATTCACGCCGCGCTGATCAAGCTCGGCCTGGATAGCGGCTGCCACCTGATCGGCTGTACCGACGGGAACCGTTGATTTGTCGACAATGACCGCGTAATCCTGCAGGTGCCGCCCGATCTCCCGCGCTACCGCCAGCACATGACGCAGATCGGCGGAACCATCTTCACCGGAAGGGGTTCCCACGGCAATGAAGTGTATTTGCGCGTCGGCCATGGCCTCCGCCAGGGAGGTGGTGAAATGCAGCCGCCCTTCACTGACATTGGACTTCACCAGCGGTTCAAGGCCGGGCTCGTAAATGGGGATGATGCTGTTGTTGAGATCGGCAATCTTCTGCTGATCGATATCGACACAGCTGACCCGATGCCCCATTTCGGCAAAACAGGTGCCGGTGACCAGCCCGACATAGCCGGTGCCAATGATGGAAAGATTCATGAGTTAAAACCTTGTTGAATATTGAAAGAAATACTGTTGATAGTTGATGGTTGAAAGTTGAAAAAAACGTTGAAAGCTGAGAGTTGAAAGCTGAATGATCAACCCTCAACCATCAACCATCAACCATCAACGGGCGCACCGTGCCCTACAAACTCCAATAACGCAACCCCTGCTCCTTGACCGCTTCAGGTTCCAGCACACCCTTGACATCGACGATAACACCGGCACCGTTGCCGTTACTGCATAGTGAAAGCA
This sequence comes from uncultured Geobacteraceae bacterium, assembly GCA_937958075.1. Classification (GTDB taxonomy): domain Bacteria; phylum Desulfobacterota; class Desulfuromonadia; order Desulfuromonadales; family Geopsychrobacteraceae; genus Pelovirga. Next base: position 4,942 of record CALFFB010000073.1, on the reverse strand, counting down.
GTTTTTCCGGCGTCCAGACGCTGGTAAACGCCTCGTGGGCGACGGCCCAGACGACAGCGTCGACAGGCTTGATGGTTTGTGCATCAACCAGCTCCAGGCCGTACTCGTGACGTGTTTCATCGGCATCGGCCAGAGGGTCGGCCACCAGGACATTGACGCCATACTCCCGCAGTTCGTGGACGATATCGATGACTTTGGAATTACGGATGTCGGGCACATTTTCCTTAAAGGTCAACCCCAACACCAGCACCCGCGCGCCCTTGACCGCCTTGTCGGCATGGATGAGATTTTTCACCGTCATTTCAGCGATGTATTTGCCCATACCGTCGTTGATGCGGCGACCGGCGAGGATCACCTGGGGGTGATAGCCTATCTCTTCGGCCTTGTAGGTGAGATAGTAGGGATCGACGCCGATACAGTGGCCGCCGACCAGTCCCGGCGTGAATCTAAGGAAGTTCCACTTGGTTCCGGCGGCCTCGAGGACGTCGCGGGTGGGGATACCCAACCGCCCGAAGATCAGGGCGAGTTCATTCATCAGGGCGATGTTAAGATCGCGCTGGGTGTTCTCGATAACCTTGGCCGCTTCCGCGACCCTGATGCTGGAAGCGCGATGCACCCCGGCGGTAACGACCAGCTCGTAAACGCCGGCAACCGTATTGAGAGTGTCGGCATCCTGACCGGCGACGACCTTGATGATCTTGTCGACGGTATGGACCTTGTCGCCGGGATTGATACGCTCAGGCGAATAGCCCACCTTGAAATCGACCCCGCACTTCAGGCCGGACTCCTCTTCGAGCAGGGGGACGCAGATCTCCTCGGTGACGCCGGGATAAACGGTCGATTCAAACACGACGATGCTGCCCGCTGCCAGATTGCGACCGATGGACCGGGAGGCGCTGATGACCGGGGTCAAGTCGGGGCGCTTGTTGTTATCGATGGGAGTCGGGACGGTGACGATGATAAAGGCCGCCTCTTTCAGGCGTGCCGGATCACTGGTGTAATCGATGCGGGTCGCGGCCAGTTCGGCGCTGCTCAGCTCGCCGGTGGCGTCATAGCCTGTTTTGAGCTGTTCGATCTTGCGGGCGCTGATATCCAGACCGATGACATCGGCCTGTCTGCCGAAAGCCGCCGCCAGCGGCAGACCTACATAACCCAGGCCCACCAGGGCGATTTTGGCCTGACGGGATATAATCTGTTCTGCTGTAACCATTAATGGATTTCCCTCCGTTTTTTTCAACCCTCAACCTTCAACCTTAAACAGTTTGCCTCAACCTTCAACTCATTTTCGCTTGCGCAGGCGAAAGGATTCCTTGATCTGCTCCCAACGCTGCCGGTCCTCTCCTTCCAGATTACGGCCGAACTCGCGGATAAAGGCGAAGAGCACCGTCATGAAACCGACGGCGAAGGTCGCCACCAGAACCATCAACGCCCGCTTCGGCTTGCTCTTCAGATCGGGAGGATAGGCCTCGTCGAGGACCTGCAGGACCAAAGACTCCTTGGCTTCTGATATTTTGGCCATCTCGTACTGCTTGCTGATGAGCTCGAAGATGGTTTCCTGAATCTTAAAATCGCGCAGCAGCCGCGCGTAGCGCAGACCAAGGTCGGGCACGTCGGCGGTGGAGATGAAGATATCCTGGACATTGCCATCGTCAGGCACAGCATCCTGCAGGCGCCGCAACTGCAGATTGAGCTGCTCGATACCTTCACGCAGGGCCCGCACCCGGGGGTTCTGCTCGGTGTGGGTGGTCAGAAGCACCCCAAGCTCAACCTCCTTGCTGGCGATCTCCCCTTTAAGCCTGGCGATACTGTCGATGACCGCGCTGGCCTGGGCATCGATGCGGATGGCCTTGTTTTTTTCCTGGAATTCGCGCAGGGCGTCTTCAGCCGCGGTCATGTCGGCCATGACCAGTTCGAGGCGTTCTTCGAGAAACACCCGCTCACGGCCGGCGGTGTTCAGGTTGATCTGCTGATTCAGCTTGCGCAACTCCTCAACCAGGGCATTGGCAACATCGGCGGCAAACTGCGGGTCCTCGTCATCGACACTGATGGTGATGAAACCGTTGTTTTTATCGACGGAGGCACTAATCTTTTCATTCAACCCCTTATAGGCGCCGCTGCGGGTTTCCCACTCGAAGCGGTTCATCAGGTCAAAGCGTTCGATAATGGTATCGGCAATGGTGCGGCTGTTGACCATGCCGACATAGACCTCCGCCGAGCTGGCACCGGCGGAAATGCCGGCCAGAGAGGCGAGCCCGCCCATGCCGGAAATCATGCTCGAGAGCCCGCCTTTTTCCTGCTGCGGCGGCATAATGCGTGCCGAGGCGGTGAAGATGTTGGGCAGGGTCAAAGAGTAGAGGCAGGCCAGGATAAAGGTGGCGGCACAGACGCCGATAATCAGTTTCCAGCTGCGCGCCAGCACCAGCAGCAGATCGAGAAGATTGATCTCGTCATCGGCCTGATAATTCACCGGATCAGGCTGTTGCGGATTTTTTATATGTTCGGTCATAGGGTTTCGTCTCTTTCAGCCAACGTCAGAAGGTCGCGATAGCGGCCGCGCCCAGGGCGATCTGATAAAGAATCTGGGTCAGGTCTTTGAGTTCGCGCATGACGTAGGTCTGACGATATTTCTCCGGTACCAGCAGTACATCCCCCGGATACATGGGAGCCTTGCCGAAGCCGCCGAAGGTCCAGCCGAACTTGCGTGAATCCCAGCGCAGTCCGGAACCGGCCTGCTTACTGCTGTAGACGGTGCCGTCGGCCCGCACGATGTACATCTCTTTGGTGTTGGCGTTGCCTCTGGTGCCTCCCACCTGATCGAGATAGTCGGCCACCCGGGCGCCGGGGGTATGCACCAGGGTCACCGGATTGAAGACCTGACCGAGGACCATGACGGTCCGTGGATTGGAGGGTACCGTCAACGTATCGCCGCCCGTCAGGGCTATATCGTACTGACTGCCGCGCAGCTGCTCCAGGGACGTCAGTTTCACCACCATCCGCCCGGTGGCGGGAGTTTCGCGCAATTTCTGCAGGGCCGCCTGGCGCATGGTCAGCATCGACTCGGCCACCTGGGCGTCCTCTTCACTCAGAGCCCCCCCCGCCGCTTCCGCCGAGGCGCGCATCAGTTGCTGCTCCTGCTCGTTAATCAGCTCGTTCAACCGCTCCTGCTGGAGCCTGCGAACCGACTCCCGGGTAAAAACAGCGCCGCGCAGATAGGCCTGGTCGGTAAAACCACCCGCCCGTTCAATCACTGAGGAAAGGGATTCCCCCCTGGCAATGGCGTAGATACCGGGGTAGAGAACCTCCCCCCCGATCTGCACCACTTCACGCTCGACAAAATCGGGAATAGATCGGATAAACAGATGATCATCAGCCTGCAAAATCAGATTGTGGTCGGGATCACCGGCCAGGGCCAGATCAAGATCAAACAAAATCCGCTCATTATGTCCCTGACGACCGTCACTGATGTAGCGGATGATCTCCGCCTGATCGACAAAGGCGCTGCGTCTGAGCTGACCGGCCACGGTCACCAGATCGCGCACCGTCATGTTATGAAAATAGGGATAGGTGCCGGGCTGCAGCACCGCGCCTTCGATACGCACCTGCAGTGATTCTTCCATCTGCTGGCGTGAATAAAGTTCGATCTGGTCGAACTCCTGCAGCAGGATATTGTGTTCAGGGTCGCCGTCCAGAGCCTGCTGCAGATTAACAGTCAGGACTTCGGGACGATACTCCGGCGGCAGAGTCCGCACAATACGTGCGGCGTCGGGATAATACTCCGGCAGCAGATTATCGTAGGGCAGGATCAGGTCGGCCAGGCGCATCTCGGGAAACAGTTGATACTGACCGGGCCGGGTGACATAGCCGCGCAGGGTCACGAATCCGCCGGACGAAGAGATGGGGGATACCTGAATCAGGTCGCGATCCTGCACGGCGAAGGATCCGGTATCGACATCTCCAGCGTCGAGGTCAATGACCTTGCGGCGTTCATGGGCCTCAAGGCGCTGAATCGTCACTTTCTGCAGGTAGGCGCTGGGAACCATGCCGCCGGCCAGGTCCAGCACCTCGGCCAGGGTCTGCTCCCCTTGCAGTTCGTAAATGGCCGGGCGGCGCACCTCACCACGCAGGCCGACCAGAGGGCCAGACAGGGGGACAAAGAGGGTATCACCGGATTGCAGACGGACGTTGCTGCTTTGATCACCGGTGAGAAAAAAGTCATACAGATCAACCGTTGCGACAGATTGACCGCCGCGCACCAGCTCAATCTGGCGCAGGCTGCCGCTGGTTTTGGGGCCGCCGGCCGCCGACAGGGCCGACAGAACCGTTGACAGGGAGCTGATGTGGTAGGCTCCGGGGTTGCGCACCTCCCCCACCAGATAGACCTGAATGGAGCGCAGGGCGCCCATGGTGACGTTCAGCTCGAAATTCGTGTAGTACTTGCTGATCTGATTGCGGATTGTTGTTTGCGCCTGGTCAAAGGTCTGCCCCCACAGGGAGATGACGCCGACCCGTGGCAGCGACACTTCGCCATTGCGATCGACCCGGACCGTATGGCTGGCCTCCACCGCGCCCCACAGCATGATATTGAGGGTGTCACCCGGCCCCAGAACATAATCGGGACCGACCTGGGCCAGTGGATCAGCAGGTGAGGCTCCTCGCTTGTCGAAAAAGTCCAGGCCAAAACGTTTTAAACGCTGCCCCCTGGCCCTGGCAACGGCCGAACGGACCGGATCATCAGCATCCATCTCAAAAAACAGGGTATCGTCAACATCCTGGATTTCACTGTCATTCCCTTCGGGACTCTCCGTAGCAACGGGCTGCTGATCAGTCTGTTGTGTATCGGCCGCAGCTGCCTCACCGGTAATCGCAGCTGATTCTGCGGAATTGGATAACTGGGAATTGGACAACTGCTGCAGCACTGACGCCGGGATATCCGCAGCGGAAG
>CALFFB010000072.1 GCA_937958075.1 uncultured Geobacteraceae bacterium | reverse complement strand
ACAGCCAGGTGGTGGATCTGCACCTGTGGTCCGTGGGACAACAGAGCTGGGTCCTCATCGCCTCCGTGGTCTGTCACCGTCAGGCCGATCCGGCAGACTATAAAGAGCAACTTGCGGACCTGCCGCAGATCCATCACCCGGTTATTGAGGTGCTCATCTGCCACCACTGTGAACCGATACCAGACTGATCACATGGCGCGAAGACCCCCGTCCTCTTTTTTGCCTTCAAAAGACAACAAAATAAAGGACTTCTTTTTAACCGCTTGCAGTATAATCGGACCCGGCGCCGGTGCCCCGGGAAGGTCTGTCTATCTTATTGCTCTTTCACCGGAAATCACGTATCATGCCGAATATTAAACCGGTTTAAAAAACAGCAGACCTGTTTCAGACGGGTTTGTGGCGGCCGGACAACCTTGCACCCAGCGCATGGCTGCTTCTTGTCATCAGGACATCTCCATGAAGGCACAGGTCCCCTCCACTGCAACCCACCCACCTTTTCTCTCAAGTATCGGCCGTCCCGGACTGTCCTATCTGACGATTGTTCTGTTCTGGACTGCCATCATCGGCGCACTCGGAGGCTGGCATTATCTGGCAGCGAGCGAGGCCTTCATCGAACATGCCCGCACTGCTGCCCGCTACAGCCTGGAAAAGGACCTGACCTATCGCCGCTGGGCAAGCACCCACGGGCGGCTCTACGTACCGGCGACGGAGCAGAATCCACCCAGCGACCTGCTCCAACACCTGCCGGAGCGTGACATCACCACCCCGTCCGGGGTCCTGCTGACCCTGCTGCATCCTAACGAAATGATCCGCCAGGTTCATCAACTGCCGAACCCTGATGTCACGATTATCGGCAACATGACCAGCCTTGATCCCCTACGTCCGGAAGGCATTCCCGATGCCTGGGAGCGCACAGCCCTGAACGCTTTTCAACAGGGGGCGACAGAATGGTCGGAACTGACGCACCAGGAGCAGCGTTCCTATCTGCGCCTGATGCAGCCCCTGCATGTTGAAAGTGAGTGCCTTGGCTGCCATGCCAGCCAGAACTACCAGGTCGGCAGCCTTCTCGGCGGGATCAGCGTCGCTATCCCCTGGCGTCCCTATCGGGACGCCCTCCACCAGACGATACCGTCCCTGGCTTTCGGCTACAGCGGCGTGTGGCTGGTCGGCCTGGCTTTCATCTATCGCCACCGGCAGCGGCTGCTCTGCTATCTGGCATCACAACAGCAGGCCAAAGATGAGCTCAGACAGAGTCGCGGCCATTTCCAGGCGATTTTTAACGGCGTCAACGATGTCATCTTCCTCCACGATTATGATTCCGGCGAGATCCTTGATATCAACGACCGGTTTACGGATATCTACGGCTACAGCAGAGAGGAAGCCGCACACATCCAGCTGGCAGACCTGAGTTCAGGCATCCCCCCCTACACTCCGGATGTTGCGGCGCAACGCTTCGACCAAGCCCGGCAGGGACAGGTTGCAACCTTTGACTGGCACGCCCGCCATCGCAACGGCTCCCTGTTCTGGGCCGAAGTGACCATCCGCAAGGCCGATGTCCATGGCCGGCCCATGCTGCTGGCCACGGTGCGTAATATTGAGGAACGGAAGAAATCAGAGGACCTGCTGGCCCGTCAGGCTCGGGATCTGAAACGCCGCAACCGGGAGATGGAAAGTTTCAACTACACCATTTCCCACGATCTGAAAACCCCCCTGGTCACCATTGAAACCTTCCTCGGGTTTCTGCAGAACGACCTGAAAAACCAGGATCTGCCGGCCATCGACAAAGATGTCGACTATATTCGTTCGGCCGCCACCCGCATGGCCGAAATGCTGGACAGCCTGCTGCAGATGGCGAAGGTGGGTCAGATCGCCGACGTGCCGGAACGCATCACCTTCAATGAACTGCTGGCGGAAGTTTTGACCCTGCTTGCCGGCAAGCTCAGTGACGACAGCGTACATATCGATTTGTGCGACAAGGATCTGATCCTCTACGCCGATCGCGCGCGCCTCATTGAAATCTGGCAGAACCTCATCGACAACGCCATCAAGTACCGGGGAGAACAACCGCGCACAATCATCGAGGTCGGGGTCCGGCAGGACAGGGACGAGACCCTCTTCTACGTACGCGACAACGGCATGGGCATCGACCCGCAGTACCGGGACCGGGTGTTTGGTCTCTTTGACCAGCTCGACAAGGACAGCCCCGGTAGCGGCCTGGGACTGGCACTGATCAAACGCATCGTCGAGATCTACGGCGGACGCATCTGGGTGGAATCACAAGGGCGGGGCATGGGCAGCTGTTTCTATTTCACCCTGCCGAAAGCTATTTACCGGGAGGGGAATGCATGAAAAAGTATGGTTTGATTGGTCTGTTGTTGCTTTTTCTGGTGCCACTGACTGCAGCCGCCGAAGAAAACCACTGGCGCTATGTGGAGCGCGCCGCCGCCATCGGTCACTGGCTTTATGATCCGCAGACGGATCGCTTCACCTTTTCCGAAGGGGCCGCAAGGCTCCTTGGGCTTGAAGACAACACCCTGGAGCAACAGGCCCTGCTCGGCATGATATTGCCTGAAGACCGCCTGCGATTCGAGCAGTCCCTGCACAGCCTCATCTCCGCACAGCAGGCCCTCAATCTCAGCATACGCCTGCGCACCCCCCAGGGACGCATCATCGATCTCCATTCCCAGGGGCGCTTCGATACGGAAAGCCGGACCTTCATCGGTGTTATTCAGGACAATACCCCGGCTCAGGAAGCCCTGCGCCTGCTGCACTTTCAGATTCATTTTTTCAACGCCGCGGCGGTGATTGCTGTTGTTGTCCTGCTGATTGCCGTTGCCCTGCTGGCCAGTTTTTATATGCGCCGCAAACGGGCGGAAGAGGCCCTGAAACAGCATCAGCAGGAGCTGCGCGAGAGCCATGAGATGACGCAGCTGATCCTGAATTCGGCAGCGGAAGGCATTTACGGTATCGACCTGCAGGGGGTCTGCACCTTCTGTAACGAATCCTGTCTGGCCCTTCTCGGCTTCACCTCCCAGGATCAGCTGATCGGCAGAAATGTCCATGACCTGATCCATCACCATACTGCCGACGGCCGGACACAACCGGCGGACCAGTGCCGGCTGCTGCAACACCTCGGGGAGAAAATCCAGGTCGATGACGAGCTCTTCTGGCGCACCGACGGCAGCAGCTTTCATGCGGAATACTGGTCGCAGCCCATTTATCGCGAGGGTCGGCTGATCGGCGCGGTGGTCACCTTCTTTGACATCAGCGAACGCAAACAGGCGCAGCAGGTCCTGCAGGAAAAGAACGAGGAGGTCGAGCGCTTTGTCTACACCATCTCTCACGATCTGAAGAGCCCCCTGGTGACGATCAAATCCTTTCTCGGCATGCTGCGCGAAGACA
>CALFFB010000071.1 GCA_937958075.1 uncultured Geobacteraceae bacterium | reverse complement strand
TACATACTGTAATAAAGCACCAGAATTTTTGCCATGGAACCAACCTCCTTTGTTGTTAAGGTAAAATTCACTTCAGTATAACGCAGATTCCTGGACTTTTTCGACTGTGTTTGCGGTCCGCCTCTGATCAGACAGGAACAGCACTGCACGCTTTTTCTGTTATCTGCCGCTAAAAAATGGCACTATCGGCTGCGCTATGTGCAAATAGAGGAGAGGATCACAATGAACTACTGGCTGATGAAGTCGGAGCCGAACACCTTCAGTATCGACGACCTGAAAAATCGCCCGCAGCAAACCGAGCCCTGGGACGGGGTGCGGAACTACCAGGCCCGCAACTTCATGCGTGACGAGATGCGCCTCGGTGATCAGGTGTTCTTCTACCATTCCAACTGCCCGCTACCGGGCATTGTCGGCGTTATGGAGGTCGCGCGGGAGAGCTATCCCGATCCGACAGCTTTTGATCCCGACAGCGCCTATTTCGATCCCAAAAGTTCACCGGCCAAACCGCGCTGGTTTCTGGTTGATGTCCGCTATGTGCGTCATACCCGCCGGGTGCTGCCCCTGGCCGAACTCAAGGAGCATGAGCCCCTGGAGAACATGGTCATCCTGCGCAAGGGCAACCGCCTGTCGATTACGCCGGTCACCAGACAACAGTGGGATTATATCCTTGGACTGGAGCAGTCCACCGCCATCCAATAGCGGAGCTTCGGGAGATTGGCAGGATCATGAAATTCCATCTGACACCACCCCAGCTGGCTGCACGTCTGGTTGATTGGGGTGCTGATAAAACAAAAGATACAGGTGCCAGGCTTTTTGTTCTTGGCATCCTGGCCGGGGTCTACATCGGCTTTGCCTCCCATCTGGCTACGGTGGTCGGCACCGGTCATTTCGACTGGATCGGTCTGCAGAAATTTTTTGTGGGAGCGGTTTTCAGCCTGGGGCTGATGCTGGTCATCATTCCCGGTTCGGAACTGTGGACCGGCAATGTCATGATGACAGCCGCCCTGCTGCACAAACGGATTTCTCTTGGGGCCGTATTGCGCAGCTGGTTCTGGGTCTATCTGGGCAACCTCGTTGGTTCCGTCTTTCTGGCCTGGATGATTGTCAGTCAGACCGGGCTGCTCGACGGCGTCTTCGGCGCCACGGCCCTGCACATTGCCTCGGCCAAGGTCTCCCAGGAATTTGCCACAACGGGCCACAACAGCGCTTATTTTTTCCGCGCCATCGGCTGCAACTGGCTGGTCTGCCTGGCGGTACTGCTGGCCATGGCGGCAAAGGATATCGCCGGCAAGATCCTCGGTGTCTTTTTTCCCATCATGGCCTTTGTCGCCGCCGGTTTCGAGCACGTCGTCGCCAACATGTACTTCATCCCGGCGGGGATCTTTGCCAAGGCCCTGCCGGGAGCGCGCGCTGCCGCCGGCCTTGATGCCACCCTGCTCGATCAGCTGACCTGGTGGACCATGATCCAGAACAACCTGGTGGTGGTCACCCTGGGCAATCTGCTTGGCGGTGGTTTTTTTGTCGCCGCTGTCTACTGGTGGATCTATCTTAAAAAGGACCTTGAGCGCTGACCGTGCGTCGTCTTTTTCTGCTTTTTCGTCTGTGTTCACCGGCCCGCAGCTACGCTATTTTCCGGTTTCTGACAACGGTTTTTCTGTTGTTTCGCCGGCGCCGGCGCTGGCTGTTGTGGCGTCCGTTGGGGCCGCAGGCCCTGGTCGAGACCATCCGCCACCTGGGCGCGAGCTTTCTCAAGCTGGCCCAGGTTCTTGCCACCCGTGCCGATTTTTTCGACGAGGAGTATCTGGCGGCCCTGCGCCAGCTCCATGATCGCATGCCACCCATGCCGGACTCCGACCGACGCTGGGTGTTTCGTCGTGCCTTTCCCGATCCGACCGTTTTTTCCCTGTTTGACGATCAGCCCCTGGCCAGTGCCTCCATCGGTCAGGTCCACCGGGCACGGGTGCAGGCCAGCGGCCAGGAGGTGGCCGTCAAGCTGCTGCGCCGCGACATGCGCCTGCAGGTCCATATCGACATTGTCCTGCTGAATCTTTTTCTGCGCCTGTTCAAGCCCCTGTTCACCGACCAGACCCGCCATTCCATCGAGTCGGTCCTGCGCGCCTTTACCCAGGTCATCCGCCAGGAAGTGAGCATGATCCGGGAATTGGCGAATCTCGAACACTTCAGCCAGATGTACGCCCACGCCCGGATCCGCTTTCCGGAGCCGGTCAAGCATCTCTGTTGTGATGACGCTCTGGTCATGAGTTTTGAGCAGGGGGTACGCATCGACAACGCCGAACAGATCCGGCAGTGGGGCCTGCACTTTCCAGACCTGATGGAAAAGCTGGTGCTGTTTTACACCGAGCAGATGCTGGTCAAAGGCTATTTTCACGCCGATCCCCACCCCGGAAACCTGCTGGTGACCCGGACCGGAGAACTGGTCCTCCTCGATTTCGGCATGGTCAGTCGTATTCCCCAGGACGTGCGCCAGGCTATGATCTATGCGGTGAAGGCCGCCTATGAGCGGGATTTTGAGCTGCTCATCAGCGCTACCCGGCGCATGGGCGTACTGACGGACGAAGCTGACAGCAAAAATTTAAGCCGGATCGCCGAGGGCCTGTTTGATATTTTTGCCACGGACCAGCTCGACGCCTCCAGCATGCAGGATCTGGCCTTCGGTATTTTGAACGTACTGCACGACCAGCCCTTCAAACTGCCCCAGGATGTCATCTATGTCATGCGCGTCAGCTCGCTGATCGAAGGGCTTGGCACCCAGTACATCAGCAATTTCAACGGGATCAAGGATATCCTGCCGATCCTGAAGAAACATCTGCCGCGCGCACTGGGCGAGGATCGCGGCGCCCTGGAACGCATCAATCGCGAACTGGTACAGCTCCCCCTGACTTTGACCCGAACCCGCAAACTTGTCGAACTGGCAGAACAGGGAGAGCTGACAGTGCGCATGGCCCGCGCTGATCGTCAGTTTTTTATCGAACACTTCGGTGTACGTTTTCGCGCCCTGGCGAAACTGATCTTTTTCCTGGCTCTGGCCTTCTATTTTCTGTTCATTCCCGCCGACTGGGCGTCCCTGGTCTCCATTGGCAGCTTATTGCTGGCCTTCTGGAGCCTGCGCAAAATCAGCTAGTTGTCTCTTCTCTGCCGGCTTTTGCATCCCGCTGAAACCTGTGTTACCGTTTGCCGGCTATGACTGCTTCCGGGCAGTCGCAGATGAGGTCGGGCCATCCGGGCGTGACGGCTTCTCACGCAGCGAACCAGGGCAACGGACGTGTTCACTCCTTACCGGCACGCAGAGGCCCTGGTCATTACAGCCCCCTTGGTGGCTTCATGCCTGTCATATCCGGCCCTGCCTGTCTTAGTATTTTTTTACCCAGCTGTGCCAAGGAGATCCAGGTTATGGAAGAGAAGAACCTCGACAAGATCGAACCGGATGGAGATGTCTGCCCCATTGATACGGACTATCAGGTCGGACAGGATAACGTCACCTTCAAGTTGGGCCGCTATGGCTTCGATATCCACAATCCGGTCTTCGGCGTTGCCGGCGCGACGATCGTGCTGTTTGTGGCACTGACCCTGCTGTTTCAGTCCCAGGCTGAACCGTTGTTCGGCAATATCAGAAACTGGCTCACCTCCAACCTCGACTGGTTTTTCATCGCCGCCGGCAACGTTTTTGTTCTGGTGTGTATCGGTCTCATCTTTTCTCCTCTGGGCCGGGTGCGTATCGGCGGTACCGAGGCGACACCGGACTTTTCCTATCTGGGCTGGTTTTCCATGCTGTTTGCTGCCGGCATGGGGATCGGGCTGATGTTTTACGGTGTGTCTGAGCCCCTGTCCCACTTCAGCAGCTCCTTTGCCGGCCCCACCCTGGACAACGGCGTGCGCACCGACTGGGCGCCTCTGGCCGGCGCCGCCGGTGATGCCCTGGCGGCGGAACGCCTCGGCATGGCCGCCACCATCTATCATTGGGCGCTGCATCCCTGGGCCATCTACTCGGTGATCGCCCTGGGGCTGGCCCTGTTCTCCTTTAATAAAGGGCTGCCCCTGACGGTCCGCTCGGTCTTCTACCCCCTCCTCGGTGAGCGTATCTGGGGCTGGCCCGGTCATGTGATCGACATTCTTGCGATTTTTGCCACCCTCTTCGGGCTGGCCACCTCCCTGGGCATCGGCGCTTCGCAGGCCGCTGCCGGACTGGGTTATCTCTTCAACCTGCCGGACGGGGTGACAACCCAGGTGCTGCTGGTCTCGGGAATTACCGCTGTCGCCCTGCTGTCCGTTGTCGCCGGGCTGGAAGCCGGGGTGCAGAAACTGTCCAAGATCAATATGGCCCTGGCTGCACTGCTGCTGCTGTTTGTCATTTTCGTCGGACCGACCCTGGCCATCGTCACCGGTTTTTTCGCCAACCTGGGCGCCTATCTGCAGCACCTGCCGGCACTGGCCAATCCCGTGGGCCGGGCCGACAGCAACTTTGCCCAGGGCTGGACCGCCTTCTACTGGGCCTGGTGGATTTCCTGGTCACCCTTCGTCGGCATGTTTATCGCCCGCGTCTCCCGGGGCCGCACGGTCCGTGAATTCCTGATATCCGTACTGCTGATTCCGTCGGCCGCCTGCATCTTGTGGATGACGGTGTTTGGCGGTACCGCCATCAGCCAGCTTGTCCGGGATGGCTACCAGACTGCTGCCGAAGCCGATTTGCCGTTACAGCTGTTTGCCATGCTCGACATCCTGCCCCTGGCCCAGATCACGTCTTTTATCGCCATTATTCTGGTCATCGTGTTTTTTGTCACCTCTTCCGATTCAGGATCCCTGGTCATCGACACCATTTCCGCCGGCGGCAAGGTTGAGGCGCCGGTTCCCCAGCGGGTTTTCTGGTGTACCTTTGAGGGTCTGGTCGCCATCGCCCTGATTCTCGGCGGCGGCCTGGTGGCCCTGCAGGCCATGGCGGTCTCCACCGGCTTTCCCTTTACCATCGTGCTGCTCATCGCCTGCTGGTCGCTGATCAAGGGCCTCTCCGATGAGCCCCGCGCCAAACGCAGATAAGCGGCAAAGGCTGTCTTAACCGGGGTGTTTATGGACGTAGAATTACTGGAAATCGCCGAGCATCTGCGCCGCTTCGAGCCCTTTGACAGCCTGCCGGAAGACCTTGTCCGGCACATCGCGACCCAGGTTGATGTCGCCTACTACAAAGCCGGCAGCACCATCCTGACCTTCGGCGACGCCATTCATGAGGTCTACTTTGTCCGCAGCGGCGCTGTTGAAGTGTTCCGTCGCAACGGCCTGCTCTACAATCGCCTGGAGGAGGGGGCACTGTTCGGCCAGATGAGCCTGCTCATGCACAACAAGGTGCGCTTTCCGGCCCAGGCCCTGGAAGACACCCTCCTCTATATCATCCCCGAGGAGACCTTTCACCAGCTGTGTGACGAACATGAGGCCTTTGCCGACTATGTCGAACTTGGCGACCGGGCGCGACTGCGTCAGGCGGTCTCCCGGGCCCAGCAGTCCAACGAGCTGATGCGCACCCGCATCAGTGACCTCATCGGACGGGAGCCGGTCAGTATCGACAGCAGCGCCAGCGTTTTCGCGGCCGCCGGCAAAATGACCGAAGAGGGCGTTTCCTCTCTGCTGATTACGGCCATCGCCGCTGACCCCCTGCCGACCGGTTCGGTGATGGGCATCATCACCGACCGTGACTTACGGACCCGCTTTATTGCCGCCGGTCTGCCCCTTGACACCCCGGTCGCGCAGATTATGTCGCAGGACCTGATTACCGTTGAGGCGCAGCACCTGGTATTTGAAGCCATGTTGTTGATGCTGCGCTATAACCTGCACCATCTGCCGGTGATGCGCAGTGGTCGCGCCGTCGGCGTCATCGCCCTGTCCGACCTGATCCGTTATGAATCCCAGAACAGCCTGTTTGTTGTCGCCGGCATTTTAAGGGCGCAGTCGGTGGATGAACTCACCGGTCTGAAAGAGCAGGTCGATGCCAGCTTCATCCGCATGGTCAACGAAGATGCCAATTCCCATATGGTCGGCAGCGCCATGTCGGTCTTCGGCCGCAGCGTCAAGCAGCGCCTGATGGAGCTGGCTCAGGACGAATTGGGGAAACCGCCGGTTCCCTGCTGCTTTCTGGCCCTGGGCTCCATGGCCAGGGACGAGCTGCTGCCCGGAGGGGATCAGGATCACGCCCTGATTCTTGACGACAGCTATGATCCGGCCCGCCACGACACCTATTTTAAAAGCCTGGCCACTTTTTTAGCTGATGGTCTTGATGCTTGTGGTTATCCCTACTGCAAAGGGGGTATCATGGCGACAAACGATCAATGGCGGCAGCCACGTTCGGTCTGGAAGGACTATTTCGATCGCTGGATCAGCAAACCAACCAACGAGGCCATGCTTCACAGTGCCATTTTTTTCGACCTGGATGGGGTCTGGGGGCAACTGGAATGGGTCGACGAACTCAAGGAGTTCATCGCCCGCCGGGCGCAGGGCAGCCCCAGGTTTCTCGCGGCCCTGGCCCGTCACGCCACCCGTCGCACCCCGCCTTTGGGTTTTTTCAAGGATTTTGTCGTCGAGCAGGATGGCAAGCACAAGGATTCCCTCGATATCAAACGCCGCGGCACCGCCCCCCTGGCCGCCCTGATCCGGGTCCACGCTCTGGCCGTCGGCTCCACGGCGCAAAACTCTTTTGAGCGTCTTGACGATATCGCCGCTGCTCAGGTACTGCCCACCGGACGGACCCACGCATTACGGGACGCAATGGAGTTCATGTCCATGATCCGCCTGCGCCACCAGGCCTACAATCTGCAGAACGGTCTTGAGGTAGACAATAAAATCAATCCGGAAGAACTCACCCCCTTTGATCGTCGGAATCTGAAGGATGCCTTTCAGGCCCTGAGTAACGCGCAAAAATTTCTCAAGTTCCGCTATCAGGGGGGCACGGCAACCATCAAGAGAACATAGATGCTCTATCTTCGACCCGACCGTAAACAGCCTCAGTCCAAAGACTGGCCCGCGCTTTTCGCACAGCAGGCCGCAACGGCGCGTCACCCCTTGCTGCAGACCTACTACCGGGCGGGGGTCGTAAAACCGGACACGCCCCTGGCCGAGGTTCCCCTGCTGGCTCTGGACATTGAAACGACGGGCCTGAACCCCAGGCAGGATGCTATTGTCAGTATCGGACTGGTGCCCTTTACGCTGACCCGTATCAGGGTCAGTCATTCCCGATACTGGGTCGTGCGCCCCCAGCGTCCCCTGAAAACCCGGTCCATTGTGGTGCACGGCATCACCCACTCGGAAATCGCCTCAAGTCCGGACCTGGCCGCTGTACTGCCGGATCTGCTCAGGGCCCTCGCGGGGCAGGTCGTGGTGGTTCACTGCCGGCAGATCGAACGCCAGTTTTTTGCCCTGGCTCTCCAGCGCTTGTGGCAGGAAGGGATTGTTTTTCCGGTCATCGATACCATGGAGCTGGAGGCACAGCATGTCCGCACCGGAATCAGGGACCGTATCGCCCACCTGTTCGGACGAAACCGCCGCTCCATCCGGCTGGCGGCCAGTCGCGCCCGCTATCAGCTGCCGGCCTACCGCCCCCATCACGCCCTGACCGATGCCCTGGCGACAGCCGAGCTGCTGCAGGCACAAATCGCCCATCGTTATGACCCGCAACGTCCTGTCGCTGAGTTCTGGCGGTAATGTCTCAGTGATGCATTCCGCCGGCTATAAACAGCATGCGGACGTGGCGCACCAGATTGTAGCAACCCATCAGGGCCACCAGGATCCCGGCGGCCCTGAGCATCCAGATGCGTCTGCGGCTGAACCACTGGGCGGCGCTGCCGACAAGGAGCAGGGCGGGGATGGTCCCGATACCGAACGCGATCAGGGTCAGGCCTCCCGAGACCGGATCAGCGGTTCCGGCAGCGGTGATGGCCATGGCATAGAGAAAGCCGCAGGGCAGAAAGCCGAACAGCAGCCCCAGGGGCAGGGCCGAGACGGCTGGAGGATAGCGCCGCAAACCGCTGACAGCCTGACTTAAGAGACGAATCGGCCCGACCCATTCCAGGGACATGATGTTCAGCCGGGCAAAGAGCCCGGCACTGCCCAGGCCGATGAGAATCACCAGCAGGTCACTGCCGATCAGCAGAATACGGCTGATGCCCTGAACGGATCCCTTCATCACCAGGGCGGATCCGAGATAGCCCACCGCAAGCCCGATGAGGCCATAGGTCAGAATGCGCCCGAGATTATAGAGAAGATGAAAGAGAATGCCGCTGTTGCGTCCATCCCTGGTCAGGGACAGGGCGCTGACCAGGCCACCGCACATGCCGATGCAGTGGGCGGAACCGAGAAAGCCGGTCATCAACGCCAAACTGTAAAGTGGATCCATATTCCTGTTCTCCTGCTGCCCGCCCGCGTCCGGCCTCTGTCCGCCACTCCAGGCGCTGAAATTCACCTGTTGATGTCCCTTTACCTGCCCTTTTTTCGTCAGGATCACACAGTCCATCCGCCGCACCAAGAGAAATTTCCGCCGAAACGTCCTGGGTTGTAGCCTTTCACGAAAACTTACGCTATTCTAAGCAGGTACCAAGGCTGAAAATCCCCTGTAATTCTTGCCGTGCCTTCCCGCAGGGAATTGTCAACCGCAACGAATCACCACCAATTACCGGACAACACCCAGACGAGAATACGAGTACGGGCGATGATTGATAAAAAGCTCCAGGATGAAATTCAGCAGGAGATTCATTTTCCCTCGCTGCCCGCCATTGCCACCCAGATTCTCAGCATGGTCAGAAGCGACGAAGCGGAACTGGCTGACCTGGCCAAAGTGATCTCCGTTGATCCGGCCCTGACCGCTAAAATGCTCAAGGTCGCCAACTCCAGCCTGTTCGGCTATCCTTCGGAAATCACCACGATACGTCGTGCCATTTCGATCCTGGGCACCAACACCATCAAGAGCATTGCCCTGTCCTTTGTTCTGGCCGACAGTTTCAGCAAAAAGCAGACCCTCCTTGATATTGACCGCTTCTGGCGCCGCTCGGTGACCGCTGCTGTTGCCGCGGAAATGCTGTCGAAGCACCTGAAGCGCCGCGATGAAGACATCTTCCTCATGGGATTGCTGCAGAACCTGGGGCTGCTTGTTGCTATTCTGACCAAAGGTGAGGAGTACAACACCCTGCTGCTCCATGAAAAGGATTATCAGCACGATCTGACGGAGCTGGAACAGGAGTTGTACGGCTTTGATCACCAGCAGATCGGCGCCGCCCTGATGAAAAGCTGGAATCTGCCCGATGCCATTTCCATGCCCATCCTCTTTCATCACAAACCCTCGGCAGCGCCGAAAACCTATCGCAAGGAAGCCGAAATCCTGGCCGTGGCCGACCGTTTGGCCGACCTCTACAACGGCGACGAGCGGGCGGAAAAAGCGCGTCTGATTCAGGAGGACCTGGTCTCCTCCTTCCGCTTCAAGCAGGATGAAACGCTCCAGTTTCTTGATGAGGTGGCGGAGAAAAGCCGTGAAATTTTCAAGACCTTTGAACTGGACCCGGACAAGATTCAGCCCTACTCCGAGCTGCTGCAGCAGGCAAATATTGAGCTGGACAAACTCAATCTGACCAACGCCCAGATCATTCTCGAATTACGGGAAGCCAAGGACAAGGTCGAAAAACTCTCCCTCAAGCTGCAGGACGCCAATCAGCGCCTGCGCTCCCTGGTGTATCGCGACGGCTTGACCGGTGTTTACAACCACCGCTATTTCCAGCGTTCCTTAAGTTCCGAACTCTCCCGGGGCCTGCGCTACAATGAGTCGGTGGCCCTGGTCTTGTTTGACATTGATGATTTCAAGCAGGTCAATGACGTCCACGGCCACCCCGCCGGGGACCTGGTGCTGATGAATATTGCCCGGGCCGTCAGCAACAATATCCGCACCAGTGACATCGTTGCCCGCTTCGGCGGCGATGAATTTGCCGTGATTCTGCCGGCAACGGACAACGCCGGGCTGCGCGCTTTCACCGAACATCTGCGCCGCTGTGTCGAGGGGGTTGAAACCCTCACCGACAACAAGAAAATCCGGGCCACTATCAGTATCGGCGGCGTATCGGTGCATCCCAATCGCGGCGAGGTCAGCCCGGAGCACGTCATCCGGACCGCCGATCAGGGTCTTTATCTGTCCAAAAGAAACGGCCGCAACCAGGTCACCATCATGAATCTCGAAGCCTAGTTTTCCGGATAGAGTTCCACCAGCTTCTTCCTGCGATAAGCGAAAATCTCCGTCAACATCGCCTTGACCGACAACCGGTGCACGGCTGCGCCCACAGGCCCGAAGGGCAGGGCGTAGGTCACCCGGTCAAGCATCCGGGTTCGCGTCGCGCTGACCGCCTCCAGCCGATGTTCATGGTACCAGAAACGATAGGGGCCGAGACGCTGTTCATCGACAAAGGAGACCCCTTCGTGAATATGTTTGATTTCCGTCAGCCAGCGCCAGGTACCAAAATGCGGAATACTGATCCGGTAGTGAATGAGTAGTCCGCTGTACATGCGCTCGGGCAGTTCTGAATCAATCTGAAACTGCAGCTGTGGCGGCGTCAGCAGATTCAGGTTCGCCGGTGTGGCGATAAAAGACCAGAGTTCATCACAACTGACAGCCAATTCCTGTTCGCGCTCCAACAGATACATAACACCTCTCTTGTTCTTTTTGAAAAGTCCCAATCTGCGCCCTGTGGTCCGATACAGGTGCTGCCGGTCAAAAAACGTTGGGGGTTTGTCCAGGATCGGTTATTTTATCCAGGAAAACAACTGATCTTCTACCATCCCGGCCAGCCGCCGGTACCGGCAGGTTAGCATGATTTTTATCACAACACCTGGCACCAATAGATTTCCAGGTACAGAGCGCTTGAATTGCCTGGTTGTACTTTTAGGCGTTCTGTTCCTGCTGACCGGCTGTCAGGCCGGATCCCCTCATCACCCCTCAGAACCTCCTCACGGGCAGGATTTCAGCCCACCGGACCCTATCGCCAGCCTCCTCGATGAGAAACGAAAAGATGCACAGCCGCGTGAGTCCATCAGCCGGATGGGCTATGCCGTTCAGGTCGGCGCTTTTTCCAGGCTCGATAACGCGGTGGCCTTTGAGGCGTCCCTGGCGCGGCGCGGCATCGACGCCTATTATTTCCGCGATGCGTCCGGTCTGTACAAGGTTCAGTTCGGCAATCATGCCTCCTATGCAGCGGCCCGATCAGAGGCGGAAGACTTTCAACGTCAGCAGCTCATCGGCAGCTTTTTTATCGTTACTCCCGATGCCTACAGCATCGCCAGAATCCAGCGCAGCGGCCGTGGCGACGTCCGCACCGAGCTGGTGGCAACGGCCAGGCGCTTTCTCGGCGTCCCCTATCGCTGGGGAGGGGAAGATACCGAGGGTTTTGACTGCAGCGGCCTGACCATGGTCAGTTACCGCCTCAACGGCCTTGATCTGCCCCGTAATTCCAGAGCACAGTTCGATGCCGGCCGCCCGATCAAACGCCAGGGATTGAAACAGGGCGATCTGGTGTTTTTCGCGACCCAGGGCGGGCGCCGCATCACCCATGTCGGCCTTTATGTCGGTGACGGCAATTTCATTCATGCCCCCCGTGCCGGACAGACCGTGCGGATCGCCAGTCTGGACAACAGCTATTTCCAGCGTACCTTTGTCGGTGCCAGAAGCTACCTGTAACGGGACGAGCCCATATCTATCGGCCCGACACTCAATAGATATCCGCAACGGGAGCCACTATGCGGCAATTACCGCAAGCCACCAGAAAAGAGATTTTCGGCTGGGCGATGTTCGATTTCGCCAATCAGGCCTATACCCTGCTGATCATTACCGTCATCTACGGCGATCTCTTTACCCGGATTATCGTCGGTGACGCCCATAACAATTACCGGCTGGGCAATCTGTACTGGAGCATGGCTCTGTCCGTCAGCTACCTGCTGGTGGTCATAAGCGCCCCCCTGTTCGGTGCCATCATCGATTTCTCCGCGACCCGCAAGCGTTTTCTCTTTGCCAGCTATGTGCTGACCGTCATCACCACGACCCTGCTCTACTGGGTCGCTCCCGGCTATATCTTCCTCGGCATGCTGCTGCTGATCCTGTCCAATTACGCCTATTCCATTGGTGAATCCTTTATCGCCAGCTTCCTCCCCGACCTGGGCCGCCCTGAGGATCTCGGCAAGATTTCCGGCTTCGGCTGGGCCCTGGGGTATATCGGTGGTCTGGTCGCAACAGCCATGGCCCTGTTGTTTCTGGGGGAGGTCAGTCACGAGAATTTTGCGCGGATTCGCTGGGTCGGACCCTTTGCCGGAGTCTTCTTTCTGATTGCCGCAGTGCCGACCTTTGTCTGGCTTAATGAGCATGGTCGCGCCAGACGCCTGAAGCATCCGGCGGCCTACCTGACCATCGGTGTACGCAAATTGCGCCGCACCTGTGGCCAACTCTCCCGTTATCCCGACCTGTCTTTTTTGTTTATTTCCATTTTTTTCGCCATGTGCGGTATTTACATCATCATCACCTTTACCTTTATCTACGGCGCCCAGGTCATTGCCTGGGATGAATCCGTGCGCATCCTCATGTTTGTGGTTGTCCAGATCACCGCCACCCTGGGCGCCCTGGGATTCGGCTTCCTGCAGGACCGCTGGGGCTCGAAATCAACCTACGCCCTGACCCTGGCACTGTGGATTGTGACCATTGTCCTGATCTACCTCACTCCGGAACTGGCACGCCTGGCGACCCTCTTCGGCTTGTCCTGGCAGGCGCAGCACATATTCCTCGTTGTCGGCTGTTTTGCCGGCACCTGCCTCGGTTCAACCCAGTCCGCCGGACGGGCCCTGGTCGGCCTCTTTTCACCCCGCTCCAAAGTTGCAGAATTCTACGGCTTCTGGGGGCTGTTCAGCAAAGGTGCCGCTATTATCGGGCTGATCGGCATCGGCCTGTTGCAATACGTTTTCGGCCTGCACCATGCCATTCTTTTTTGCGCACTCCTTTTCGCCTGCGCCCTGGCGACGGCCCTGACCATCAATGAAAAACGTGGTCGCCGCCACGCCGGCACCAGCGCTGAAAACTGTTAAACTGTCTGAAAAGCCCGCGGAGGAATTTATCTCCCAACAGCGCAGGTACCTTCTATGAGTTCTGATCAGCTGCTGCTATTCATCATTGTCAATATCACCGTCGTTCTCTTTCTCTGGGGGCGTTGGCGGCATGATGTCGTTGCTCTGGCGGCGCTTCTGGTCTGTGTTTTTTTCGGGCTGGTGCCGCCCGATGATGCCTTTTCGGGTATCTCCCATCCGGCGGTGATCACCGTGGCCTGCGTTCTGATTCTCAGTGCCGGTCTGCAGACCACCGGCGCGGTTGATATTCTGGTCCAGAAAATCATGCCGAAATCGGGTGGTTTTTTCCTCAGTCTGATGGCCCTCGTTGGCCTGGGTGCCATCCTCTCGGCCTTTATGAACAATGTCGGCGCCATGGCTCTGATGATGCCGGTAGCCATTCAGATCGCCCGCAAGCATGACCTCCCCGCCGGAAAAATTCTGATGCCCCTGGCTTTCGGCACCATCCTTGGCGGCATGACCACCCTCATCGGTACCCCTCCCAATCTGATTGTTTCAGGCTTCCGTCAGGAACTGTCGGAAAGCGGTTTTTCCATGTTCGATTTTTCTCCAGTCGGCGGTTCGGTCGCTGCTGTCGGCATTCTGTTTCTGGTGCTTGTCGGACGTCATCTGGTCCCTAACCGTCAGGAGTCCGGCGCCTCGACATTCGATACGGGAACCTACCTCACGGAAGTGCGGGTCACCAAAGACGGCAAGGCTGCGGGCAAAGCCCTGCAGGAGATTGAAGAGGAACTTGAAGAGGTTGACGCCCAGATTGTCGGCCTGGTGCGGAACGAACTGCGCATCCTGGCTCCGGGATTGACCCGAATTCTCAAGCCCGACGATATTCTGATTATCGAGGCGGAACCTGAAGGACTGACAGCCGCCCTGACCGTTCTCGGTCTGTCCCTGGAAGAGGATGTTCCCCTCCAGCCGGACAAGGAAGACGATGACCGCAGCGCCGGACAGGACAGCGGCTCCGGGCAGAAAAACAAGGAAAAAACGGACTCCAGGGAATCACCGCATTCTGACCTGGATATTCAGGAGGTTGTCGTCATGCCGGCAACGGCTCTGATCGGCCGGACCGCCCGCAGCATCAGACTGCGCAGTCAGTACAATCTGAATCTGCTTGCCATCTCCCGCCAGGGGCGGCGCACCATCAAACGCCTGCGCCGCACCTCTATCCAGGCGGGTGATGTCCTGCTGCTGCAGGGTGGAACCGCCGCCCTGTCCGGTTTTGTTTCAACTTTCGGCTGCGTCCCCCTGGCCAAGCGGACGATCAATCTGCCCGACAAGGGCCAGGCGCTCATGGCCATGGCGATCATGGCGCTGGCTGTCATCGCGGCTGCCGTCGGCCTGATGCCGGCAGCTATTACCTTTGCCACCGGCGTACTGGCCTTTATGCTGCTGCGTATTGTCCCGGCACGTAAGGCCTATGAAACTGTCGACTGGTCGATCATTGTCCTCCTCGGCGCCCTGATTCCGGTTGCCGGCGCCATGAGCGCCACCGGCGCCGCCGACCTGCTGGCACAGACCCTGCTCAGCAGCATTGCCCAGGGCAATCCGGTGCTGGCCCTGACGGTCATCCTGATTCTGACCATGACTCTTTCAGATTTCATGAACAACGCCGCGACAGCGGCCGTGATGTGCCCCCTGGCCCTCAGCATGGCAGCAAGCCTGGGTGTTAATCCCGATACCTACCTGATGGCTGTTGCCATCGGCGCCTCCTGCGCCTTTCTTACACCCATCGGTCACCAGAACAACACCCTGATTCTGGGTCCGGGGGGGTTCAGATTTTCCGACTACTGGCGCCTCGGGCTCCCCATGGAAGTCCTTGTCGTTGCGGTCGGAGTGCCGGTATTATTGTGGGCCTGGCCCCTTTAGCCCATGAATAATGATTATTTAATTCAGACTGAAATTCTTATTTCCTACTTTTCTAATGATAAAAGAAGAATTTTTTCTTGACACTATCAATATTATAAAATATGTTTTTCCGACATAACCACTGAACATTCTGTTCACAGGAGGTCAAAGGTCGGTGGTAAAGACTTCACCCCAATGCGTCAGCAACAACTTTCAGCAGGAGACGGAGCCAATGAACCGTATTTACGACGACAATTCCCTCAGTATCGGCAACACCCCTCTCGTGCGCCTGAACCGCATCGCCCCCGGACAGGCAACGGTTTACGGCAAAATTGAAGGGCGCAATCCGGCCTACAGCGTGAAATGCCGGATCGGCGCGTCGATGATCTGGGATGCGGAGCAGAAAGGGCTGCTGAAAAACGGCGCCGAGATCGTCGAACCCACCAGCGGCAATACCGGCATCGCCCTGGCCTTTGTCGCTGCCGCCCGGGGGATCCCCATCACCCTGACCATGCCGGAAACCATGAGCATGGAACGTCGCAAGGTTCTCAAGGTTCTGGGTGCCAAGCTGATTCTGACGCCCGGCTCCAAGGGCATGGGGGGAGCCATCGCCGCCGCCGAGGAACTGGCCGCCGCTGATCCCGAAAAATATGTCCTGCTGCACCAGTTCAAAAATCCGGCGAATCCGGCCATTCACGAGCAGACTACGGGACCGGAAATCTGGGAAGCGACCAACGGCAAGGTCGATATTCTCATTTCCGGAGTGGGTACCGGAGGAACAATTACGGGTATTTCACGATACTTCGAGAAAGTCAAGGGTCAGGCCTTGCATTCTGTGGCCGTTGAGCCCCAGGACAGTCCGGTCATCACCCAGAAGCTGGCGGGCGACAGCCTGCAACCCGGTCCCCACAAAATCCAGGGGATCGGAGCCGGCTTTATCCCTGAGACCCTCGATCTTGATCTGGTGGACCAGGTGGAACAAGTCAGCAATGAAGAGGCTGTCGAGTACGGTCAACGCCTGGCCCGCGAGGAGGGGATTCTCGCCGGTATCTCCTGTGGCGCGGCAGCGGCCGTAGCGGCACGCATCGCCGCCCGACCGGAGGCTGCCGGCAAGACCATCGTCGTCATCCTCCCCGATGCCGGCGAGCGCTATTTAAGCAGCGTGCTCTTTGAAGGCATCGTCTGATCAGCCTGCTTGCGACATAATCTCGCCCATGGAACCATGCGGCGAGACTCATCACGAGTGGTGGAGGGAAAGGCCCTGTGAAGCCACAGCAACCGGTACGCGACAGCGGATGTCAGGTGCTAAATCCTGCCCCGATTTCTTCGGGGAAAGATGAGATCGGTCCTCCTTTGCCCGTCAAAAGAGCCCTTTCTCATCCATCAGAGAGGGCTCTTGATCTATGCGGTCGCTGCCAGACACCAGGAGGAGCAGTTATGAACCATCGGCAACCAGAGCCGGCACCGGCGACACGCGCCGTTCAGATCGGCACCGGCAGTGATGACCGCACCGGCGCCATCAGTTTTCCCATCTACCCCAGTGCCACCTACCGTCATCCCGGCGTCGGCCTGACAACGGGCTACGACTACACCCGCAGCGGCAACCCGACGCGAGACGTGCTGGAAGCCGCCCTCGCTGATCTGGAGGGCGGAGCGCGCGGCCTGGCTTTTGCCTCCGGCATGGCGGCCCTGACCACCCTGTTCCTGCACTTTTCCAGCGGCGATCATCTCCTTGTCTCCGAAGATCTGTACGGCGGTACCTACCGGGTGCTGGATCAGGTTTTCGCCAAATTCGGCTTGCGGGTGAGTTATGTCGATACCACCTCGACCCGGGCGGTGGCCGCAGCCATCACTCCGGCGACCAGGGCCCTGCTGGTGGAGACCCCCGGCAATCCGCTGCTGGGAATAGCGGATCTGTCCGAACTCGGTACTCTATGTCACCGGCACCATCTTCTTTTTATTGTCGATAATACATTCCTGACCCCCATATTACAGCGACCATTCCAATTTGGCGCCGATATTATCGTCCACTCAGCAACCAAATATCTGGGTGGCCACAATGATCTGTGTGCCGGAGCACTGGTGCTCAAAACAACAGAGTTGGGAGAGAGGTTCTACTTTCTGCAGAATTCGACCGGCGCCATTCTGCCCCCCCAGGATTGCTGGCAGTTGATGCGCTCATTGAAAACCCTTCCCCTGCGCCTTGAGCGTCACTGTCAAAACGCCCAGCAGGTCGCGGAATGGCTGGAGCAGCAGCCGCAGGTTACCGAGGTTTTTTACCCCGGCCTCGGCAGTCATCCGGGACACCAGCTGGCCGCGCGCCAGGCCTCAGGCTTTGGCGGCATGCTGTCTTTCCGGGTAAAAAATTCCGGGCTGGCGCGGCAGATTCTGCAGCGACTCAAACTGATTTCCTTTGCCGAAAGTCTGGGCGGGGTGGAATCTCTGATCACCCTGCCTGCCGTGCAGACCCACGCCGACATCCCCGCCGCTGAACGCCTGCGCCTGGGGATCGATGACTGTCTGCTGCGCCTGTCCGTCGGCCTGGAGGAGGTGCGAGATGTGCTGGCGGATCTGGAGCAGGCCCTTGCCTAGAAAGACCGTCTCTGTTCAGCACAGGATCAGGGTTCCCATTCCAGGGGACACTTTTCGCCGTCCTGGCCGTTCGACCGTCGCCATCCATGGCGCCAGACGCCCCTTGCATGGAAACCCTGATCCTGTGCCCGCAAATTGTGCTGAATTGTTACGAAATACCTTACTTCTTGCATGGAGTTGATCATGACAACATCCACCAGACGTATGGCCACCCTGCTGGTACACCAGGGGCAGGATCGTGATCCGGCGACCGGAGCCGCAACGGTTCCCATCTACCAGGCATCGACCTACCACCATCCCGGTGGTGTCGGGCAGGAGTTCGACTATGCGCGCAGCGGCAATCCGAGCCGTCAGCAGGTGGAAGAGGCCATCGCCCTGCTTGAAGGGGGGGAGCGCGGTTTTGCCTTCGCCTCGGGCATGGCCGCCATCGGCAGTGCCCTGTCCCTGCTGGAAGCGGGCGATCACCTGCTGGCGCCGGATGATCTCTACGGCGGCACCTATCGCTATCTGACCCTGATACTGCCCCGCCAGGGGATCGAGGTCAGTCTGATCGATCAGTCCGATCCCCGGGCCGTCCGTGAGGCCATCCGTCCCAATACCCGCGCCCTGCTGCTGGAAACCCCGTCCAATCCCCTGTTCAAGATGACCGACCTGCGGGCCATGGTCACCATCGCCCGGGAGCACGGGCTGCTAACCCTCCTCGACAACACCTTCATGACGCCCCTGCTGCAGCGCCCCCTGGATCTGGGTGTTGATGTTACCATCCACAGCGCCACCAAATTTCTCGGCGGTCACAGCGATCTCCTCGCCGGGGTTATCGCGGTTAAGGACCAGCAGCTGGCGGGGCGGCTGAAACGCTTTCAGAACGCCTTTGGAGCGGTCCTTTCTCCCTTCGATTGTTTCCTGCTCTCCCGCGGCATCAAAACCCTGAAGGTGCGCCTCGAAGCCGCCCAGTACAACGCCCAGGAACTGGCCCAGCGCTTGTCCCGCCATCCCGCCATCCGCCGGGTTCTGTATCCGGGGTTGCCCGATTGTCCGGGACGTGCTGTCCATTTCTCCCAGGCCACGGGAGCAGGTGCCGTACTGTCTTTTGAACTGCAGGACAGCGGTCGGGTCACGCCCCTGCTGCAGAACCTGCAGCTGCCCATCATCGCTCCGAGCCTCGGTGGCGTCGAAACCATCCTGACCCATTGCTGGAGCATGTCCCATGCGGCGATTCCCCCAGCCGTCAAGGAAAAGGCCGGCATCAGCCGGGGTCTGCTGCGCATCTCCGCCGGCATCGAAGATATCGAGGATCTGTGGGACGACCTTGATCGCGGGCTTGGAACCTGACCTGGCACCATCGGAAATGGTTACGATTTTCCCACCTAAACCGGACTGGAGCATTGACAGATGCGAAAAAACACGTATTTTTAGGGAAGTCCCACTTCCTATAGTGCAGTCTCCATCCTGATCAGGGGAGAACCGGCCACCATGCGCAGATGTGCCAATCTGTTTTTGCTTCTCTTCGCCCTTTCCGCCGTCAGCGGCCTTCTCTCCCAGCTGCTTCCCGACCGTGCCGTCATCCACAACCTGCATCAGCTTCTCTGGATCAGCTGCCTGCTGACGGGCTGCCTCGTCTACATCGGCCTGGGCGTCAACCGTCACCTGCCCGTTGCCGTATTGGTCCTGCCCATGCTGTGGCTGGTCTGGAGTCTGATCTTCTGGTGGCCCCTCGATCTGACCGCTATCAGCTGGGGAGGCACCGCGACCTATGTCGGGCAGCTGCTGATGGCGATGATCGTTCTGAAGATGAATCTGCTGGCCAATGGCCGCAGCCTGCTGCTGGTCCCGTCCCAGTTCAGCGGTTCCGCCTTCAGTCTGCGCCGCCTGCTGGTATTCAGCTGCATCAGTCTGATCGTGGTGCCGGCAACCCTGGCCGTCATTCTCTTCGCCACCGCCAGCCACCTGCTGCAGACCAGCACCGCCGGTTTCGTCCAGCTCAGGCCGGACGGCCTGTACATGACGGAAAAAATCTATCATCGGGACGACAAGCAGATCCGCCTGGCGGGCATGATCCACCTGGGGCAGCAGAGCTACTACCACGACCTGATTGCCTCCATTCCGGCGGAGAAGACCCTGATCCTGGCCGAAGGGGTCAGTGACGAGGCCAACCTGTTGCAGTACGCCTTCAACTACCACCGGGTTGCTGATCTGTTCGGGCTGTCCACCCAGGAGAAATTTCCCTTTGCCGGACGCCTTATCAGCAGAGATGAGCTCGATAAGCCCTACCGGGAGGCCTTCGACGGCCCGCATATCCTGCCGGCGGACATCGACCTGCAACAGTTTGACCCACGCACCGTCGAGGTTCTCAACGCCCTGGCCCGTTATGTCCTGAACAGTGATTCCCTTGTTTCCGGGTATCTGGAGTTTAATCGCTGGGCCGAAAAGAATATGACGGTGGATATCAACCGGGTGGTCATGAACGACCTGATTGCCAAGCGCAACCGAGCCCTGCTCGATCTGCTGCCGCCGGCTCTGAAACATTATGAGCGGCTGGTAATTCCCTGGGGGGCCCTGCATATGAAGGGGATTGAAGAGGAGGTCAAACAAGCCGGATTCTATCTGGTCGAGAGCACCAGCCGCCGCAGCATCCGCTTTTTTGACCTTGATTTAAGCTCTTTGCTATCTGAGTTCTAGTCCCTTAGCTGGCGGCTGTGGCCGCCGACAGCCCCGCCAGATAACCTGTTGACCAGCACAGCTGCAGATTGTAGCCCCCCGTTGGCCCGTCAAGATCGATCATCTCACCGGCAAAATAGAGATTCTGCATCTTTTTTGACGCCAGGGTACGCATGTCGATGTCAGCGAGGTCGACGCCACCGGAGGTGATGATGGCCCGCTCCGGGGTATCGATGCCGGTCACCGGCAGACGCCACTGTTTAAACAGCTGCAGCAGCTGGCCGCGCTCCGCGCGGGTAATGGAATGGCACTTCTTCTCCGCCGAAATGCCACTGAGGCGGATAAACAGGGGGATCAGCCGTTTCGGCAGCAGGTTGTCCAGACTGTTGGCAAAATCCCGATTGCGGTGTTCCGCCAGTTCCCGCTGCAGCCGTCGGTCGAACACCTCCTCCGCCACCGCCGGCTTCAAATCGAGGGCCAGGGTAACATCCCCTGTCGGCAGGGCGTCACGAACAACGGCGCTCATATCCAGAACAATGGGGCC
>CALFFB010000070.1 GCA_937958075.1 uncultured Geobacteraceae bacterium | reverse complement strand
AGGAGAACCTCATGGCCAGAACGCTCTATCTCGACGAAGATGCCTGTATCGGCTGCGAAACCTGTACCCGCATCGCGCCAAAGGTATTTCACATGGTGTCAGAGCATAAGGCGGGAATCCTTGACCCCGCAGGTGACAACGAGGAAAAGATCGAAGAGGCGATGGATCAGTGCCCCGTAGCCTGTATCACCTGGGATGAGTGATGCCCTCCCCTGCGTAAAACCGGCCGACCTGATTGATCGTCTTTATGCCCGTCAGTCAGTGGCACACAGGGTGCTGCTGGAACACAGCCGCCGGGTCACCCGCAAGGCTCTGGGCATCGGACGTTTTCTGGTGGCCAGGGGCGAGGCTGTCGATCTTCAATTTCTGGCCGAAGCCGCCATGTTGCACGATATCGGCATTGGCGGCACTTATGCGCCGGATATCGGCTGCACGGGTGACGCACCTTATCTGCAGCACGGGATTATCGGTGCCCGTATCCTCAACGACTGGGGTCTGCCACGCCACGCCCGGGTCTGTGAGCGTCATACCGGTGTCGGCCTGACAGCGGACGAAATCCTACGCCACCAGCTGCCCCTGCCGGCCCGGGACATGATACCGGAAACCCTGGAGGAGAAGATCATCTGCTATGCTGACCTCTTCTATTCAAAGGATCCGGCCAAACTGTCACAGGAAAAGAACAGCGACAGCATCCGCCGGCAGCTGCTGAAGTTCGGACAGGACAAGGTCGATGTGTTTACCCTGTGGCAGCAGACATTTGAACCGGATACTCTGACATGATGGCCGAGTGGCTGCAAAGCCTCATCCTGTGGCTGCCCGGTGGCGGCAACTACTATCTTCTGCTCTTTGTCATCGCCTTTGCTGAATCTTTGGCGGTTGTCGGCCTGATTGTCCCCGGCAGTTCGCTGATTCTCATCGCCGGCTTTCTGGTGGCTGCCGGCAAGGGACAGTTCATCCACCTGTTTACAGCTGCAACCCTGGGTGCCTTTGCGGGGGATATGCTGAGTTTCTGGCTCGGCCGGTATTACGGATCCCGCATTTTACGGATGCGCATGTTACGCCGACGCCGCACCCTGGTCCGCTACGCGCAGAAGTTTTTTGTCAATCACGGCGGCAAGAGCCTGTTTTTTGCCAGATTTCTCGGCCCGATCAGGGGAATTACCCCCTTTATCGCGGGGGTTTCAGAGTTTCGTGGATCGGCGGCCTGCTGCTACATTGTCGTGAGTGCCCTCCTCTGGGGTTTCTGCTATCCCGGATTAGGCTACCTGGGCGGCAGCAGTCTGCAGAAAGCTCAGGACTACGGCTCTCATTTCGGGGTGGCGATCCTGGTTCTGCTGATCATTGTAATCGGTCACTATCGCGTTAAAAAATACTTTAACGCGTCATAACTGGCTGGTTCAGCGTCAAAAAGTACAATGGGTTCCAGACAACACAGGCCGCCCGCAAAAACGGACGGCCTGTGTTGATGCACCAGTGACGCGACAGAAAACTATCCCTTCCCGTAGCCTTCCATCTCATCAAACTGCAGGTATTGGTAAATCTGGCCTTCTTTCGGCTGTACCCGCTCCTTGTAGACGGCAAAATACTCCGCCGGGGTCGGCAGTTTGCCCATATTGGCAACAACCGCGCCCAATTCAGCGGATCCCAGATAGACTTTAGCACCATCTCCCATCCGGTCATCAAAATTCCGGGTGCTGGTTGAATAGACATTCACCTTGTCTGGAACCCGTGCCTGATTTCCCATACACAGGGAGCAACCGGCAATTTCAATGCGTGCCCCTTTTGCGCTGAAAATGGAGAACACGGCTTCTTCCTTGAGCTTGTCCTGATCCATCCGGGTCGGCGGACAAACCCAGGTACGGACGCCGGGGTTGAATTTCTCGCCACGCCAGATTTCGGCAGCCGCACGGAAATGGCCGATATTGGTCATACAGGAGCCGATGAAAACATCCTGAATGTCCGTACCCTGCACCTCGGAGAGGAGCTTGACATCATCAGGGTCATTCGGGCAGGCCAGAATCGGCTCGGCGATATCCGCCAGATCGATTTCAATAACCGCAGCGTAATCGGCATTCTTGTCGGCCTTGAGCAGCTTGGGATTCTTCAGCCATTCCTTTACGTCATTGATCCGGCCGCGCAGGGTGTCTGGATGCTCGTACCCCTCTTCTATCATCTTCTCCATCAGCGCGATATTGGAGCGCAGATAGGTGCAGACGCTCTCTTCGTTGAGCTGGATACAGCCGGCAGCGGCACTGCGCTCGGCGGCGGCGTCCGTCAGCTCAAAGGCCTGCTCGACAGACAGCTCAGGCAGTCCTTCCATCTCCAGGATACGGCCGTTGAAGATGTTGACCTTGTTCTTTTTGGGAACGGTCAGGTGTCCCTGCTTGATGGCGTAGTAGGGAATGGCGTTGACCACGTCGCGCAGGGTGATCCCTTCGTTGAGCTTGCCCTTGAAGCGCACCAGCACCGATTCCGGCATATCCAGAGGCATGAAGCCAAGGGCGCCGGCAAAGGCGACCAGTCCGGAACCGGCCGGGAAGCTGATGCCGATGGGGAAACGGGTATGGGAGTCGCCACCGGTACCGACGGTGTCAGGGATCAGCAGGCGATTGAGCCAGCTGTGAATTACGCCATCACCGGGACGCAGGGCCACCCCTTCACGCTCGGCGATGAACTTCGGCAGGGTCTTGTGCATCTTGACATCCGCCGGCTTGGGATAGGCCGCCGTGTGGCAGAAGGACTGCATCACCATGGGCGACTGGAACTTCAGGCAGGCCAGCTCCTTCCACTCATCCGCCGTCATCGGACCGGTGGTATCCTGGGAACCAACGGTCGTCATTTTCGGCTCACAGGCCGTCCACGGCAGCACGCCCTCCACACCACAGGCGCGACCGACCATTTTCTGGGCGAGGGTATAACCCTGACCTGCTTTCGGGGTCGGATTGTCCGGCTTGGCAAACAGGTCAATCTCCGGCAATCCCAGGGCCTGACGCGCAGCCGTTGTCACCGACCGGCCGATAATCAGGGGAATCCTGCCGCCGGCCCGATACTCATCAGGCACCGTATTGGGCTTGATCTCGAAGGTTGTGACAACCTCACCCGCCTCGTTGGTGACTTCTCCCCTGGCGGTGTTAATGGTAATGATATCTCCCATGTTCAGATTGGAAACGTCCATTCTTAAAGGCAGTGCACCGGAATCCTGGGCGGTATTGAAAAAGATCGGGGCAATAACTCCGCCGATGATGACACCACCACGGCGCTTGTTCGGCACCGCCGGGATATCGTCACCAATCCACCACAGGACACTGTTGCAGGCGGATTTTCGGGAGGAGCCGGTGCCGACGACATCGCCGACAAAGGCGACCTGATGACCTTCCTCACGCCATTTGGCGATCTCCTTGATCCCGCCAGGAAAACGGGTCTTGCCCATAGCCAGGGCGTGCAATGGAATATCAGGACGGCTCCAGGCATCACCGGCCGGTGAAAAATCATCCGTATTGATCTCCCCTTCAACCTTGAACACCTTGACGGTGATGGTCTCCGGCACACCTGTCTTGTTGGTAAACCACTCGGCCTGGGCCCAGCTTTCGACGACTTTTTTAGCCGCAGCATTGTTGTTGGACAGGGCAAACACCTGCTCGGCGGCATCATAAACATAGGTCATGCCGGACAGGGCGGCAGCGGCGGCATCCGCCAGATCATCAATACTCAAGGCATCAATGAGGGGCTGCACATTATAGCCGCCAATCATGGTGCCGAGAATCTCCACCGCTTTGATCCGACTGATCAGGGGGGAGGTTTTCGCGCCGCTGATTATTTCTGCCAGAAAACCGGCCTTGACCTCAGCCGCCGGATCGACGCCTGGAGAAATTCTCTCCGTCAGCAGATGCATCAGAAAATCCTCTCTGCCTGCAGGTGGGTTCACCAACAGTTCACAGAGCCCTGCTGTCTGCTCCGGAGTCAAGGGCAGGGCCGGAATCCCTTGCGCATTTCTTTCCTCTTCGTGCTTCAGATAAGCATCAATCATCTCTCTCCTCCACTAATGGATGTTTGGTCGATAGTTCATACAATCCACTATCTTAAAATTCATTTACGGCCTGAACCTGCACTCGAATCGTGCATACTGTATACGATTAATCAGGGGGCTGTGTCAATCTGCTGTTCATCCCCCTGAAGCGTTAAAGCAACACCTTCCCCCTGTAACTCAGCGGTCGTTGCTGTAATCGTCGCAACAGAAGATGTTGATTAATGAACTTTGAGCAACTCAACTTCAAAAATCAGTGCCGATGCCGGGGGAATGGCCGGTGGCGCGCCCTGGTCGCCGTAGGCGAGCTCGGACGGGATCACCAGTTCCCACTTGTCACCCACTTTCATCAGCTGCAGAGCTTCTGTCCAGCCGGGTATCACATTAGCGACCGGAAAAGTTGCCGGTTCACCGCGGGAGTAAGAGCTGTCAAACTCAGTACCGTCAACCAGGGTTCCGCGATAGTGAACATCGACGGTGGCGTCCTGACCGGGGGTATCACCATCCCCCTTGTTGATGACCCGATACTGCAGACCGCTGTCGAGGGTCACAACACCTTTCTTCTTGCCATTTGCTTCCAGAAAATTTTTCGATTTTTCTGCATTAACCCCTACCTGTGCAGCCATTCGCTCCATTTCCCGGGCCTGCATCTGCTGTTGAAAAGCCATCAGGGTCTGAGCCATCTCATCCTCCGTCAGCAGGGTATCTTCCCCCTTGAAGGCTGCACTCAAGCCCGCGGCCACCTGATCGGGGTCGATCTTGAGCTGCTGCATTTTCATGCTCATGCCGATATTCATACCGATAGCGTAACCGACTTTCTCCTCCTGGGACTGGAAGGCATCAGCAGCCATCAGGGGGGATGCCAGCATGAGAATAACCAGGGTCTGCGCAAGTACTTTCATTTGTTGCTCCTATGTTTTATGGATGTGAAACACAACAGGGCCCGATGCGCATACACCGGGCCCTGTTGTCAGATCGATCGAAACAGTCGCTTACTTGCCAAGAATTTCTTTGGCTTTTTCAAAACCGAGGTTGTAGGCTTTTTTATTCAGGTCCTTGAAGGCTTCCGGCACCTTGGCCAGAACTGCCTGCTCACCCGACTCGCGCTTGACAATATCAGTCATTGCAATCATCGCCCCCAGAGCAATCACGTTGGCAACAATTTCACGACCGACTTCAACCTTGGCGGTACGCATAATCGGAATATCGTAGATCTTATAATCCCCTTGCGGCGGATTTTTCACAAAATCCGAATCCACCAGCAACAGGCCACCTGACTTGATGCCGTTGGCGTACTTGTCAGCAGCTTCCTGAGTCATCGCCAGGCAGGCATCAACAATGGTCGCCTTGGGATAATCGATGGGACCGTCACCGATGATAACTTCCGATTTGGAAGCGCCACCGCGTGCCTCCGGCCCGTAACTCTGGGACTGTACGGCATGACGCCCTTCGATAATTGAAGCGGCTTCTGCCAGAATAATTCCGGCGGTGATCAGGCCCTGACCACCCGCACCGGAAAAGCGAATTTCATATCTTTGTGCCATGAGTCTCGTCTCCTTATGGATGGATCAAACGCCCTGAGCGCGCTCAATAACCTTGGCGTATTGTTCACAGTATTCCGGCCTGTCCTCTTTGTGCAGCACACCGGTCAGAATCTTGCCTTCGAGTTGCTCCGGCGTCATTTTGGCTGCAGCAGTGACCGGCACGGCAATATCCTTCAGACGCTTCATCATGTCGACAACACTGCGGAACTTGTTACGACGACCGTAGGTGGTCGGACAGTCATCGAGAACTTCGATAATAGCCATCCCCTTGTGCTTGATGCCTTCAGCGATAAGCTTGTCGATCTGGGTGGCGTGAAAGGCCGTGGTCCGGGCAACAAAGGTCGCACCGGCACCGATGGCCAGCTTGGCCAGATCGAAAGCGGGGTCCGGGTTGCCGTAGGGGGTTGTTGATGCCTTGTCGCCCGTCGGCGTGGATGAGGAGAACTGACCACCGGTCATGCCGTAGATGAAGTTGTTCATCAGCACATAGGTCATGTCGATGTTACGGCGGCAGGCATGGATGAAATGGTTACCACCGATAGCAGCACCGTCACCGTCGCCACCACAGCAGATAACCTTCATGTCGGGACGCGCCATCTTGATCCCGGTGGCGAAGGCCGCTGCACGACCGTGAGCCGTATGCAGGGTGTTGAAATCCATATAACCGGGCAAACGGCTGGCACAGCCGATACCGGAAACGATAGCGGTTTCGTTCTTCTGTAATCCACAGGAATCGATCGCCCGGATCAACCCCTTCATAACGATACCGTGGCCACAACCCGGACACCAGATATGGGGCAGCTTACCCGGGCGGATTGATTTTTCGTAATCGTAAGCCATTTACAGAACCTCCTTGACCTGGTTCATAATTTCAGTCGGGTTGATCGGCTCGCCGTCAACGCGATTTACGCGACCCAACTTACAAGTATTCTTGACAATACGCTCTACCTCAAAAACCATCTGGCCGAGGTTCATTTCCGCAACAACCATCCCCTTTGCCTGCTCACCCAGTTGGGCAACCCGCTTCTCCGGGAAGGGCCAGAGGGTGATAGGACGGAACAGTCCGGCCTTGACCCCCTGGGAACGCAGTTCGTTGACCGCGTAGCGGGCGGAACGGGAGGTCGAGCCGTAGGCAAAGATAATGACCTCTGCGTCTTCGGTCAGATATTCTTCGTTGGATTCAACATCGGCACGCGCTTCATCACACTCGACCTTGAAGATCTGGCGCCGCTCTTCCGCGTCCACCAGCGATGCCTTGGTGGTCGGGAAGCCGTCTTCCGCCTTGTTCAGACCGGTCACATGGAAACGATACTCCGAACCATAGGCCGCCAGGGGCGGAACATTGCCGAAGGAGGTATCATAGGGCTTGTACTGTTCTGGCGTGACCGACGGCTTGGCGCGATTGATGACTTCCAGCTCGCCCGGTTCGGGGAACTCGATACGCTCGCGCATGTGGCCAACGATTTCATCAAACAGAACCTGCACCGGCATCCGGTATTTTTCCGCCAGATTGAAGGCACGAACCGTTTCCGAGAAAATTTCCTGACAGGAGGACGGACACAGAGCGATGGCCGCATGGTCACCGTGGGTTCCCCAGCGGGCCTGCATGACGTCGGACTGTCCGGGACCCGTCGGCATACCCGTTGACGGGCCGCCGCGCATAACATTGACGATAACGCAGGGAACCTCGGCGATACAGGCGTAACCGATGAGCTCCTGTTTGAGGGAAGCGCCGGGACCGGATGTTGCCGTCAGGGCTTTGGAGCCCGCCAGCGCGGCGCCGATAACGGAGGCCATGGCGCCGATCTCGTCTTCCATCTGAATAAACTTGCCACCGACCTTCGGGAGCTCACCGGCCATAACTTCCGCAACTTCCGTGGAAGGCGTGATCGGGTAACCACCGAAGAAATTGCATCCGGCGTAGAGTGCGCCCTGGGCGCAGGCTTCATTCCCCTGTAAGAGTGCTATTTTTTTAGCCACGAACCAACCTCCTCTAGCTATGACAGCTTGTGAACTTTAATGGCGAAGTCAGGGCAACGCAATTCACACTGATTACATGCAATACAGGCATCAGCATTAGCAACTCTGACAACAAACGCATCCATCTCCAGAACCTTTGTAGGGCAGAACTCCACGCAGATACTGCATCCCTTACAATAGGCTTCGATGATTTCGATTTCCGCTTTCGCGCTCATGAACGATTCTCTCCTTTACAAATGATAACGACCGACGACTCCCAGAGCGGCGGCATGCTAGCACAGGTCCCTGTGACATACCAGAAAAAACAACTACAAATTATGTTCGTTTACGATGTTTTAGTCTCGCCAAAAAACCATGACGAATATTTTCTTTGGATAAAGACTCAACCCGTCTCAACACAAAAAAAGCCATGTTCGCGTGCCCAGAATTGTAAAGGGCAGACCTGATCACCCTGCCCCTAACTGCCCACACGAAATGACATGTGCTGCTGCAATCCGCTGTACCGGCAAAAGCAGGCCACAGGGCAACCCGTAAAAGGCTGCCCTGTGGCCTTGTGCAACTAGAGATTCATGCTGCCGACAAGTTCCTTGACCGCGGCAACGGAGTTATTCATCAGCGCCTGCTCTTCGGCGTCCAGCTTCATTTCGATGATCTTCTCAACGCCACCGGCACCGATAACACAGTGGACACCAACATAGAAGTTGTCAACGCCATACTGACCCTGCAACAGAGCACAGGTCGGCAGAACCCGCTTCTGGTCTTTCAGGTAGGATTCAGCCATGGCCACAGCGGATGACGCCGGGCTGTAGAAAGCACTGCCGTTCCCCAGCAGCTTGACAACTTCGCCCCCGGCATTCTTGGTGCGCTCCACCATGGCGGTCATCACTTCTTTGGCCTTGGCGGCGTCGCCGTATTTCTGCTCAAGCAGCTCCATCACCGGGATACCGGCGACATTGGCATAACGCACCAGCGGCACCATGGTATCGCCGTGGCCGCCCAGGGTAATGGCGGTCACGTCCTTGACGGAGACATTCAGTTCCCAGGCGATAAAAGCGGCGAAACGGGCGGAATCAAGGACACCGGCCTGACCGCAAACACGTTCTGAAGGGAAGCCCGTTACCTTCTGGCACAGAGTGACCATGGCGTCGAGGGGGTTGGAGATGACGATGACAAAGGCGTCAGGAGCGTTATCACGGATGCCTTCGGCAACGCTGGTCATGATTTTCGAGTTAACGCCGATCAGGTCGTCACGGCTCATACCGGGCTTGCGCGGCAGCCCGGCGGTCACGATCACCACGTCGGCACCGGCGATATCCTTGTAATCGTTGGTGCCCGTCACCTTGACGTCAAAACCGTCGACAGGGGAAGCTTCTGCGATATCGAGGGTTTTTCCCTGAGGCATATTCTCGACGATATCGAACATGACAACATCACCCAATTCGCGCAGAGCGCAGAGCTGGGCCAGAACGCCACCGATTTGTCCACCACCGATCAGAGCAATTTTTGGTCTCGCCATTTTCTCTCTCCTTGTTGTGTTGTACTTGAATATCACAAGCCGGAGCGGTGTCCTCACCACTCCGGCTCTGCCAGTTCTAATGGATACTAGATCGCATCAATAATTGCGTTGAGAGTCGCGCTCGGACGCATGGCCTTTTCCGCCTTGACCGGGTCGGGGCGGAAGTAACCGCCGATATCCACCGGCTCTCCCTGACAATCGATGAGTTCGGCATCGATCCTGGAGGCGTTATCCGTCAGCTGTTTGGCTACCGGAGCAAACCGCGTCTTGAGATCCTGATCCTGATCCTGTGCGGCCAGAGCCTGAGCCCAGTAGAGGGTCAGATAGAAGGTACTGCCGCGGTTGTCCAGCTCCTTGACCTTTCGTGAGGGCAGCTTCTGATTTTCCAGATAGGTGCCGATGGCCCTGTCCAGTGTCTCGGCCAGTACCTTGGCCTTGCTGTTGCTGTAATTCTTCGCCACCAGTTCCAGAGACGGCACCAGTGCACAGTATTCACCCAGGGAGTCCCAGCGGATGTGGCCCTCCTTGAGGAACTGCTGCACATGCTTGGGAGCACTGCCGCCGGCGCCGGTTTCAAACAGGCCGCCACCGTTGAGCAGGGGCACGATGGACAGCATCCGGGCGCTGGTTCCCAGTTCCAGAATGGGGAACAGGTCGGTCAGGTAATCCCGCAGGACGTTACCGGTCGCCGAGATGGTATTCAGGCCTTTGCGGATCCGCTCAAGGGAGTAGCGCATGGCTTCGCGCGGCGGCATGATCTTGATTTCCAGTCCGCTGGTATCATGATCCGGCAGATACTTGTTGACCTTGGCGATAATCTGCTGATCGTGACCGCGCTTTTCGTCAAGCCAGAACACCACCGGCTCACCCGATTCGCGGGAACGCTCTACAGCCAGACGAACCCAGTCTTTGATGGCGACATCCTTGGTCTGGCTGGAACGGTAGACATCGCCCTTCTCTACCTTCTGCTCCATCAGGATCTTGCCGGCCGAATTAACAACCTGGAAGGTTCCGTTGCTGGGGGCCTCAAAGGTCTTGTCGTGAGATCCGTACTCTTCCGCCTTTTGCGCCATCAGCCCGACATTGGACACACTGCCCATGGTCGACGGATCAAACTGGCCGTTTTCCCGGGCGTTGTCGACAATTTCAGCGTACATGGTGGCGTAGCTGCGATCCGGCACCATGGCAATGGTGTCCTGCAGCTGGTCCTGCAGATTCCACATCTTGCCGCCGTCGCGCACGACGTTGGGCATGGAGGCGTCAACAATCACATCATTGGGGACATGCAGATTGGTGATGTTCTTACGGGAGTCGACCATGGCCAGAGCCGGGCCGGTTTCGTAACACTTGCTGATATCCGCCTCGATT
Source organism: uncultured Geobacteraceae bacterium (assembly GCA_937958075.1). Taxonomy (GTDB): domain Bacteria; phylum Desulfobacterota; class Desulfuromonadia; order Desulfuromonadales; family Geopsychrobacteraceae; genus Pelovirga. The sequence continues at coordinate 9,034 of CALFFB010000070.1, read as the reverse complement.
TCAGCCTTCTTGTCCGCCGGCAACTTGTCGAGCTTGGCGAGGATGTCGCCCATGCCGTAATTGGGGCTGGCACCGATCTCCTTCAGAGTCGCTGCATGCTTCTCCAAAGCATCCTTGAAGTAAACGGACACACAGTGGCCGAAAAGGATGGGATCGGAGATCTTCATCATGGTGGCCTTGAGGTGCAACGACAGCAGCACTCCTTTTTCCTTGGCTTCCTGCGCCGTTGCCGCGTAAAACTCGCGCAGCTTGCGGACATTCATGGTGGAGCTGTCGAAAACCTCGTCAGCCTGCAGCTTGACCTCTTTGAGCACGTTGGTCTTGCCGGACTCGTCGACAAACTGAATTTTGACGGTATCGGCGGCATCCAGGGTTACCGACTTCTCCGACTCGTAAAAATCGCCACTGTCCATATAGGCGACGCGGCACTGCGACTCACCGGCTGCCGGCCAGGGCTGCATCATCTTGTGAGGATTTTTCTGAGCGAAGGACTTGACGGAAGTCGCCGCACGGCGATCGGAGTTGCCCTCACGCAGAACCGGGTTGACCGCTGATCCGAGGACTTTGGAGAAACGTTCCTGCAGCTGCCGATCCGCATCCGTCCTGGCTTCTTCAGGATAGCTGGGAATGTCGTAGCCTTGACTCTGCAATTCCTTGATACAGGCCTGCAGCTGGGGGATCGAAGCACTGATATTCGGCAGCTTGATGACATTGGCCTCGGGGGTCTTGACCAGCTCACCAAGCTCGGCCAGGCAGTCAGGTATCCGCTGGGCCTCTGTCAGACGCTCGGGAAAGGTTGCCAGAACCCGACCGGACAGGGAAATATCCTTTTTTTCCACCAGGATATCGGCATCCCTGGTGAACGCCTGAACCACCGGCAGAAAGGCGTAGGTCGCCAATGCCGGTGCCTCATCAATCTCTGACCAGATAATCTTTGCTGTCATGCATCTCTCTCCTTGGTTAATGGAAGTGCCATTAAAAAAATCAGACTATAACCACGTTATAAACCGAGAATCCCTCATGGGAAAACGTTGTATACAGTATACAAAGGAGAAATGCCTGTCAAGACTCTTCGCAGCGACCCGACCAATAAAATCATCAGCAGCGCGCGGTGACGGTCAGAACAGATTCAGCTCGCGGGCTTCCTGACGGGCGGCTTCGAGCTCTTCGCGGTTTTTGTCCCGCGGGATCACCAGAATCTGGCCGCTGGATATCTCCTGCGGTGTTTTTATCTGATCCCGGTTGGCACGATAGATCAGCGGCCACAACAGCTTGTCATCGTAGACCTCCGGCTGCTGGGCGATAAGGGCGAGGTTCTGACCGGGCCGTACCTCGTAGCGATCCACCTTGACGGGAGGGGGTGGTTCCTGGGGGGACTGGCGCGCCGCCTCCTCAGCACGGGCACGGGCGGCTGCTTCCTGTTGCCGGCGCTGACGTTCACGTTCGGCGGCCTGGCGCTGCTCCTCGGCGAGACGCGCCTGCTCCGCCTGGCGCTGCTCCTCGGCGAGGCGCTCCTGTTCCGCCCGCTGCTCTTCCTCGGCAACCCGGGCCAGGGCCCTGGCGGTTTCCTTGCGGGCGCTATCGGCATAGCGCTGCACCAGTTCCAGGGTACGCAGGGCCGCCCGGTACTGCTTGTCGGCAACCTGCTGTTCAGCGGCGGCAAGGGCCCTGATGGCCAGCTCGTATTCTCCCGGCGACCAGTCTTCTGCGCCGATCTCGCCGGCCCGTGCGACCCTGCGCCGCGCATCCTCAAGCTCGCTGGTTGGCGGCTTGGCACAGCCGCCAAGGACCAGGGCCATACAGGCCACGACCAGCAGAACCTTGACCCTCAATCGTATCCTTTGCAATCGCAAATGACTCACCAACCCTGCTACTTTCTCAGCTTGATTCCCAGTTCCTTCAATTGCTTCTCATCGACCTGGTTGGGAGCGTCCGACAACAGACAGGTGGCTTTCTGGGTTTTCGGAAAAGCGATGACATCACGAATCGAGTCGGCGCCGGTGAGGATCATCATCAACCGATCCAGACCGAAAGCGATACCACCGTGCGGTGGTGCTCCGAAGCTGAGCGCATCGAGGAGAAAACCGAATTTCTCGCGGGCCTCCTCTTCGCCGATGCCGAGGAGCTCGAACATGCGCGCCTGCACCGCCTGATCATGGATCCGGACGCTGCCGCCGCCAACTTCGGAGCCGTTCAGCACCAGATCGTAGGCCTGGGCCCGGACCTTTCCGGGATCGCTGTCAAGCAGGGGGATATCCTCTTCCAGAGGTGAGGTGAAGGGGTGGTGAACGGCCACATGGCGACCGGCTTCCGCATCCCACTCAAGCAGGGGGAAATCGGTCACCCAGACGAAGCGGTACTGGCTTTTGTCGGCCAGGCCCAGTCGCTGCCCCAGATGTCCCCGCAGACGCCCCAGCGCCTCGTTGGTGACCCCCGGCTTATCGGCAACAAACAGCAACAGATCACCGACCTGAGCCTCAAGCTCCCGGCTCAGCGACGCCAACTCCTCTTCAGTGAAGAATTTGGCGATAGGCGACTGCCAGCCTTCCGCCGTCACCTTGACCCAGGCCAGCCCCTTGGCGCCGTAGATCTTGACAAAATCGGTAAAACCATCGAGGTCCTTGCGCGAAAAGTCAGCGCCACCTTTCACATTGATGGCCTTGACCAATCCACCGTCCCTGACAACATCCGCAAACACCTTGAAGCCACAGCCGGCAACCTGCTCCGTCAGGTCAATCAGCTCAAGACCGAAGCGCAGATCGGGATTGTCGACACCGAAACGCCGTAACGCCTCACTGTAGGTCAGGCGCGCCATGGGCAGGGCAACATCAACACCAAGGGCCGCCTTGAAAACGGCGGCTATCAGCCCCTCCATGGTTCCCATGACATCGTCACGATTGACGAAGCTCATCTCGCAGTCGATCTGGGTAAATTCCGGCTGGCGATCCGCCCGCAGGTCTTCGTCACGGAAACATTTGACGATCTGGTAGTAACGATCAAACCCGGACACCATCAACAACTGCTTGAACAGCTGGGGCGACTGCGGCAGGGCGTAAAAGTGGCCGTTATTGACCCGGCTCGGCACCAGATAATCACGGGCGCCTTCCGGCGTACTTTTCGTTAATACCGGCGTTTCCACGTCGACAAACCCCTGGTTGTCGAGGTAGTTGCGCACTGTACGGGTCACCAGATGACGCAACATCAGATGCTGCTGTAATGCCGGTCTCCGCAAGTCAAGATAGCGGTACTTCAGGCGGATATTCTCGGCGACCTCGGTGTATTCATCGAGCATGAACGGTGGTGTTTCGGAACGGTTGAGGATCAGCAGCTCCGTCACCTCGATCTCAACCTCACCGGTTTTCATTCGCGGATTCACCGTTCCTTCGGGGCGCGCCGAGACCTTGCCCCTGGCGGCAACCACATATTCGTTGCGTACCTGATCGGCCTTGGCGTGGGAGGTCGCATCCCGATCAGGGTCAAGAGCAAGCTGCACAACCCCTTCGCGGTCGCGCAGGTCAATAAAAATGACGCCGCCGTGATCGCGCCTTCTCTGGACCCAGCCCATGACACAAACCTGCTCATCTATCATGCCGGCCGTTATTGTTCCACAACGATGCGTCCGTTTCCAACTTCCCAGTTTATCGTTTTGCACAGGTTCCTCCAGTTACGCCTTATATGGCAGGTGTGTTCATCATCAAGAAAAAACGGTAAAAATATACGAATCCCCAGCCGCAGAGGTCAAGACCCACGACAGGTGCGCAATAGTGACGGCAGGTTGTCCAGGGCCACGGCCACCTGGGATCCGTCAGCCATGGATTTCAGCTGTGCCTGGCCACTGCGGATCTCGTCCTCACCCAGGATCAGAACATGAGCGGCCCCAAGCTTGTCCGCCCGGCGCATCTGCGCCTTCAGGCTCTTGCCCTGATAGTCCATCTCCGCACGCAATCCCTGCGCCTGCAACCGGGACATAAGGACAAAAGCACGTTCAGCGGCGACGTCTCCAAGGGCCGCGATGAACAACTGCGGGCCGTCTGTTTCTTGCTGTCTGTCGGCAAGCATCAGCACCAGCCGTTCCAGACCGATAGCAAAACCGATACCGGGCAACGCCGGACCGCCCAGACTCTGAATCAGGCCATCGTAACGTCCGCCGGCTGCCACGGCATTCTGTGAACCGAGTTGATCCGTCACCAGCTCAAAAGTGGTCCGTACGTAATAATCAAGACCACGCACCATGCGCGGATTGACACTGTAAGGCACCTCCAGCAGATCCAGATAGTGCCTGACCTGGCCGAAATGACCCTCACAGGCAGGGCACAGGTGCTCAATAACAGCCGGAGCTTCGGCCGTCGCCGTACGGCAATGCTCCACCTTGCAATCGAGAACCCGCAACGGATTTGTTTTGTAGCGTCGCTGACATTCGCCGCACAACAGGTCGAGGCGCTGTTCCAGAAACTGCAGCAGCTGGTGCCGGTAGTCGGGCCGACAGGCCGGGCAGCCGAGGGAGTTGATCTCCAGGCTGACCCCGGCAATACCGACATGGGCAAAATAACGATAGAGCATGAGCAGCACCTGGGCGTCGATTTTCGGGTCCTCAACCCCGATCACTTCGGCTCCCAGTTGATGAAACTGCCGATAACGGCCTTTTTGCGGACGCTCGTAGCGAAACATGGGGCCGAGGTAGTACAGCTTGGTCACCGGATCAAGGTTCGCCAGCCGATGTTGAATCAGTGACCGCATGACCGGCGCGGTTCCCTCCGGACGCAAGGTCAGCAGATGTCCCCCCTTGTCCTCAAAGGTATACATCTCCTTTTCAACGATGTCGGTGGTTTCACCGATGGAGCGGCAGAAAAGCTCGGTCTTCTCAACAACGGGTGTTCTGATCTCGGAAAAACCAAAGACGCCGAAAATCTCCCGCGCGCCCCGTTCCAGAAACTGCCAGGTTGCCACCGCATCCGGCAGGATATCGTTCATTCCTTTGATGCCACTAATACTCACTGTCGGTTTTCCCTCTCAGCAGCCTAGTTTGGTAATTCGGCCGTGAAACGGCCAACGGCTCACGGCGCGCCGACAATAGCTTATTTCCGGCTTAACTTGAAGGGGGATTCAGCTCAAAATACGCGTTCTTTGAAAAAAAGCAAAAGGTCTGCGTCGCTGGGATGGGTCTGCCGATCCGCTCTGCCGCTATCTTCGCAGGTGGATAATCTCACTGACATCACAGATATTGTTCCGCAACTCCTTGCCCGCGTACATGGCCTGGTCGGCCAGATCCAGAAGCCGTTCCTGGGAGCCGGCGTCATCAGGGAAGGTTGCCAGGCCGATGGTGATCGTCACCTGACAGGGCGCCCCGAGTTCATCGAGAAAGGTATGGCGTTCGATAAGATCACGGATGCGTTCGGCAACAACCCGCGCCCCGCGACTGTCCGTCTCGACCAGCATCGCGGCAAATTCGTCGCCGCCGAACCGGAACAGGGTGTCAACATCACGCACGCAGTTGCGCATCAGCTGGGCGACCTCCCGCAGCGCCGCACTCCCGGCGAGGTGCCCGAACTGATCATTGATCTGCTTGAAGCGATCCAGATCGAGAAACATCAGGGAAAACTTCAGTCCATAGCGTTTCGAACGCATCATCTCCTGGTGCAGGGCCGCTTTAAGATAGCGATGATTATACAACCCGGTCAAATCATCCAGATACATCAGTTGCTGGGCATTCTGGTAACGCGCGGCGTTGGCAAAGCCCAGGGTGATTTGATCACAGAGATACAGCAGTTCGGCCATGGGCAGGGTCGCATCGGGCCGGACCAGGGCATTGCCCACCAGCAACCCGCCCTTGAGCTTCTCCCCGTCGCGCAGGGGCAGAAGCCACATCTGCTCCCGATTCATCATCATTTTCTGCAAAGAGATGGAGCTGACAATGCGGGGCTGATCAAGACTGGTGCTGCTGTGATATTCAGGCAGCAACAGCGCCACCAGCTCGTGGGCCTGTTCGACGTGGAGGCCTTCAAGACCGGTGAGGGAGATAACCTCATCTTCAGAAAGCAGGAACGAACAGCCGATGTCCGCATTCAATTCCTGCATCAGAGCTTTCAGGGACTGGGGAATCAGGCATTCAATATCGATCAGAGACGACAGGGACTGAGCGGTTCGGCACAACTGGAGCTGGCGCTGCAGGGAGCTGTTGTCGCTTGTCAACTGCTGTTGCTGCAGACAACTGGCGACAACATGGGTCAGTTGTTCGGCATGGAAAGGTTTGGCAAGATGCTGCCGGGCGCCACCCTGCAGGGCACGGCTGACCAGCTCGGCGGCGGCGGAACTATCAGCAGTGGTAATGACAGGGGCAGGGTCCGGCAGATCGGCGGCATGTTGGAGCAGGTCAAAACCGGAAATTCCCGGTGTCAGCAGATCCACAACGACCAGATCGAAAGACTGCCTCCGGAGCAAATCGATGGCCGTTTCGCCGTCGGTGCAGGGGGTCACCCGGTAGCCGGCACCAGAAAGGATGTCATGGCAGAGCTGACGAAAGCTGGCTTCCTCGTCAACCACCAGAATATGAGATTGGTCTTTCGCCATAAACCGCCTGTAATTTTTGTTGATTTTTAGTAGCAGCAATACCGGTCAGCTGTCAACGGAAAAGCCCCCTGCGCCAGCTTTGAATCCACAGCCGTTCCGGCTCCATGAGCACTCTGATACTGCCATCAAGGTCCGTGCGCATGAGGGGCACCTGACGTTCGGCCAACAGGTCAACGACCTGCTGCGCCGGTTGCCGATAGCGATTCTGGTAACCTGCCGACACCAGAGCGACGTCGGGTTTGAGCTCGTCGACAAGGCGCTCTGTATCAGAACTGCGGCTGCCGTGATGAGGTACCTTCAGCACCGACACCGCGCCGGGAACCGCCGCCGCCAGCAGGTTGCTGACGCCCTGTGCCTCCAGATCCGCCGTCAAAAGTACGCCCTGCCTGCCGAAAGCCAGATGAAGAGCCAGAGACGCATCATTCTCATTGCCGGCCGACACACGACCATTATACACCGACATAACCCCCTGGTTCCATGTGTCTATCCGGCTCCAGCCCGGCGTGACGATCCGGAAGGGAATCTGCTTTCTCTGTACCACCTCGATCAACGCGGGATGATGCCGGGCCAGAGGTTGCCCCAGAAGCAGCTCGCCGACGGGAAAATGGTCCAGGACAAAAACCAGTCCCTTCCAGTGATCGGCATGATTGTGGGACAGCACCACATAATCGAGCCTGTCTACCCCCATTTCCCCGAAGGCCGGCGCCAGCAACCGTTCACCGACATCAAAGCGGGGGCTGTACAGCCCGCCGCCATCTTTCAGCAGGCTCTGCCCCTGCTGATTCTGCAGCAACTGGGATTCCCCCTGACCGACACTGAACAGGGTCAGGGATACAGGAGGCGGTGATGACCAGGGCAAGGTCCACAGCAGCAGCACCAACAGCCAGCACCCCAGGGTCGAGACAACCGCAACCGTCACCCGGTTGCGCATGTATGGCGCCGACATGACAGGCAACAGGGCCACCGCCACCGCCAGATACTGCCAGCGAGAGAGAAAAAGGTATCTTCCCTCAAAGAGAGGAAAAGCGGTCAGCCAGGCGGCGAAAACCACCAGACCCTCAAGGAGCAGGCCGCACCCCTGAAACAGCAGCACCGACCACTGGGGAATCAGCGGATACAGGGCCAGCCCGATAAATCCCAGGGGCAGGGCGGCAAGGGTCACCACCGGCACACAGAGCAGGTTAGCAATCAGCCCGGCCGGGGCGAAAAGGTGAAAATTCATCAGCACCAGAGGCAGGGTCGCCAGGGTGGCGGCAACGGTCACCAGAAAAATCTGCAACAGATAGCGTACCGGGCGCCATTCTGGTGAGACCTCATGCCGGGACTGCCACAGAGGCCGCCACAGCAGAATTCCAGCGGCGCCGGCAAAAGACAACTGCCAGCCGGCCTGCCACAAGAGCAGTGGATTAAACAACAGAAAAACCAGAGCGACCGTTGCCAGCAGGTGCAGTGGATTGACCGGATAACGCCACCACAACAGGGCCGCGCCAACACCAGCCAGAACAAAGGCCCGCCGGGTGGACACGGCGTCTCCGGTCAGCAGCAGATAACCGAGCAGCAGCGGCAACAGCACCAGGGGCAGAATACGCTGCGGCGGTTGCCAGTTGAGCAGGTGCGTTGACCTCCGGTAAAAAAACAGCAGCAGTTGATATCCGAAAATACCCAGTAACCCCAGATGCAATCCGGAAATGGCAAACAGATGACTAACTCCGGCTCCGGCCAGAAGTTTGCGTACCTCGTCCGGCAACTGACTGCCCTCTCCCAGAACCAGGGCACGGACCAGGGGGGCGCGTTTCTCGGACAGGACATCCGTCATGGTGGTCGCTACCCGGGTGCGCCAACCAACTATCGAGCGCGCGGGGAACCGTTGCTGCCGGGCGACAACCTCAATCTGCTCCTGACTTCGTACCCAGCTCGTCATCACCAGCCCCTGGCTTGCCAGATACCGAGGCCAGTTGAACTCTCCCGGCGTACCGAAGGGCCGGGGCTGACGCAAACGTCCGGAAAAGCGGATGCGGTCACCGGGCAACAGGTCGGCAGGCCCCTCTTCGACACTCACCCGCACCGGCAGCGGTACCTTCAGATGCGGAGCGTCCCCCCCGGCCTGAACCTCATCCACGAGAAGATGCAACCGGCTGCGGCCGTCGCTCGCGGCTCGGACATCGGTCACCGTACCGGAAATAATGACCTTACGGCCCAGCTGGTCGATGGCAATGACATCATCGGAGGCACGCAACAGATGAGGATAACGAACGTTGGATATAAGCAGAACAACGAACCAGAGAAAGAGCAAAGAAACGCGAGGAAAGCGCCGCGAAAGAAAGGCTGCAGCCAGAAAACCAGCCGCAGCTGCAAGGGCGGCGGCTGGTGGCGGGGTGTAAAGGGGAGCCACCGCCAGTCCGACGACGGTGGCCAGCAACATCAGTGGAACAATCAGCAAGGCCCCCTCCTCTGCCGTTTTCAGCCC
>CALFFB010000069.1 GCA_937958075.1 uncultured Geobacteraceae bacterium | reverse complement strand
GACAAGAGGAACTTGAAGCCCGACGGCGACAGGAGGAAGCCCAGCGCCAGCAACGCATCGACGAACTTGCCGCCCGGCAGCAGCGAGAAGCGGATGAACGCGCCCGCCAGGAGCGCCTGGATGCCCTGCGCGCAGAAGCCCGCCGGGAAAGCCGACAGATTGAGTCCCCCGTCCCCGATGCACCGGTCGGCATGCCCGACGGACGGGGCACGGAAGCCGGGGTCAGTCCCAGTGCCTTCGTCCGTGAATATATACAGCGCAACTGGTCCTTTGCCGGCCATCAGGCCTTAGGTAATCCGGAAGCTGAAGTTTATTTGCTGTACAATGCTGCCGGCAGCCTGATCTCCCACCGTTTTATCAGGCGCTCCGGCAACACCGCCTTTGATGAATCCCTGGTGCGGGCCGTCAGCCTGTCCAGACAGTTGCCTCAACCCCTGCCACAGACCATGGAGTTTAACGTGGTATTCAATCTCAAGGAGTTGCTCAATCGATGAAAACCACCCTGTTACGGATAGTCGTCATCGTGGTGCTGATGGTCCTGCCGGCCGCTGCCGTTTTTGCCGATCGCATTGAGATCAGCGCGCCGGGACAGCAGACCCTGCCCCTGGCCCTGACTCCCCTGCTGCCCATGGGGCCGACGGACCCGCAACTGGCGGCGGAATTTGACCGGGTTCTGCAGTACGACCTCGAATTATCGGGCCTGTTTCGCTTCATCGATCCCGCCGCCTTCTTAAGTGACGCCAATCATCTGGGCCTGCAACGCAGTGATGTCAACTTCATGCAGTGGCGGCTCCTCGGCGCCCAGATGCTGATCAAGGGTGGCTACCGGGTAGACGGCGATCAGGTCACGGTTGAACTGCGCCTTTTCGATGTGGAGGGTCAGCGCCTCCTCAGTGGTCGCCGCTACCAGGCGCAACGTGGGGACGTGCGCCGCATTGCCCACATTTTCGCGGATCAGGTACTGCTGAGTCTGACCGGTGAAAGCGGGCCCTTTGCGACCAAGATCGCCTATATCTCCGATCGCAGCGGCCACAAGGAGCTGTATCTGATGGATGTGGACGGCCACGGCTCCGTGCGCCTGACGGATCACCGCTCCATCGTCCTGAACCCGGACTTTTCCCCGACGCGCAAGGAACTGACCTTTACCTCCTACCGTCACGAAAATCCCGATCTGTTTCGCAAGGAAATCTATACCGGTCTCGAATCGCGCCTGTCCATGCATCAGGGCCTCAACATCAGCGGGCGCTACAGCCCGGACGGCCGCCAGATCGCCCTGACTCTGTCAAAGGACGGCAACTCAGAGCTCTATCTGATGACAACCGACGGCACCCTGGTGCGGCGTCTGACCAATCATTACGCCATTGACGTTGATCCCAGCTGGAACCCCGCCGGCAACCGCCTGGCCTTTGTTTCCGACCGGCTCGGCAATCCGCATATTTTCCTTGTCGACATCAATCGCCTGGAGATCGAGCGGCTGACTTACGAAGGCCGCTACAACGCCACCCCGGCATGGAACCCCAAAGGGGGGCGTATCGCCTTTACCCGGATGGAAAACGGGGTGTTCAATATTTTCACCATCAATGAAGACGGCAGCGACGAGCGCCAGATCACCTTTGGCAGCGACAACAAGGAGCATCCCCGCTGGAGCCCTGACGGTCGCTTCCTCGTTTATTCGCGAGACGACGGCCGGGAGAAATCCCTCTGGATCATGCGCGCCGACGGCAGCGGCGCCCGGCGGATTTCCGCAGCGGGCGGCCAGGCTTCGCACCCGGCCTGGTCCCCACGCTGGTAAAATTGTTGACGGAACTCCCGATGACAGTTGTTTTTCTATGCTGATCTTGTATAATGCGATGGTCTGTTTAATTAAGTTGAAAAATCACATTTGCGTCGCATTTGCGAAAGGAGTTGCTGCTCATGAAAAGGTTGACCGCTGTACGTTTATTGTTGATGGTTTTCGCTGTCGCCCTGCTGGCGACAGGTTGCGCCAAGAAACCGGCTGTTGATGAATATCCGGCCCAGGACTCATCAGGAACACTGGTCTCCGAACAGCGTCCGGCTGCCGTTGACGAGAGCGCTGTCAGCAGCACCGATAGAGCCATCTCCGCCGAAGAAGCTGCCGCTGCCGCCCGCCGGGCTGCTGCTTCCGGTCTGCAGCGTATCCATTTTGACTTTGACCGCTCCGACCTGACGGAAGAAGCCAAGCAGATTCTGGTGAACAATGCCGGCCTGCTGCGTGCCGCCGCCCGGGTCAAGGTGCTGATTGAAGGCCATACCGATGAGCGTGGTTCCGACGAGTACAACCTGGCCCTGGGTGAAAGACGTGCCAACTCTGCTCGCAACTTTCTAATTTCCCTCGGTATTTCAGCCGATCGTATGCGCATCATCTCCTATGGGGAGGAGATGCCTGTCGCGCTGGAGCGTAACGAGGATGCCTGGGCGAAAAATCGCCGTGCCGAGTTCAAGATCACCCACTAGGGGCTGATGTTCTCACTTTATAAGGGCCGCTCATTTTTAAACGGATGTGCGGCCCTTTGTGTTTTTGCTGCCGACACAGTCGGGACGACGGGCAGCCGGAGGTTATGAATCATGCGTTTTTCCTGGATCGTCTTATTCCTGTTTTTCGTGGCGGGCTGTGTGCCGAGCCAATCCCAGCTGCGGCTGGAAATGGATCTGGAGCAGATGAAACGGCGGCTGGCGCAGCTCGAAATTGACAAGGCGGAAAGCCAGCAGTCGAATCTTGCCGATGGTGCCGGTTTACAGAGGCAGGTCGCTGAGTTACAGGCCGGGCTCGATACCATGCGCGTTGAATTTCATTCCGTCAGCGGACAATTTGATGATCTGCGCAAAAACAACGACGACCTCTCTCAGGAACTGCTGCAGATAAAGGATGAGCTGACCATGCAGATCGACTCCCTGAGCTATCGCCTGGAGCAGTTGGAGGCCGCCACCCCGATATCTGCCGGTGGCAGCGTGCAGGCCGATCAGCCCGCAGAGAAAAAACCGGAGCCGACCCGCAAAACTCCGGAACAGAGCTACGAAGAGGCCCTCGGACTGGTCCTCAACGGCACCGATTTTGCCGCCGGACGGGAACAGCTGAAAGCCTTTGCTGAAAACAATCCTGAACATGACCTGTATGTGAACGCCCTGTACTGGATTGGCGAAGCCCTGTACGGAGAAAAAAAATTCGAGGAGGCCATTCTTCAGTTTCAGGATGTGATCAGCTCCCATCCCGGCCACGGCAAGGCCCCTGACGCTCTGTACAAGCAGGCGCTGGCTTTTAACGCCCTGGGTGACACCCAGAATGCCCGCGCCACCATGCGCAAGCTGATGGAATCCTATCCCGGTACTGATCAGGCAAAAGCCGCTGACAGGTATCTGCAGAACTGAGCTGTCCGGACACGCGAATAAAAGGGGATCAAATTCAGTTTGATCCCCTTTTTTACCCTTTAGATGTGTGAATCATGAGCCAATTGAGCCACAGTGACATCACCGCCCTGTTTCTCGCCCTGGGGATTCTTCTGGCCAGCGCGCGCGTTCTCGGAGAACTGGCGCGGGCGGCCAACATGCCCTCGGTTCTGGGGGAAATCGGTGCCGGCATTGTCCTCGGGCCAACCCTGCTGGGCACCTTTGCCCCCGAGTGGAGCGCTTTTCTGTTTCCCGTCAGTGGTGGCGGTGCCCTCGCCTTTGACGGTCTGATCACCCTGGCCATTACCCTGTTTTTGCTGGTCGCGGGTATGGAAATCGATCTGTCGACAGTCTGGAAACAGGGCAAGGTCGCCGTGTCTGTGGCCCTTGCCGGGATGGTTCTGCCCTTTGCCATGGGCTTTACCGCCGCCTGGTGGCTGCCGGGCTGGATCGGCTATGCGCCGGGGACACACCATCTGGCCTTCTCCCTGTTTATGGCTACGGTTGTCTCCATCTCCGCCCTGCCCATCATCGTAAAAATCCTCATGGATCTGAACATCTACCGCAGCGATCTCGGGGTTACGGTCGTCGCCGCCGCCGTCTTCAACGATCTGCTGGGCTGGCTGGTCTTTGCCATGGTCCTGGGTATGGTTGGCGGCGGGCAGGGGATGCCCCTCAGTCAGACCATCAGCCTGACCATTCTCTTTACCCTGGGCATGTTGACCCTGATGCCCCTGCTGCTCAACCGCATTCTCCCCCTGGTCCAGGCCCACAGCAGCTGGCCCGGCGGCATTCTCGGCTTCGCCCTGTCGTTCTGCCTGGTGGCGGCCGCCTTTACCGAATGGATCGGGATTCACGCTATTTTCGGGTCCTTTCTGGCAGGGGTCGCCCTGGGGGATTCCAAGCACCTCAATGAGCGTACCCGGACCACCATCGAGCAATTTGTCTCCTTTATTTTCGCGCCCCTGTTTTTTGCCAGCATCGGCCTGCGGGTGAATTTTCTCGATCATTTCAACCTGGGTCTGACCCTGGTCATTCTGTCTATTGCCCTGAGCGGAAAGATTGTCGGCAGCGTCATCGGTGCACGCTTCGGCGGTTTGTCGCAGCGGGACGCCCTCGGGGTTGGTTTCGGCATGAGCGCCCAGGGCACCATGGGCATTATTCTCGGGGTGCTGGCGTTGCAGTATGCCCTCATCACCCAGGAGGTTTTTGTCTCCCTGGTGCTGATGGCTCTGGTCACTTCACTGCTGAGCGGCCCGATGATGCAGCTGGTGCTGCGGTTGAAGAAACCGCGGCGGTTTGTGGATTTTGTGCAGTCCCAGGGATTTATCCAGCAGCTGGAGTCGACGGATCGCTGGTCCTCTATTCATGAACTGGCGAAAACAGCGGCGCCCCTGACAAAATTACCGGTGGAAATCATTACCCGCACCGTTTATGAGCGGGAAAAACTGATGGCGACGGGTATCGGCCAGGGGGTTGCCGTACCCCACGCGCGCTTGCCGGAGCTGGACGAACCCCTGATCGTGATCGGCCTGAGTCGGGCCGGTATTGATTTTGACGCACCTGACGCCGGCCTGGCCAGGGTTATCTTCCTGATCCTGACCCCTTATGAAGACAGCGGCATCCAGCTGGAAATTCTGGCCGATATCGCCGCCACTTTCAAAATCGAAGAGATCCGGGAAAAGGTTGTCCAGGTCACCAATTACACGGAGTTTCTGGCCCTGGTACGGACGGCGAAGTCGCAATAGGACACGCCCCTTTCATCCCCTTCACCCGGCACCCAAAAACCGGGCAGCCGGCCTCAGCACCACCATGGCACCGACTCCTGAAGCTCAGGTACCCACCTCCAGCAGATAGGGATAGCGCTGCTGCTGATCGCTCAGCCACTCCTTGATCTGGCAGCTGTCCGTCGCCAGTGCCCGGCTTAACTCATATTTCAGTTCCAGGCCCAGCAACCACTGCAGATTCCCCGTGAGGGAAAAACCATAGTGCTGAATCATGGTGTCACCGATGGCAGCCTGCAGCGCCGCGCCTTCGTCCTGGGGAGCGGCGAGGTAATGGCTGGGAAAGGAGACAAGGGCCGGATCGAGGCTGCTCAGAAAAGCCTGCTTTTCCAGGGGGTGAAGGGTGGCAAAATCGACGGCACACCAGTCGGCGGGCCGGGTCGACAGCAGCGCCCGGCAGGCCAGGGGACGATAACCGTAGAGGGAGCAGCTCCCCCCGTCGTCCAGCAGCAGGCAGGGATCATCGCGATCACGGTGGAGCCGAAGGAAGGTCTTGAGGTTGTCCGCCTGCCGGCACAGGGCTTCCAGTTCAGCCATGACCGCGATAACCCGCTGCTGCTGGTGTGACGTCAGCCGGCGCGCCAGCACCGCAGCCTCGGCAAAGGTACAGACAACCGCCAGATTGCAGCAGCCAGAGCACCCCTGCCGACAGTGCAGAGTGACCTGCTGCGGGCACTCCTGTCTGATCTGAACAACCTTGTCGTCCAGGGCCTGGCTGCTGAGTTCAACCTGAATTTCCAGGGCCTGCCACGACATCAATTGACCCGGTTCTGCGGGGCACCGTCGATAAACGCGGCGACATTGTCGACGACGATCTTCAACAGGCGCTGTCGCGCTTCGACCGTCGCCCAGGCCAGATGGGGGGTGATGACGCAGTGTGGCGCCTGCAGCAGCGGATTGTCGGCGGATGGCGGTTCCTGGGACAGAACATCCGTCGCGTAGCCGCCGAGATAGCCGTTTTCCAGAGCATCGGCTACGGCGCTTTCATCCACCAGTTGACCCCGCCCGGTATTGATCAGCAGAGCGCCTTGCTTCACCCGTGCCAGGCGTGCGGTATTGACAAGCTGATCGGTCTCTGGTGTCAGGGGGCAGTTCAGGCTGATAACGTCACTGTCAGAAAACAGCCGATCTATATCGACAAATTCAACGCCGCTTTCCTTTTTGTATTTATCCGGATTCGCCGTCTGTACCAGCAGACGCATACCGAAGGCGCGGGCAATGGCCGCAACCCGTTGGCCGATGCGGCCATAGCCGACGATGCCGAAGGTTTTGCCCGCCAGTTCCGTCAGGGGAAAATCATAAAAACTGAAATCTACACAACTCGCCCAGGCACCTTCCCTGACCCGGCGCGCGTGATGCCCCACCTGCTGCACCATCTCCAGCAGGAGGGCGAAAATCAGTTGCGCCACCGAATCGGTGCTGTAGCCGGGAACATTGGTCACAACAATATTGCGCTCTCTGGCGGCCTCCAGATCGACAATATTGACCCCGGTGGCGGTCACCCCGACGTAGCGCAGCGCCGGCAGCCGCGCCATGATGTCGTCAGTGATAACTACCTTGTTGGTGAGAATGATATCCGCATCCGCGCAACGCTCAACCACCTGATCGGCGGCGGTGCGTTGGTGGAGAATACAGGTTCCGAGTGCTTTTAAGGGCGACCAGTCGAGGTCACCGGGGTTCATCGTATAACCATCGAGAACGACAATTTTCATGATCAGATCCTTTTCGTAAAAAAAGCAGCGTCAAAAGATCATTCGACAAAATAACCGGCAACCCGCCACGCTGTATTGTTTTCGAAAAACAGGGTGACCCGTTCCTGCAGGTTGTCGTGGTTTGCAAAATCGCTGGAGTAGAAGAAGGACATATATTCCCCTTCCGGCACACCTTCCACCTGATCTTTGGTGTATTTCACCTCCGTCTGTGTCCGTTGCTGCAAAGGGCCCACCTCGCGGCGAACGGTTTCAATGCGCGTGAGCCAGTCACTGAGGGGGATTTCCCCTTTCATGTAATTGGAGCTGAGAATCCAGGCCTGTTCAAAATCCCGCGCGTCGAGCAGTTGAAGAAATTCCTGGGCCACCGCCGACGAGTCGGCAACCTTCTGCGCATCCGGCTTGCTCTTGTAGTAGGGGTAGATAATAATGATCAGGGCGACAATCAATAATGACAGATGGATGAATGATCTTCTTTGCAACATGCAGGTCTCCGTTTTGAGAGTGATTCCGTACCTAAGAAAGCTGTAACAAAAATCAGCAATTATTCAAGCTCTGTCTCCAGATTGAATTTACTGCAGCCGGGGGGATCGACTCCCTGGCGCAAGGCATCGAGCACCTGTCGACCCTGGGGCGAGGTGGCGCTGTGGGGGGTCAGATCGAGGACAAAACCCTGACAGCCGGCAGCGGCCAGCTCACGCATCTGGGCGATAAAGGAGAAGGGCGTTTCACTGTACAGCCAGGACAGACCCTGGCGCTGCTGCATTCGATAGCGATCGCCACGATCCGAAACTACATCCGCATCAGGGCGCAGCGCGCGCACACGGATGCGTGAGGTCAATAAGGGCACCCGGCCATAGACCGACAGGGACACCGGCACCGGCAGCCTGTGGCCTAAAACAGCGGCCAGGTTGCGCCCGTCATCCTCAATATACAGCTCCGCGTCAGTGATCCCCAATCCCGCCAAGGCGACAAGGGCCTGAGTATTCAAAACCTGCAACCTGTAGGAACTGTAAAGGGTCAGGCCTTCTATATCTGCAAACAGGGGAAAGTGCCCAAGATTGTTCAGGCGGTACCGGGTAAAGCCGTTTTGCACCAGAGAACGGATAGCTGTACGCAACTGCTGCCAGTCGTCATCAAACAGGATAAAAGGGATGTCCCAGATGATCTGCCCGGCCCGGCGCAGCAGTTTCGCGGCATGGCGCAGGTTGGAGCGACTCAGGGGAAGAAGGATCATCTCGACCTCAGCGTCACGCAGCAGATGCTGCTCCCTGGCGTCATTCAGGAGTAACCGCACCTGGGTTCGGGGAGCCGCTGCCTGGTGCTGTGGCAGCAGGGACTGCAGCGCCAGATCCCGCTTGCGGGCACGCTGTTCCTGCTGGTATCCCTCCCGGCGGCGGCGCAGCTCCTGGTAGAAGGTGCGGCGGATCTGCTTGAGTTGCCCAGGAGGGATAACGATGGCCGGCAGAGGACCACAGGCCAGAGAACCGAGAACAAAGGGCTCACTGGCCGTGGCGGCAAAGGCCTGGCGTAGAATCGTCTCGTCGAGGGGATGTGTTGCGGCCGGACTGCTGGTCAACCCATAGTCAGCGACATGCTCCATGCCGCCGACTTGTGCCTCGATCCGCATCTGCTGCGGCGTGACCTGCAGCTGCAGGTCCACCTCTTCGGTCATCATCTGCGGTTGCTGCAAACGGCGGCGGCAGGCGTTGTCACTAAGGGCGTAGGCATCGCTGGAGGCAACCATGAAGACCGCGTCGCCCCGTGAAAAGGGCTGATCGAAGGGGGAAATGACCGTCACCAGGGCACCGGCCGGAGCTTTTTTGACCTGTTTTGTCCCGAGAAAAAGCTGGCGCAGGGTAAAAGCGCTGCCACTCTTGTCATTGGCCGGTTGAATCCGCAGCCGGTCACCCAGATGCAGAGGATGGGCCGTGGTAAAGCTGAGGCGTTTGCCCCTGGGCTGCTGCAGCTCGCCAAGGTAGCGTCCGGTTGCCCCCTTTTTGGAAGGAACAGCCATGTCATCAGGCTGACTGCCGGCGAGAAAACCCCGGGTCGGCTGACGTCCGAAGCTTTCCTTGAGCAGCTTCTTGGCTGCGGTTATAGCCTGGCTGCGCTCCGCAGCCGGGGTATCCAACACCTTCCTGTAGGCGCCGACCACCTTGTGCACGTATTCAGCACTTTTCATCCGCCCTTCGATTTTGAAACTGCAGATACCGGCGTCCTGCAGCTGCGGCAACAGATCGATGGCGGACAGGTCATTGGGGGAAAAGTAGAAACCCTGCTGATGGCGCTGCTCATAACTGCGCCGGCACGGCTGGGCACAGCGACCGCGATTGCCGCTTTTGCCGCCAAGGAAGGAGGAAAAATAACACTGGCCACTGAAGGAAAAGCAGAGGGCGCCGTGGATAAAGTGTTCGAGCTCCAGACGGGTCTGGCTGCGAATCTGCCGGATTTCCGGCAGGGTCAGCTCGCGGGCCAGAACAGCGCGGGTAAAACCCATATTTTCCAGCATCTTGACCCCGGCGCTGTTGTGGATGGTCATCTGCGTTGATGCGTGCAGTTCCAGGCCGGGAAAATGGGTGCGGGCCAGGTGCCAGACAGCCAGATCCTGAAGAATAACGGCATCGACGCCAAAGGCCTCAAGGGCGGACAGGGTGTCGATGAGATGGGACAGTTCGTTCTCTTTGATCAGGGTATTCAGGGTTACGTACAGACGCTTCCCGGATGCCTGCAGGTAGCGTGTCATACTGTGGATATCGGCGAGGCTGAAATTTTTGGCCTTGGCCCGGGCGGAAAAATCCTTCAGCCCGACATAGACCGCGTCGGCCCCGGCATCAACGGCGGCAAAAAAAGCTTCCAAGCTGCCGGCAGGGGCCAGAAGCTCCGGGCTTTTTCCCCCTTTCTCCGGTGGGGCCGGCCTTTGCCGGGTGGAATTGTCGGGCCTTATCGGTCGCTTATTTGCCA
The DNA here is from genome assembly GCA_937958075.1 of uncultured Geobacteraceae bacterium. GTDB lineage: Bacteria > Desulfobacterota > Desulfuromonadia > Desulfuromonadales > Geopsychrobacteraceae > Pelovirga. Next base: position 7,783 of record CALFFB010000069.1, on the reverse strand, counting down.
TCAGGCTGTCGCTTCCATGCTGCCGAGGTAGGCTTCCAGGACCAGAGGATTGCGCCGGATATCATCAGGGGTTCCGGTGGCAATACAGCGCCCGCTGTCAAGGACCACCACCTGATCAGCGATGGTCATCACCAGTTCCATATCATGCTCCACCAGCAGCATGGTGTGTCCGGCGCTGCGCAGAATGCGCAGCTGTTCAGCGATATCGGCGGTCTCTTCGGCATTGAGGCCGGCAACGGGTTCATCCAGCAGCAGCAGATAGGGTTCGCTGACACAGGCGCGGGCCAGCTCCAGGCGCTTTTTATCGCCGTAGGCCAGGATACCGGCGGGCCAGTCGGCCTTGTCAGTGAGTGCGAAGCGGTCCAGGGCGTTAAGGGCCAGCAGCTTGAGCTGCCGCTCCCGATGGCGCAGGTACGGCAGCCGCAGCATGGCCATCAGCAATGAGCCGCCTCCCTTGCCGGTCAGGCCGGTGAGAACATTGTCAAGGACACTCAAGCGGGGAAAGATTTTCAGGTTCTGAAAGGTTCTGGCGATGCCAAGGCGGCTGATCTGGTGGGGTTTCAGGCCCGTCAACTCCTGCCGGCGGAAAGCAATACGGCCGGCGCCGGGTTCCAGAATACCGGTGATACAGTTGATCAGGGTGGATTTCCCCGCCCCATTGGGACCGATCAAGGCGGTGACCTGGCCTTCTGTCACCTCAAAACTGACCTGGCTCAAAGCCGGCAACCCGCCGAAATGTTTACTGACTTTATCGATCTGAAGCATATTTCTGCCTGCGTAGAACCATCCTCACCCGGACCATGTCCACCAATCCGGCGACCAGTCCCTGGGGGAGGAAAATCAGCACCAGAACCAGAATACCACCATGCACGAAATCCTTGTAGGTCTCGAAAAAATCGACCCATTCCGGCAGCAGGGTGATGGTTCCGGTGCCGAAGAGGACACCCCAGACCGAACCCATACCGCCGATCACCACCATGATGACGAAATCGGTCGCGACAAAAATATCGAATGAATCAGGACTGATATAGCTGTAGGTGTGGGCAAACAGGCTGCCGGCGATGGCCGCCAGAACAGCCGAGAGGATAAAGACCTTGAGTTTGGCCACCTGCGTGTTCACCCCCAGGGCGGCGGCGGCCGTTTCCTCGCCGGCAAGGGCGGCCAGACCACGACCGACGCCGCTGCGCACCAGATTCAGGCACAACAATAGAAACAACAGGGCAAAACCCCACAACAGATAATGGAGTCTGACCTCGTCATCGAAGGCAAACGAGCCCAGGGTAAGAAGGGGAATGCCGGCAAAACCACTGGGGCCACCGGTGACCTGATCCCACTGCAACAGGACGGTGTGGAAAACAAAGTTCATGCCCAGGGTCGCCATGGCCAGGTAATGCCCGGAAAGTCGCAGTATCGGCACACCGATGATCCAGGCAAACAGCCCCACAAGGGTTGCGACCAGTACCATGGCCGGCCAGGGCGGCAGCCCGAAGGTCACGGTGGTGATGGCCGATCCATAGGCGCCCATGCCAAAAAAGGTCGCGTGGCCAAGGGAAATCTGCCCGGCAAATCCGATAAAAAGGGCCAGTCCCAAAACCACAATCACGTTGATGGCAATCAGGTTGGACAAACCGAGGGTGTAGGGGTTGCTCTGGTAGAGAGGATAAAGGAGCAAAGCCAGAGACAGCACGGTGACCGTCAACCCGGTTCGGTGCAGGTAGAGAAAGTAGAGGAGTTTTTCTTTGCCGGTCATGCGGTTACGCCTTGAGTCCCGCGCGAAAGGCCGCGAGATTCTGCTCGATAAATTTCTCCGGTGCCAGCATGTGAATGGCCTGTTCGCAGTCCTCGGCACTGCAGAAAATAACCCCTTCACGCACGGCCAGCCCCAGCAGCACCAGGTTGAGCAGCACTGTATTGCCGAGATTTCGGGCAACCTGCGCGGCGTCCATGCGCCTGCCCTTCCCGGAGGCTGCGGAGTTGATGACCCAGGTGCCATCAGTCCTCAACAGAGTGTCGTGTACCGGCAGATTGGCCTCCCACAACAGCAGTCCGAGGTCGGCCTGGCCACTGCGAATGAGCGGTCCGGCAAAATCACCCACCTTGATGGTTGACAGCACGGTGCCGCCCCGCTGCGCCATGCCGTGGGTTTCCGATGTCAGCACCGGGATGCCCCGATTGACTGCCACCTGGGCAATGACCCGGGTCAGAAACAGAACGCCCTGACCGCCGATACCACTGACGATGATCTGCTGTTTCATGAAACCTCCTGCGCCACGATGGCAGCGACGGGACATACCGGGATACAGCAGCCGCAGCCGATACAGCGATCCACATCAACGATGGCCTTTTTGGTCTCGCGACGCAGTGACAGGGCCGGGCATTCGAAGTGTCCGGTACACCTGCCGCAACCGGTACAGGTTTCCAATATCGCAATCTTGACCCTCGACTGCCCCTTACGTACAACAGGGTCCATGACACAACCGTGACGGGCGATGAGCACCGCGACGCCACCGTCAGCACTACGGATATGGGTATCGGCATCCCTTAACAGACGTTCAAACCGCGGCTGATCGTAGGGGTCACAGGTCGCGAGAAAATCCACCCCGCACGCCGTCACCAGTGGTTCTATGGCCACGGCTCTGGTCGGTTTACCCCCGGCGGCAATCCCCATGTGAGGGACCGGCTGACCGCCGGTCATGGCGGTGGTGGCGTTATCGAGAATGACCACGATAATACGGGCCTGCTGAATAACGGCGTTGATCAGGGCCGGAATACCGGCATGAAAAAAGGTGGAATCGCCGATAGTGACGACAATAGTCGGGAAGTCTTCCCCATCCTGCCGGTAGGCCTGGTAGAAGCCGGCACCTTGACTGATACAGGCACCCATACAATGCACCGTATCCACGGCACCCAGGTTCATCCCCAGGGTATAGCAGCCGATATCAGAGGGGAAAATCCCCCTGGGAAAGCAGGTCTTGATGCTGTAAAAGGCGGCGCGGTGAGGACAACCGGGACACAGGGAGGGGCGCTGACCTCGGCGTTCCGCAGGAACCTCCGGCGGATCGTCGAGATCGATGAAACGGGCCAAAGCCTGATAGACCAGATCCGGCGTCAACTCCCCTTCACGGGGGATATCTCCCGACTGCTTGCCGCAGGCTCCGGGATGGGCCAGCTGCAGCTCGATAACCGGATAGGTTTCTTCGAGAATCAGCACCCGGTCATAGCGGGCATGCATCAGAGCGCTGAAGTCAGGGCTCAAAGGGTAGGGCATCAGTACCTGGAACAGGTCGAAAACACCCGTCAGATCGAGCTCATCCAGCAGATCGGCCAGATAACTGTAAACAATGCCGGAAGCAACAAGGGCGGTACGTGAGGCACTCCCGTCGCCTGACGTCAGGCGCGGTTGCCAGGCCGGCTCCCTTGCGATCTGCTCCAGATTGCGGTTCAGGCTGCGATGCATGGCCGGCAGGAAGGCCGGCGTCGCTGCCCAGCGTGTCGGGTTCTTTTCAAAGACGGCCCGTCGCTCAAGGGGCTGCGGCGAACCGGAGGCAACATTCTGCCGAGAATGACAGATGCGCGTTGTCGGTCGCACGACAATATTCATCTGATATTTTTCTGACAATTCAAAGGCCGGTTCGATCATCTCCTTCGCTTCTGCCGGACTGGCGGGGTCCAGGACCGGCACCCGCCCCTGCAGACAGAACAGGCGGGTATCCTGTTCGTTCTGGGAGCTGTGGGGACCGGGATCGTCGGCAACGATGGTCAGCATGCCCCCCTTGGTGCCGATATAGGCGGTGCGCATGAAGGGATCGGCGGCCACATTAAGGCCCACCTGTTTCATGACGGCAACGCTGCGCTTACCCGTATAGCTGGCGGCCAGGGCAACCTCAAAGGCGATCTTTTCGTTAAGGGACCACTCGATGTGCAGGGGCTCGACAGCCTGATCCTGCCTGTCGATCATCGCCTGCAGGATCTCCGTCGACGGGGTACCGGGATAGGCAGCCGCCACCTGGCAGCCGGCCTCGATCAGTCCCTGACCGATGGCTTCGTTCCCCATAAGAAGTTGAACGTTGTTTGTCATGGTAATCAGTTATCCTGAAAATAAGGTGGAAAAAGTTGTGTTTGGATTTGTGGGAGTCCCAACTGCACCAATCCGTTGATTCCTCCGATTAAAAGAATATCATTTGCCCAACAACCCTTTCGGCCGGACAAAGAGCACCAGCAACAGCACGACAAAAGCCACCACATCCTTGTAGGCGCTGGACAGATATCCGGCCGAAAGGGATTCCAGCAACCCGAGGATAACACCACCGATCACCGCTCCGGGAAAGGAGCCGAAACCACCAAGGATGGCGGCGGCAAAACCCTTGAGCCCAAGCAGGACGCCGACGTCGTAGTTCAAGGTCGTAATCGGCGTCATCAGCACCCCGGCCAGTCCGCCCAGGGCACCGGCAATGGCGTAGCTGGTCAATCGGATGCGGCCGGCGGGGATGCCGACCACTGCCGCGGCGGTCGGATTGGAGGCGACGGCGCGCATGGACAGCCCCAGGGAGGTCCGGTAAAAGAACCAGCTCAGCAAAGCGATAGCAACCAGGGTCAGCAGCAGAATCCACAAGGCCTGGGGCAGGACGCTGGCCCCCATGATCTCTACGGGATGATCGGGCGTTAAAGGCGGCACCGCCATGCGGTTTTTGCCCCAGATCAGCTTGATAACGCCGCGCAGGATAATGGACAGGCCAATGGTGATGAAGACCAGAATCAGGTGATTGTCAGACCGTGCCGGTCGCAACCCGAAACGCTCAACCAGCATGGCAACCAGGGCCACCCCAACGACCGCGAGGAGCAGTCCGGGAATCATGGGCAGGCTTAAACTCAACACAGCCGTGAACATGAGCATGCCGCCCAGGGTCACGAAATCAACCTGGATAAAATTGAGAATCCCCATGGTATTGTTGACCACGCAGAACCCCAGGGCAATCAGGGCGTAGATGGAACCGTTGGTCAGTCCGGAAAAAATGAATTGCAGAAGGTCGCTCAAAGATGGCTCCACGATTTAACCGGCGGCGAAGAATGCGACAGATTAGGGCAGGACAAGGGATCAGGTCAAGGATTGATGAATCGCCGTCGCCGGCAGACCGGGTTTTGGGTTAAACTGTGACCTGACCATCCACTGTCGCACATGAGGCTTTTTATGAATGATGTCTATCTCAACGGTGCCTTTGTTCCAGAGGCGCAGGCGCAGATCTCGGTTTTTGACCAGGGTTTTTTATACGGGGACGGGATTTTCGAGAGTTTTCGCTCGGTCAATGGTCGCTTGTACCAGTTTCCACTGCATTATCAGCGTCTGCTTCAATCGGCCCAGGCTCTGTCCTATCCCATGCTTTTTTCGCAGCAGGAACTGGAAAGTCAGTTGCTCGAACTGCAGCAGCGCAACGCCCTGGTCAACGGCTATTTCCGGGTGACGGTCACGCGCGGCACCGGCCAGGTCGGTTTTCTGCGGGAGATGAACAGCTCCCTGACCTGTCTGATCATCGGGCGGGAGTTTCAGGGCATCGACGAAAGCCTGTATCAGCAGGGGGTGCCCCTGTCGGTGGCCGGAACCCGGCGCAACGCCCCGGAGGCTATCAGTCCAAAAATCAAATCGATCAGTAATCTCAACAGCTTGCTCGGGCGCCTCGAAGCGCGGGCGACTGGAGCGATTGAGGTGATCATGCTCAACAGTCGCGGGCATCTGTGCGAAGGCTCGGCTTCCAATCTGTTCTGGGTGCGCGACGGCTGGGTCTTCACCCCCGACGTCTCCACCGGTCTTCTCGAAGGGGTGACCCGTTCAACCATCATCCGCTTATGTGAGCAGAAGCTGAACCTGCGGGTGATCAGCGGCGAATTCCGGCTGCAGGATCTCCATTACTCGGACGAGGTGTTTATCACCTCCACCTCCCTGGAGGTACTGCCGGTGGTGCGGGTGGACAATTTTGTCATCGGCCAGGGTCAGGTCGGACCGATAGCGCGGAATCTGCGCAAGGAGCTGCATCGGGATATGGGGTTGCCGATTTTAACGTAGCAGTTTTCAATAAGGGGGCTCGTAGTTTCTATGACAAGGGTGTTTGTCGCCATGGATGGCGACAATCTAGCGCCCATGGATGGGGAAGAGCGGCCCTTGGAATAGAAACTACGAGGCCGCTCACCAGAGTGTAAACAAACGCTTGCCAGCGTCAGTCGTTACTTGAGCTTCCAGGTCGTCCCCTCACGGCTATCCAGCAGTTCGATACCGCGCTCCTCCAGCTCGGCCCGGATCTGGTCGCCGCGCTCAAAATCCTTATTCTGCCGGGCCTGCAGCCGTTCATCGATGAGCTTGTCAATTTCTTCCCTGCTGATGTCAAGTCCCGCCAGCCCGGCCAGCCTGACCCCTTCCAGCCACTGGGCCGGAGCCGAGAGAAACAATCCCAGAACCTCACCAAGCTTGAGGATGGCAGCCCGCAGACTGCGCACCTCGGCCACCAGCTCCGGCTTTTTTGCGAACTTTTTGGTGGTGATCAGGCGGTTCAGAGTGCGTACCCCCTCAAACAGATGAGCGATGGCCAGGGCGGTGTTGAAATCGTCATTCATCGCTGCGGTAAAGTTGTTTTCCAGCTCTCCACCGGCGGCACTGGTCGTGGTGTCTTCGGCAAGGTCGGCAACAGCCCGGTCGGCGGCCAGCAGGGCTTCGTAAAAGCGGCTTAAACCGGCCCGTGCCTCCTTCAGGTTATGGTCGGAAAAGTCGATGGGGGAGCGGTAGTGTGCCGACAGAATGAAAAAGCGAACGACCTCCGGGTCATAGATTTTCAGGATGTCGCGGATGGTGAAGAAATTCCCCAGGGACTTGCTCATCTTCTCCTGATTGACATTGACAAACCCGTTGTGAATCCAGTACTTGACAAAGGGCTTGCCACTGGCTCCCTCACTCTGGGCGATCTCGTTCTCGTGATGGGGGAAGATCAGATCACGGCCGCCGCCATGGATATCAAAACTGTCTCCCAGTAAACAGGAACTCATGGCCGAACATTCGATGTGCCACCCCGGTCGGCCCGGCCCCCAGGGGGATTCCCAGCTCGGCTCACCGGGCTTGGCGGCCTTCCACAGGGCAAAATCCATGGGGTTGCGTTTCTGCTCCCCCGGCGCGATACGGGCACCGGCGAGCATCTCCTCCTTGTTGCGTTTGGACAATTTGAGATAGTCAGGAAAGCCGTCGACGCCATAGTACACGTCGCCACCCGCTTCGTAGGCCAGCCCCTTGTCGATCAGGGTTTGGCAGATAGAAATGATTTCAGCGATATAGGCAGTAGCGCGGGGCTCATGGGTCGGCTTGAGGAGCCCGAGGGCGGCCATATCCTCATCAAAAGCACGGATGAACTCTTCGGCCAGTTCCTGACTTGCAATCCCCCGTTCGTTGGCGCGGTTGATGATCTTGTCGTCAACATCCGTGTAGTTGCGCACGTAGGTGGTATCAAATCCGAGAAACCGCAGATAGCGGAAGACGACATCAAAGACGATATTGGCGCGGGCGTGACCAATGTGACAGTAATCATAGACGGTAACGCCACACACGTACATCTTGACCTTGCCCGGTTCCAGAGGCTGAAAATCTTCCTTTTTACCGCTCAAGGTGTTGTAAACACGTAAGTTCATATATGCTGCACCTATATCCTCTCAAAGTAGACAAACACTGGAATTGACAATCTCAATGTGGACCCCTATTCATAATGCGTCCACATCCGCAGTACCTTTACCGTACGACTCCCCTCTATAA
>CALFFB010000068.1 GCA_937958075.1 uncultured Geobacteraceae bacterium | reverse complement strand
ATCCGGCAACAGTCAATGAACAGAATTTTATTGTGCGTAAATCTGATGATAATACGCCGGTTGCAGGGACAGTCACGAACGTCGGACCAAATATCATTTTTGAGCCGGCAGCTAATCTTGACCAGAACACAGGCTATGCCGCAACCCTGACCGAGGGCATCAAGGATCTGGCGGGAAACCAGGCTAGTGAACCCTTCTCCTGGTCGTTTACCACATCAAATAACGTTGATCCACAAGCACCGAACGTCGCTTCCGTGTCTCCAGCCAACGGTCAGAAGGATGTCCCCCTGTCTTCCGCTATCGTCATTACATTTGATGAGCCGGTCATACCGTTTGAATTCGGATTGATTGACGATCGGCCGGTCAGTGTGGCCAGCGATAGTTCATTCAGGGTCATGACCCTTACCCCTACCGAGTCGCTGATTGCGGGGCGTACCTATACGGCTTCCGTTCGGGTGAACGATACGGCGGGGAACCTTATGGATAACTCATTTGTCTGGGAGTTCAGCACCGTCAATCCCTGATAATCAAAATCAGCACCACCACAGCAATAAAAATCAGAAAACGGCAGACTTTGAATGGTCTGCCGTTTTTTGCGTTGTGCGCCCAACTCCCGAAGCCCTTCTGTTTGTATTCTTGTCCGCAACGAAAAACCGTGACAGCAGCGTTGTCGGTAAACCTTACATGTCAAAACACATCACAAAAAATATAACAATAACAGGTGGATAAGTCTTGGCATGTTAATTGAATTAATGTGTGGCATAGACAGGCTTATAAACCTAACGAGCTCACCCTCAATAAGAAGGAGGACGATATGAAAAAGCTAGGTGTTTTGATCGTAAGCGTGATGTTTATGGCATTTGCCGGTAACGCCTATTCCCTGCAGCTTATGTGGGATGTGGGGGTTGCGGGTGCTCCGGCCCACGGGGATGCTGATACTTTAACCGGCATCTTCAATCAGATTGGATTCGATTCTCAGACCACGACGATTCAGTACGACACCAATAATGATAATGTCTTGAGTGCTGGTGATCGTTTCATCGACAGCGGTGATCTGCGAGTTAACAATCTCATTGCTCCGGGTATTATTGATACGGAAGGCTTGGGGCAGTTCGGTGGTTATGAAGTCACGGCCATATGGAACGACGTGGAAGGTTATGTGACCAGTGTGTCGGGCGGTGGAAGCAATACCCAGATTGGCGTACGCTATGACACCGGTACCATCGATTTTTATCTGGACACAGCCCTTGATTCCAGTTTTGCCAATACGGGCGGAACAACGCCTCCGTCAGGTGCCGGTGGCACGGGTTTTGGCAACGGGACTCTGCTGGCATCCCTGTCGGTGCTTGATGGTATCGGTAACACCTTTATTGACTTCACCGGTAACGATCTGGCAAATCAGGGTTCGGTTGAGCTGAGCCTCAAATTTACCTACATGCTGGAAGGTTTCTGGCTGAACAGTGCCGGTATTGATCTGCTTGATCTGAACCCCATTGAGTGGCACTTACTGACAACTGATATGAACATCGATACACCGAATCAAATTCTGGGAGTTCCAGAAGGGGCGTTGTTTACCGCTTATTCCAACCAGAACGGCTCAGCTGAAATCACCGTTGTTCCCGAGCCGGGTACCATCCTGCTGCTGGGTGCGGGGCTTCTCGGAACCGGTATCTACATGCGGCGCAGAAATCGCAAGGCATAACGCCAAAGCGACGAGATAGCACAATCAAGTAAAACAAAGGGCGGTCTCCTGAAAAGGGCCGCCCTTTTCTTATGAATGACAGGCCTTTCTATCTGCGCCGCTCTCCGACCATCAGAGCTGCGGGCAGGATAACCAGATCACTGACAAAAGCGTAGAGCATGATCAGGGCGCAGAGCAGACCGAACTGCAGGGTGGGGACAAAGCTGGAAAAGACAAGGACACCAAAGCCGAGCATCAGAATCAAAGAGGTCGACAGAATGGGGCTGAACTTGTCGCTGATCGCGGCACGAATCGCTTCAGGGCGGGGTGTTCCTGCAGCGCGCTGCTCCTGGTATGCGGTTAGAAAGTGGATCGTATCATCGACAGCTATGCCGAGGGCGACGGCAGAAATGATAGCGGTGGCGGTGTTCAGGGGGATGCCGATGAGCCCCATAAGTCCAAGGTTCATGATGATGGGCAGGGCGTTGGGGATGATCGACAGACAGCCGAGCTTGAAGGAGCGAAAGACAAAGAAAAGTACCAGGAAAATCACAATAA
>CALFFB010000067.1 GCA_937958075.1 uncultured Geobacteraceae bacterium | reverse complement strand
TAAATATTCCATGTGTGCTCCTCCTTTTCATAAGAGAGTGCACACATTATTAAACTTTATTGTTTTGGCTCTGTTAGGATGGCGTGTGTTTTTGATAAACGAGTTCCACAGTTGCCCTTGGCAGGTGAGAATAGCGATCTTTTCCTTCTAGATTGACAGAAGACGTAGTGCTTGCTTGTGAGCCGCAACAACTCCGGCGACAATCCCCCGGTTGGCGGCGAGTTCAGCACCGACAGCAAAATCAAGGGGCTGACCATCCAGATCCGTGACCCGACCTCCGGCCTCTTCCACAATCAGCGCACCGGCGGCATGATCCCAGATTTTTTCACGTTGATCAGGTTTGCGTTCAGGCGGCAGGCGTAAATAGAGAGCGCCCTTCCCGGCTGCCAGCAGGGCATATTTCGCCTGACTGTCGACCCGTAGGGGAGAAAGAACCATTCCCAGCGATCGGGCGATCAATTCCTGACGCTGCCGATCGTTATGATCTGTTTCAACACTTTCCAGCAGCCGGAAACGATTCGGCTCAAGATGTTCCGTCAGTTCAAGTCGGATAGCCTGACCCGTCTGCTGTGCCAGGACAAAGGCCCCACGACCACGAACAGCGTAAAACAATTGCCCCGGTAAATCGTCAAACGGTATCATCAGTGCCGGACAGGCCAGAAGGCCGAGGACGATTCGCCCCTTGTCAATCAGGGCTAACGCGACGGCATACTGGTCACCGCGGACAAAACCTCTGGTTCCGTCAACCGGATCGAGCACCCAGAACCGCTCTGCGGGGGCGCCGTTACCCAGATCGATCCAGTCACACACCGCATTTGGGTCCGCCTGGGGAATGTAGGGCAAGAGATGGCTGGTCACCTCCGCCAGGACAGTATTCATGGCGGGACGACGCAAATGCGCCGCATCTTCTTCGGCAACAATGGCATCTTCCGGAAATTCTGCCTTGAGGGTCCGACAGACCAGGGCCTGCACCGCAAAGTCGGCAATGGTCACCGGCGAATCATCCGGTTTTCGTATGGCGCGCGACGCATCGGTATTTTCCCGGATCTGCCTGGTGATCTGTGCCGCCTGGCGCATCACCGCGACAGCAACCTCAAGTTCTCTGTGATATCTGTTGTCTCCGTTCATCAATCAACAGCCTCTGAACCTGAACCATGCCTCAGGCTGATCATCGGCCAGCCACGCTGCATCGCAATGGTTTTTAAACATTCATCCGGATCAACGGCAACCGGGTTGGCAACGCGCTCCAGCAACGGTAAATCATTGCTGGAATCACTGTAGAATGATGCACCATCAACAAGAGTGGGATCTGTTCCAGCCCGTTCCAGCCACTGTTCAACCGCGATGATTTTGCCCTCACCAAAGCAGAGCATATTCCCTGGATATCCGGTAAAAAAGCCGTTGACCAGTTGCGCTTCGGTAGCAATCAGATGCTCGATATTGACCAGTTTTGCCACCGGTTCGGCCAGAAAATGGTGGGTCGCCGTCACGATGGCACAGATGTGCCCCTGATCATGATGCGCCCTGACCAGCGCTGTCGCACCGGGTGCTATTTTCGGTGCGAGGCGGGTTCTGCTGAATCGATCCCGCAGACTGATCAGGGTTATCCTGGGAATACCGCGTAAAGGTTCCAGCTGAAATCTCATGTAGGACTCGAAATCAAGACAACCATTGACATAATCGGCATACCAGCGTTGCTGCTCACGAGTGATCCGTTCTTTATCGAGATACCCCTGATCAGCAAGAAAATCAAGCCACAGGCTGTTGGTGTCGGCCGCCAGCAGGGTGTGATCAAGATCAAAAAGAACCAGTCGAGCTTCTTCTTTTACCTCTCTAG
>CALFFB010000066.1 GCA_937958075.1 uncultured Geobacteraceae bacterium | reverse complement strand
TTTTGTGGTACAAAGCCTGCAGTTTTGTAGGGGATGGAAGGCAGGTTGTTTATTATACACGGGATTTTAACTGATAAACTTCTGATTCGAAAACCGGAAACATGCAGAGTTTAAACATGGATGACATGATTCTTGCGACAAGGATGTGCGTCAGATTTACAACCCTGGATGGCTCTACAGCATACAGTCGCGGTCCTTGGAGCAAGACTTTATGTCATCCATGTCTTTTATCGATAAAAAGTAGGACGGAATGAAATACACACGTGTTTATATTGAATCCGTCGGCTACGAGCTGGCGCCGGTGGTTATGACCTCGGTAGAGCTTGAAGCGCGACTCGAGCCGGTTTATCAGAAACTGCGTATCGCCCCGGGGCAGCTCGAAGCCCTCACCGGTATTCGCGAGCGGCGCTGGTGGAAACCCGATACCCCCATTTCCTACGGGGCCATCGCCGCGGCGAAAAAATCCCTGCAGGAACGTGATATCTCACCTGATGATATCGGCGCGGTGGTCTACGCCGGTGTCTGCCGCGAGCATTTCGAACCGGCGACGGCCTGCCTTGTCGCCTCGGCTTTAGGCGTGCGCGGCGATGTGGCGATCTACGATATTTCAAATGCTTGCCTTGGTGTTCTTAATGGAGTGCTTGATGTTGCCAACCGGATAGAGCTGGGGCAGATTCGCGCCGGACTGGTGGTTGCCTGTGAGAGTTCGCGGGAAATCAACGAGATCATGATTGGTAAAATGCTGGACCAGCCGACCATGCCCCTGTTCACCCAGTCCCTGGCGACCTTGACCGGCGGTTCCGGTGCCGCGGCCGTACTCTTGACGGATGGCTCCTTTTCTCCGTCACGGCGACCGAAGCTGATGGGCGGAGTGAACCTCGCCGAGCCCCAGTATCACGAACTGTGTCGCTGGGGCTTGTCACGCGAAACAGAGGCCTGTCAGCTCCCCTTCATGCAGACCGATGCCGTTGCTGTGATGAAACATGGCGTCGAACTCGGCAAGAAAACCTGGGATCACTTCACCCGCAAGTTCAACCTCAGCGCCGACAAGATCGACAAGGTGATCTGCCATCAGGTCGGCGAAGCCCACCAGAAGCTGATCCTGCAGACCCTGGGCATCGACCCGGAGAAGGATTTCCCGACGTACGAATTTCTCGGCAATATGGGCACCGTGTCCCTGCCTATTACCGCCGCCATTGCCAAAGAGCGTGATCTGCTGCGCCCTGGCGATCTGGTCGGTTTTCTCGGCATCGGCAGCGGCCTGAACTGCCTGATGATGGCGATCCAATGGTAATTGACTCTCCTTTGTTCAAGGCTAAATATCCCTTTAAAAGCCACTTTCTCGATCTCAACGGCCTGGCCTATCATTATCTCGACGAAGGCAGCGGCGAGCCGGTGATCATGGTCCACGGCAACCCGACCTGGTCCTTTTACTACCGCAATCTGGCCCGGCAACTGAGCAAGTATTACCGGGTGATTGTGCCGGATCATATCGGCTGCGGCCTGTCCATGAAGCCGGCTGACTCCCTCTACTCCTACCAGCTCAAGCAGCGGGTCGATGACCTGGAGCGTCTGATTGAGCATCTGAACCTGCCGGACAAGGTGACCCTGGTGCTGCACGACTGGGGAGGGATGATCGGTATGGCCTGGGCCAACCGGCATCCGCAGCGGGTCGGGCGCATTGTCCTGTTTAATACGGCGGCTTTTCGTCTGCCGGCCACCAAGAAACTGCCTCTGGCCTTGAAAGTCTGCCGCGACACCCGGTTCGGCGCCTTTCTGGTTCAGGGGTTCAACCTCTTTGCCAGAGTCGCCGCCAGGGTAGGGTGTCAGCGAAATCCCATGCCGGCGGAAATTCGTGAGCTCTACTGCAGTCCCTACGACAACTGGCAGCATCGGATCGCGACCTTGCGTTTTGTCCAGGATATTCCCCTGCAACCGGGTGACGCCAGCTATGAGCTGGTCACGGAGGTTGAACAGGGTCTGGCTCAGTTCAGGCAAACCCCGGCGTGTATCTGCTGGGGGGAGAAGGATTTTGTCTTTGATGACCATTTTCTGCGACAATGGCAGGAGCACCTTCCCCAGGCCGAGATCCATCGTTTTGCTGATTGCGGCCACTACATTCTCGAAGACGCGACCGAGGAGATTATCCCCATCGTCCGGGATTTTTTGCGCAATCATCCTCTGTCTTCGTCCCTGTAATCGTTTATGACCCTGCATCGTTTCGCCAATATCGCCGCATATCTGCCGGATATGGCTGAGCGTCAGCCGGAGAGCATTGCCGTGCACTGCCCCTGCGGTCGCTTCGCGCCGGGTCAGAGGTACCAGAGCTATACCTTTGCGCAGCTTGAGCAACTGAGCAACCGGCTGGCGGTCGCCTTCACGGCCGCCGGGATTGAACGCGGCATGCGAACGGTGGTGATGGTGAAACCGGGCATTGACTTTTTCGCGCTGACTTTTGCCCTGTTCAAGGTGGGTTCGGTGCCGGTGCTCATCGACCCCGGCATGGGCATCAGAAACCTGAAAGCCTGCCTTGAAGAGGCACAGCCCCAGGTCTTTATCGGCATGACCAGGGCCCATCTGGCCCGGCATCTTTTCCGTTGGGCGCGCACCTCCCTGTCCGTCCGGGTGACGACCGGACGCAGGCTCTGGTTCGATGAACTGTCCCTTAAAGGGGCCCTGGCAAAGGTTTCTGCCCAGGGTCAATTCGTGCCGGTTGTTCCTGATCCTGACGAAACGGCAGCGATTCTCTTTACCAGTGGCAGCACCGGTGTGCCCAAGGGGGTGGTCTATACCCATGGCAACTTTCTGGCCCAGGTCAGATCCCTGGAGGAGATATACGGCATCAGACCCGGAGAGGTGGACCTGCCGACATTTCCGCTGTTTGCCCTTTTTGCTCCGGCCCTGGGGATGACGTCGGTGCTGCCGCAGATGGACTTCACCCGGCCCGGCAAGGTGGATCCACCGCGCATTATTGCGGCAATAGAACGGTTCGGAGTGACCACCATGTTCGGTTCGCCGGCCCTGCTGCGGCGGGTGGCGGACTACGGCCTGGACAGACGGGTCAGGCTGACGACCCTGAAACGGGTGATCTCCGCCGGTGCGCCGGTGGCGGCCGTTACCCTGGAACGGTTCGCCAGACTTCTCGGCGACGACGCCTCTATCCATACGCCCTACGGGGCAACGGAGGCGCTGCCGGTCAGTACCATTGACAGCGGTGAGATCATCCACCAGACGCGGCGGTTGACGGAGCAGGGCAGGGGGGTCTGTATCGGCAGACCGGTCGCCGGTCTGAAGGTTGGCATCATCAGGATTACCGATACCCCCATCGACAAGCTGAGTGCCGAACTGCTGGTGCCGGATGGTTGTATCGGCGAAATTATTGTCAGCGGTGAACAGGTGACCCGCAGCTACTTCAACCGGCCCGAATCAACCCGCCATGCCAAACTTGTCGATCCCAAAAGCGGTGCTCTGTATCACCGCATGGGGGATGTCGGCTATCGTGATGATCAGGGACGATTATGGTTCTGCGGACGCAAATCCCACCGGGTTGTGACGGCCGATGAGACCTGTTTTACTATCCCCTGTGAAGGGATATTCAATACCCACCCCCGGGTTTTCCGCAGTGCCTTGGTCGGGGTCAATGTCAACGGCCGGCGCCGTCCGCTGATCTGTGTCGAGCTGGAGGCAGGCGTCAGGAAGCGGGAGCATAAGGCGATTCTCGCGCAATTACGGCAACTGGCCGAACAGCAGACCCTGACGGAGGATATCAGGATTTTCCTGATCCATCCCGGTTTTCCCGTCGATATCCGCCACAATGCGAAAATCTTCCGTGAGAAGCTCGCCGACTGGGCGCAGCAGCAGATCAGCCGATGATCCTGGTCACCGGTGGTCGCGGCTTTCTCGGTAAAGCCATCGTCAAATTATTTCTGGCGCGGGGGGAGCGGGTGCGTTCTCTGGCCCGCCATCACTGCCCGGAGCTGGAGAAACTCGGTGTCGAACAGCTGGTAGGGGATCTGGCCGATGAGGCTCTGGTGCAGCAGGCCGCCGCCGGCTGCCACCTGGTCTGCCATGTCGCGGCCAAGGCCGGGGTCTGGGGCGATTATCGGGATTTTTACCGGACCAATGTTATCGGTACCCGGCAGGTCATTGCCGCCTGTCGTGATCAGGGCGTAGGGCGTCTGGTCTACACCAGTTCGCCCAGCGTCGTGTTTGACGGCAGGGACATGGAGGGGGTCGATGAATCGGTTCCCTATCCGGCGCACTTTCACGCCGCCTACCCGCAAACCAAGGCCGAGGCCGAGCAGCTGGTGCTGGCCGCCAATGATACCGAGCTTGCTACCGTTGCCCTGCGCCCGCACCTGATCTGGGGCCCCGGGGACAATCATCTGGTGCCGCGCATTATCGAACGGGGGCGCGCCGGCCAGTTGCGGCGCATCGGCGCCGGTACGAACCTGATCGACGCCGTCTATATCGATAACGCCGCCATCGCCCACGTCCAGGCCGCTGACCGGCTGACCGGCGGTTCTCCCCTGGCCGGTCGGGCGTATTTTATCGCCAATAACGAACCGATCCCCCTGTGGAAGCTGGTCAACAACATCCTTGCCGCCGCTGATCTGCCACCTGTCAGCAGATCCATCCCTTCGGGCCTGGCTTACGCTGTCGGTGCCATCCTCGAAACGGTTTATCGGCGGTTAGGCCTGCAGAGTGAGCCGCGCCTGACCCGCTTTGTCGCCCGGGAGCTGGCCACCGCTCACTGGTTTGATCTGACCGCCGCCCGTCGGGATTTCGGTTATCAGCCACTGATTACCACCGAGGAAGGGTTGAAGCGCCTGCGCCAGTGGCTGGCCACCGCGCGTTAAATGCCGGCGTTCTGTGGTAGACTTGGATAAACTCCAACATGGGTGTGCCGTTAGCTATGACGCGTCGAATCCGCATAACAGCAGTTCTTCTTCTCCTTTGTGCCGGCTGGCTCAGTGCTTTTGCCGTGACCGGACTCTATGGTCGGTCGTCGGTTTATCTGTTGCTGCCGGCCCTGCTGCTGGGATCGGGTCTTGGACTGTTGCTGAAGCAGGTCAACATTCGCCAGACGGTTATGGCTCTGGCGGCGACGGCACTCTTTTCACTGGTGCTCATCAACCAGTTTCTGCCGCAGTTTTCTCCGCGCCTGTCTTCCCTGCGTCAACTGAAGCCTGAGGTTCATCAGGTAACAATTCAACCGCCCCCCCTGGTCGACGGAGTCGTGCTGCCCGCACTGCCGCAGTTGAGCAGCCATGTCGCCCTCCATGCGACCCTCTTTGCCGTGTTACCGGGGGCGGCTCATGATATGGTTTACCGGCGGCATCGGGGGGTGGATCAGGTTTTTGTCAGCCTGCCTGACCTGGGTGCCATCTACCTGCTGCAGGACAGGGACAGCGACGGTTTTTCCGAGCAGCCGATACTGTATCACGTCGGACTCGATCGACCCGTTGGTATGGCCTGGATAGAGGATCGCTTATATGTGGCCGAGCCTTCACGGGTTCTTGAGCTCATGGACACCACTGGCGATCAGCAGGTGGACCGGGAGCGCGTTGTCCTTGACGGACTGCCCGATGACGGGGGGCACTGGCAGCGGGGACTGGTGGCTGACGACCGGCAGCAGCTGTATCTGTCTGTTGGTTCCCGATGCAACGCCTGCGAAGAAGAGGACGCCCGGCGCGGTACCCTCATCAGGATCAACCCGGAATCGGGACAGGCCACGGAATTCGCCCGGGGCCTGCGTTACACCCTCGGCCTGGCGGTCAGCGCGGATGGCGGCCGTTTGTGGGGTGCGGATATCAGCCGCCGGGTGGATAACGGCGTTCGGCCGCCGCCGGATGAGTTGAATCTGATTGAAGAGGGCGGTGATTACGGCTGGCCCTATTGCTACGGCGATCAGCGTATCGACCGCTGGCTGGGCAATCCCCAGCGCTGTCAACAGACCGTTCCCAGTCACGTTGACCTGCTGCCGGGATCAAGCCCGGTCAGTATCGCCTTCGCTCGGGATCTGGCGGCTGCAGGCGCCGAAGGTACCGCCCTGTATATTGTCAACTCGGGGGTGGGAACCAGTCTGCTGCCGCCCGACTACAGGGTTCTGCTGTTGCCCTTCGCGGAGCACCGTCCGGCAGCAAAACCCCGGGATTTTCTTTTCGGCTGGTTTGATCAGGGACAAAGCCGGGGGCGTCCCATTGCTGTTGCCGCGGGGAATGAAGGTGTCCTCTATGTCAGTGATGAGCAGAATCGGGCCGTATACCGGTTCCGTTCCAAAGGCGGCGATTAAGCACCGACCCCGTCGGACAGCCACTGTTTTTCCCGGCAGAAGTGGCTGGGGATGAATCGACCGGTGACAGGATTTTCCCCTTGACACCCCATGACCTATTTGGTACTTCAATCTCCACGCCGAGCAGGCGTCTTATGGCCCCGTCGCCAAGTGGTAAGGCAGAGGTCTGCAACACCTTTATCCCCAGTTCGAATCTGGGCGGGGCCTCCACAAAAAAGTTAAAGTGCCAGCCGTTGTTTACGGTTGGCATTTTTTCGTTGAGGGAACCATGGATATCCTGACACCCCAGGTTATAGGTCTGATCCTGCTGTTCGGTGCCATAGCCGGATTTCTGGCGGGACTGCTGGGCATCGGTGGGGGTGTGGTTCTGGTGCCCTTGTTCCTGTGGTTGTTTCCCGTGGCCGGTTTTCCTTCGGAGCTGGTCGTTCATACCGCCTTTGGTACCAGCCTGGCGATTATCCTGCCGACCGCTGTCAGCAGTACTCTGGGTCATCGGAAACGGGGGAATGTCGATTGGGCTATGGTGATGTATCTGGCCCTCGGCGGCATTGTCGGCGCCTTTTTCGGTTCTACCCTGGCGGCGGTTATCTCCGGTGAGTTTTTGAAAATATGCTTCGGCCTTATGCTTATCGTTGTCAGTGCCAGGCTTTTGTTTTATCAGCAACCTTATCTGCCGCCGGAATGTCCCGACTGCGCTCGCTCCTGGCAGCTGGCCGTGGTCGGTCTGGTGGGTGGAGCCTTTTCCGCTTTTTTCGGTATCGGCGGCGGAATCATTACCGTACCCCTGCTGCTGATTTTTCTGCATCTGCCCATGCGCCTGGCCGTAGGCAATTCCAGCGCGCTGATTGTGGTTTCTTCCCTGGCCGCAGTTCTCGGGTACATCTGGCATGGGTTGCAACAGCCGCACCCGGCTCCCTTTTCCCTGGGCTATGTCAACTTTCTGGTGGTGCTCCTCGTTGCTCCCCTGACCATGGGTGTTGCCCGGCTTGGAGTCAGGTTTGCCGGACGCACCAGTCAGGCCCGGCTGATCCGTATTTTCGCGGTGGTGCTGGCGATTATCGGACTGAAGATCGTACTGAACCTGTAACCTCAGGAGGTCGTCAATGATCAGGAAAGGAGTTGTCGCAGGGCTTTTCTATCCGGATAAAAAAGCACAACTGGAGCAGATGCTCGCGACCTTTATGCCGGCACCCACGGCCGGACGCCGGGTGACTGCGGTGGTTCTGCCCCACGCCGGGTATGTGTATTCCGGTGCCGTTGCCGGCGAGGTCATGAACCAGGTCAGGGTGCCGAAACAGGTCATCCTCCTCGGGCCCAACCATCAGGGCAGCGG
>CALFFB010000065.1 GCA_937958075.1 uncultured Geobacteraceae bacterium | reverse complement strand
TTGGCGATGTTTTTACCGGTCTGGTAGGGCCAGCGCCGATCGATCATGTCGAGGGTTGCCCAGCGGTCTTCGGTTTCCGCGCCGACCGAGGCGCCGATAAACAGGTTGAACTTCCACTTGCCCTGCAGGTTGTTGGCTTCCACGTGGTTGGCCAGGGCCATGGGCACAGCTTTCGGATAGCCGGCCGGGGTGAAGCCTGACCACATCAGGTTCTGCCCCGGCTTGAAAAACTCGATACATTCTTCAGCTTTTCTGACCTTGCTGAGCAGGGATTTGCGGCGGACACGATCCTCTAGGGTTCCGAACTCGGACATTCTCTCTCCTCCTGTCGTTGGATTAAATAGGGTGCTTTCCGCACCGGTGTCTAAGCGCTGTTAAAACAGTGCTATGTGTTGTTGACCAGACTCTAACTGTATGAAATATCAATAAATAAACATTTTATTTCCGACCGGTTTCACGGCCTGTCGAAAAAGCCTTTGCGGCTTATGAATAACAGCGTTTCTTATATAATGCTGAGTTTTGCCAAGTCAAGAGGAAAACAGAACCTTCAGGTTTTAAATTATCATTTGTGGTAAATGTAGGGATTGATATGGTCCCGGTGGAACCCGGCTGATAAATCGACGTGGGTTGTCAGCCCTGCTTCTTCAGAATTTTGCGGGTATCGTCGTAAAAACTGCTGGCCGGAAACTCTTCAAGTAACAGATTGAACACAGCGCGTGCCTGTTCGGCTTGTCCTGTTTCAAGATAGGCTCTGCCCAGGAAGTAATAAGCTTCGTCCCGATAGTAGTAGTCGGGAAACTCGGCCAGGACGGTCTCCAGCCGTTTGATGGCGGGTTGATAGTGGCCGCGTTGAAAGTAAAAGCGGCCGACATAGACTTCGTGATCGGCAAGACGAGTCTGGCACCGCAGAATGTACTGCTGCGCCTGCTGGACATAGGAGCTGTCCGGGTACTCCGTGACCAGTGTCTGAAAGGTGCGTATGGCGTGGCGGGTGCTTGCCTGATCGCGATCGCGGGCCAGGATCTGCTGATAATAGCTCTGCCCGAGACGAAACAGCAGGCTCGGGGTTCGTGGGTCATCCGGATAGCGTTGCAGAAAATCCTCATAGGCAATGGCTGCTTCAGCATAGCGTTCGGCCAGATAATAGGTTTCCGCGATCTTCAGCTCTGCCAGCATGCTCAGCTCAGGAGAGTAGAAGGCGTCACGCACCTGTTCCCAGGAAGCGAGGGCGTCGGTCCACAGGCCGCGTTCCATCTGGTTCTCGGCGGTCTGGAAAAGTTCTTCCGGAGCCTTTTCCGGTGGGGCTTGTTTGCCGCTGCAGGCTGCAAGCAGTAGAAAAGCTGATACCAGGATCAGGCGGGTGCGGAACTTTATCATCGGGAAAACTCCTGCTCGACAGCTGTCGCTTAAAAAGGGTTCTGTCAGGTTCACGCACGCTACGGAATTCCGATGTTTTTGTCAATCATCTCGGGGTGTCATCGGTTCGCAAAAAGAGAAAGATGTCGGTCATCAATCGATTGACGATGGTCGTTGACAGTCTGGTGATGCATCATCGATAATGACTTCTTGTTTCTCATGACAAGTGGTTAATAGATGCCATGCAATTGCTATACGTCACCATTTTCGGCGGTCTGGGCTGTGCTTCCCGTTATCTGGTCACTTTGGGCACCCAGCATCTGTTTGGCCGTGCGTTTCCGTACGGCACCCTGCTGGTCAATGTTGTCGGGTCCTTCCTTCTGGGGCTGTTGTTGACTCTCGGTTTCCGGCAGCTGCCCCTGTCGCGGGAGCTGTACATGGGGTTGACCGTCGGTTTTATGGGTGGTTTTACCACCTTTTCCGCTTTTTCCTATCAGAGCCTGATGCTGTTTGAAGAGGGACATCTGTGGGGGGCGGCTGTCAATATCCTGCTCAATGTCGTTCTGTGTCTGCTCGCGGTCGTGGCGGCCGTTGCCATGGCCCGACAGTTTGCCGGGTGACGGAATGATATGAAAAGGACAATCAGTCGGGTCGTGTCCTGGGGGCATGAACTGCTCGCAGAAGTTGTTGCACCCGGTGACCTGGTTGTTGATCTGACTGCCGGGCGTGGGCGTGATACCCTGACCCTCTGGCAGATGGTCGGCCCTGGGGGGCAGGTGGTTGCGTTTGACGTGCAGGATGTCGCCCTCGACCAGACGGCAGAACGTCTCGTTGCCGCCGGGGCAGAGGTCAGACGGCATCAGGATGGCAGCACGCCATTGCCGCGCCAGCCCGGTGTTGATCTGGTCGCTGACTGCCACTCCCGATTTTGTGATATCGTGCCGGTTGGCGGCGTTGCTGCGGTCGTTGCCAATCTGGGTTATCTGCCGGGGGGCGATCAGACACGGATTACCCGTCCTGCGACCACCCTTTCCGCCCTGAGGCAGGCGGTGGATTCCCTGCTTGTCGCTGGCCGGGTGGCCGTTGTTGTGTATCCCGGTCATCCCGGCGGCGCTGACGAGGCGCAGCAGGTCATCCGGTTGTTTGAAAATCTGCCAAGTGATGTTTTTACAGGGGTTCATCTGCGGGTGACCAACAGACCACAGGCGCCGAGTTTGTTGCTGACGGAAAAACGCATTGGACCTCAGAAGGGGGAGTAATGAAGATTTGCAGGATCGTCTGGCTGGTCGCTTTTTTGTTTGTGTTCAACGGGTGCGCCGCACCGCAGGCGGCGTCGCACCGGCCGCAGGTGGTTGACGACAGCAGGGCTGAACTGCCGCCAGCGGCGCAGGGTGATGCTTTTGACGCTGCCTTTGATGATGACTGGGCTGACGGGAACATACCGGCCAGGCTGATAGCGGATCCCTTTGAACCCATCAATCGTGGCACCTTCTGGGTTAACGACAAGCTGTACTTTTATTTTTTCAAGCCGATCGCCAGGGGATATCGCCTCGTCGTGCCGCAATCGGCCCAGGTGTCGGTGAAAAACTTTTTTTCAAACTTGACAACGCCGGTTCGTGTCGGCAACTCTCTGCTGCAATTGCGTTTTACCGACGCCGGTACCGAAACCTATCGCTTTATCGTCAACAGCACTATCGGCCTGGTCGGACTCTTTGATCCGGCAACCAGTGTCGGCAAGGTCGATAAAATCTCGGCGGATTTCGGTCAGACCCTCGGGGCTTATGGTTTCGGCCACGGATTTTATCTGGTGCTGCCCATTGTCGGCCCGTCCAGCCTGCGCGACGGCACCGGAACCTTTGTCGACTCTTACGCCGATCCTTTGCATTTTGCCCCTATAAAAACGGCGGAAAGGTTTCTTCTCCGCGGTCTTGACGCGACCAACCGGCTGGCTCTGGATCGGGACACCTACGAAGGCATCATCCGCGACGCCCTTGACCCCTACCTGTTTATTCGGGATGCCTATGCCCAGAGACGCAAGGCGAGAATTGGTGACGGGGTCGTTAATTTGAATATTTTCAGCGCACCCGTATTTTATCATGACAATTTAAACCCCTTTGACTGGTTCAGGTTGGATTAATAATGAAAAAAATCAGTGTTTTATTTGTTTTGTTGTGGCTTTCTGCAGGTATCGTCTGGGCCCAGCCGGCACCATTGGCATCGGTGGAGCGGATGGTGAATTCCGTCCTGGAAATCCTTGATCATCCGGAGTTGAGCCTAAAGCAGAAAAAAGAGCGGGTCAGCGGCCGGGTTCAGGGGTTTCTGAGTATCGAATCGATGTCCCAGCGGACCCTCGGGCCCTATTGGGGAGAAGCGACAGACGAGCAGCGCAGCCAGTTTGTCAACCTGTTCACCGGCATCCTTGAAGAGAGCTATCTGCACCGTATTGAAGATTACTCCGGTGGTTCGGTCAAGTACCTGCAGCAGCGGGTCAGGGACACCCGTGCGATTGTTGACACGATGATTGTCACCGAAGGCGTGGAGTTGCCGGTGCAGTATCAGCTGGTATATGAAGATGGGTCCTGGCGTATATTCGACCTGGTCATAGAAGGAGTGAGCCTGGTTCGCAACTATCGCTCAAGTTACGCGGAAATCATTCGTCGCGAGGGGTTTGACGGGCTGATTCAGCGGATGGAAGAGCGGCTGCAGGCGATGAAGGCGGGGTGA
>CALFFB010000064.1 GCA_937958075.1 uncultured Geobacteraceae bacterium | reverse complement strand
GGAGGCGCCGGTTGCCCCCTACGCCATGCTGGTACGCGACCTGGCCATATTTGAGTTGATCTATTCCTGTGGCCTGCGCATCAGCGAGGTGGCGGGCCTTGATCTTGCTGCCGTCGATCTTGAGCAGCAACAGGTGCGGGTTCTCGGCAAGGGGCGCAAGGAGCGCCTGCTGCCTGTCGGCGGCCCGGCCTGCAGGGCGTTGCAGCTCTATCTGAAGGAACGACAGGATGAGGTCGCTGAACCGGCCCTGTTTCTGAATTACCGGGGCGGTCGGTTGACGCCACGCAGTATCCAGCGGCAGCTGAAAAAACGCCTGCAGCAGCTGGTTCTGCCGACGTCCGTCACGCCCCACGCCCTGCGCCATTCCTTTGCCACCCATCTGCTTGACGCCGGCGCCGACCTGCGGGTGATTCAGGAGCTTTTGGGGCACGCCTCCCTGTCGACAACCCAGCGTTACACACGAGTCAGTTTTGCTCATCTGACCCACGTCTATGATCGCAGCCATCCGCGGAGCAGGAAAAAATAACGAAAAAGGTTATCAATATCTTGACAATCGATTTCAGGTCAGTAGAATAGCTCGCGTTGTCCAGTCAACATGAATTTAAACTAAAGGAGTCTAAACAATGAGTGTACTTGTCGGTAAGAAAGCCCCTGAAATCAACGCCCCCGCTGTTATGGCCGATGGTTCCATCAACCCGACCTTCTCGCTGGCGGATTACCAGGACAAATATATCGTTCTGTTTTTCTATCCCCTTGATTTTACCTTTGTCTGCCCGACGGAACTCATTGCCTTCAGCAATCGCATTGCCGAGTTTGAAAAGCGGAACGTCCAGGTTGTCGGCTGCTCCATCGACTCCCAGTTTACCCATGTCGCCTGGCGCAATACCCCGGTTAACGAAGGCGGAATCGGTCCGGTGAAGTATCCCCTGGTGGCCGACATCAAGCATCAGGTCTGCCGCGACTATGATGTTGAACTCGACCCCGCCGGTGTCGCCCTGCGCGGCTCTTTTCTCATAGATCGCGAAGGCGTGGTCCGCCATCAGGTGGTGAACGATCTGCCTTTGGGGCGCAATATTGATGAAATGCTGCGGATGATCGATGCCCTGCAGTTTCACGAAGAGCATGGTGAGGTTTGTCCCGCCGGCTGGAACAAGGGTGATCAGGGGATGGTCGCTGATGACAAGGGCGTTGCTTCCTACCTGGCCGAGCAGGCGACCCGGCTCTGATGGCATTGAGGTTTTTTGCGGTCCCGTCTGTTAATTAATTGCTACTTAAAAATCAATGAAAAAGGCAGCTTATGGCTGCCTTTTTCATTGATTATCCATAACGGAAAAGGTTAGATTAGCCCCTGTCAAAAAAGGAGGCGCGTCTGATACCCTTTTCCCGCCAGCAAAAATCGTCCGCTGTTTCTGTTGCTGTGGCTTTCGCTTCCGATCATGTCGCCTGTGCGGCGGTGCGGCGTGACGCCGATGATCGACCCGCCCTGGTTTTTTCTGAATATCAGAGTGCCGCTGACGAGGTTCAACGTCAGAAATCCCTGTTCGCCATGCTGCGCCAATACCGGCGCCAGCGGCTGAGGTGCCATGGCATTCTCCCTATTGCCGGTTATCAGACCCAGCAGATCGATATCGCCAACATGTCCGCGGAGGAAGGCCGCCAGGCCGCCTATTGGCAGCTTGCCGACCGCCTTGATTACCCGGTCGATGAGGCGATTATCGATATCTATCGGATTACCCCCTTTGGTGAAGGAAAGCGACCTTATCACTATGCTGTCGCCGCGCCCTGTTCCAGATTGCGCCCTTACGTCAACGACGTAAAAGCGGCCGGTTTCAAGCTCGCATCCCTTGATCTGCCGGAATTTGCCCTGCGCAATATCGCTGAACTCTTTGTCGAGGATGTGCGCGGCGTGGCCGTGCTGCTGATGCTTGAGCAGACGGGGCTGCTCGTTGTCGCGCGTGACGGCAATCTCTATCTGAGCCGTCAGCTGAATATCGGTATGACCCAGCTGCTTGATTCCTCTCCGGAGGAACGGGCCGTCCGTTTTGATTCCATTGTTCTGGATATCCAGCGTTCCTTCGACTATTGCGAGAGCACCCTGCATCTGCCGCCGGTCAGTCGGCTCCTTGTCGCAGCCACCGTAAAGGAGTTGCCGTCTCTGATTGACTATCTGGATCGGCTGCTGGTGGTGCGTGCTGAACCCTTGAACCTTGCTGAAGTAATGGATGTTCCTGCCGAAATTGACCCCTTGCAGCTGCATCAGCGGCTGCTGGCTATCGGCGGTGCTCTGCGCCAGGAGGAGGATTGATGCGGCAACAGGTCAATCTGTATCGCGGCCGACTGGTTGACAGGCCGCAGCCCCTGTCGAGCCGACAGGTTATTCCTCTGCTGGTGCTGGTGACGGTCATACTGGTGGCGCTGGCAGGCTACAGTCACTGGCGGGCGCTGCGCCTGGAACAGCAGCAGGCCCGGCTCACGGTACACCTGGCCGCGCAGCGCGAGCTGTTGACGCAGGTGGAGAAGCAGTTTCCCGTTCGCAAGCCGTCACCTTTGCTGCAGTCCCACATCGCGCGCCTGGAACGGGAGCTGCAGCTGGTGACCCGATCCCTGAACCTGACCCTGACGCAGGAACAGGGGCGCAATGCGCAGGTCCTCTCCTCATTGCGGGGCCTGGCCGGTCGCCATCAGCCCGGGCTCTGGTTGCGCCGGATCAAGCTGGGCCGGCAGGGGCAGCAGGTCGAGCTGTCGGGCCGCGCCCTTGATCCCCAGTTGGTGCCTGTCTATCTTCAGTGGCTGACCGATGAACAGGTGTTTGCCGAGCTGTTGTTTTCCCGGCTGCAGCTGACAAGGATGCAGGAAGAACCGGAATATGTTGAGTTTACCCTGATGACCGGCCCCGATCAGGAGAACTGATGAAGGCACGTTGGCAACAAATGAATCAATGGTTCGATGCCCGGACTCTGCGTGAGCGGGGCATTCTGCTGTTGTGCTGCGTTGTGGTGCTGGTCACCCTGACCTATGTCCTGGTGCTGACTCCCGCAAGCCAGCGTCAGGCAACGGCACGGCAGCAGATAAGCACCATGCAGCGGGAAATCGCCACCCTGGAGGAAACCATTGACGCGATCCGCCGGCGCGATCAGCAGGATCCCGACAGGGTTCTCAAGGAGCGCCGTGACGAGCTGCAGGACCAGCTGGCTGATCAGCGCCGCAAACTCTCCGCCGGCGTAGAACAGCTGGTGGCCCCGCAGGAGATGCCGCTACTGCTGCGCCAGATGTTGAATCGGCAGCAGAATCTGGTGCTCATCTCGCTGGAAAATCTGCCGCCGGAGGCCCTGAGCGCGACAGCCGACGAGGAGGATACGGAGGCTCCCGTGGTCTACCGTCATCGTTTGCAATTGCAGCTGCAGGGGGATTATCTCGGTACCCTTGCTTATCTGCAGTCATTGGAAGACCTGCCGCGGTCTCTGGTCTGGGAAGAAGTTGAACTGGATGCCGGCAACTACCCGCAGGTCAGCATCCGTCTGCAGCTTTACACGCTGGGACTGTCAAAGGGGTGGCTGGGTGGTTAGGATCATCGTTTTCATTGTGAGCCTGGTATTCCTCGCGGGGGGGGGCAAGCCTGCTCCGGCCCGGGAATTGACGGATCCCATGCGGCCGGCAGCCTATCGGGCGCCCGCGACGGCTGAACAGCAGAAGGCTGAAACCCATGCGGAATTGCGGCTGACGGCTATCCTGAAGGGCAGTCAACGCCGGGTTGCGGTGATCAATGGTGAGGTCCTTCAGGTTGGCCAACAGATTCACGGCTACCGAGTGACCGGCATCGATGCCCGTCAGGTCCGTCTGAAAAAGGAAGGGCGGCAGCTGGTGTTATCGGTTGAGGAGCAGGTGATGAAACGTTCGTCGGCTGCTGAACAGAGCCCATGAAATTGCATAAGGAGTGTCCGTGCTTTTGACGCAAATGCAGACCTGTCGAACCCTGCTTGTATGTTTCGTAGCGGCCCTTTTTTTGTCCGGCTGTGCCGCCGGAGGGCGGGGCGGTAACGCCGCGCCGGCCATCGATGAGGCTTTGATGGGCACGGCTGAACCGGCAGAAACCCCTGCTGTTCTGCCTCCGCCCCAGGTGCGGTCGGCTCTGGTACCGACCATAGAACCGCGCCTGCAGGTTCCCGATACGACGGAGCTGGAGCGCTTTGATATCGCCGCGCATCAGGTGGAGGCACGGGAATTTTTCATGGGTCTTGTCGCCGGCAGCCGGGCGAACATGGTCGTTCATCCCCAGGTGACAGGCACCATCAGCCTGAGCCTGCAGGATACGACCATCGACGAAGTGTTGCGGGTCGTGCGCAATGTCTACGGTTACCCCTATGTGAAAACGGGGACTGTCTACCAGGTGTTGCCGGCGGGGCTGCAGACCCGCACCTATCAGGTCAATTATCTCAATCTGATTCGCCGCGGCAGTTCCCAGACCCGCATCAGCTCCGGACAGGTGACACAGGGTGAAACCTCCGAAGACAGCAGGCGCAACAATGACGGGACGGTTTCAGGCAGCCGTATCGACACGGAGTCGACCACCGACTTCTGGAGTGAATTGACTGCAGCTATTCGCGGGCTGATCGGCACCGATGACGGACGTAAGGTCGTGGTTCAACCCCAGGCCGGGGTTGTGGTCGTGGTGGCCATGCCCGAAGAACAGCGTCAGGTTGAGGAGTATCTCCAGCTCATTCAGCAGAATCTGCAGCGGCAGGTGGTCATCGAGGCGAAAATTATTGAGGTGACCCTGGCTGACGGTTTCCAGACCGGTATCAACTGGGCAGCCATAGCCCGGACCGACAACGGTCACGGCGCCTTTGGTGGTGTCAGCGGGGGCGGTTCGATTTTTGACCAGAGTCAGAACGGGGCGAACGGTTCGGGAATTGTCCTTGAGCCCGGCGGCAACCTGCCCACGGAACTGGCCTCACAGATGTTCGGCGGGGTCTTCAGCCTGGCGCTGAATTTCAACAACTTTCAGGGGTTTGTCGAAATGCTCGAAAGCCAGGGGGATGTCCAGGTCCTTTCGAGTCCACGTATTTCCACCGTCAATAACCAGAAGGCGGTGATCAAGGTCGGGTCCGACGAATTCTTTGTCACCGATATCTCCAGTGACACCACCACCGGTACCACCACCAACAGCTCCACCGATATTACCCTGACGCCCTTTTTCTCCGGTATCGCCCTCGATGTCACGCCGCAGATCGATGAATTCGGCGGCATCATTCTCCACATCCATCCGACGGTCAGCGAGGTGGTCGATCAGACCAAGCAGATCAGTCTGTTCGGGGCCAATCAGACCCTGCCTCTGGCATACAGCACCGTGCGTGAGTCGGACAGCGTGGTGCGGGCCGAGAGTGGTCAACTGGTGGTCATCGGCGGCCTGATGCAGGAGAAGACCAGTGATGATCGTGCCGGGGTTCCTCTCCTCGGGCGCCTGCCGGGCGTCGGCGGGCTGTTCCGGCACACCAAATCCGCGAGCCGTAAAAGTGAGCTCATTATTCTGCTGAGGCCCCAGGTCATCCGTTCCGCCGACGATTTCAGCCGGGACGTCGAGGGCACGAGAGAGCGTGTTCGGCAGCTGACACCCAGACAGCATCAGGGCTGGTAGCTTCATGTACGAAAGCTACTTCGGACTGAAGGAAAAACCCTTCTCCCTGACCCCCGATCCCGGTTTTTTCTACCGTTACGACGGGCATCAGCAGG
>CALFFB010000063.1 GCA_937958075.1 uncultured Geobacteraceae bacterium | reverse complement strand
GACACCGACCGCAGGGACAAAGATCACGATTGACCATGATCGCGCACAGCGCGTCATTGACTTCATCGAGCTGCTGATCGTCCCTTCCGGTGAAGGGCAGGGCCATCCGTTCAAACTGCTGCCGTTTGAAAAGAAGTTTATCCGCGACGTCTATGGGCCACACCGCAAGCGGCGGCGGACTGTTCGGCGGGCAATTCTGTCGATAGCCAGAAAAAACGGAAAGACAGCGCTTATCGCGGCACTGGTCCTTGTCCACTTGGTCGGCCCGGAAGCGATAGAAAACGGAGAGATTTACAGCGCGGCGAACGAACGCGACCAGGCCGCCCAGATATACAAGGTCGCGTCACAGATTGTGCGTGCGGATCCAGAGCTCGAATCGATGCTGCGGTGCATCGACTCGACAAAAACGATTGTCTGTTACAGCAACGGATCGTTTTACCGGGCTATATCGTCAGAGGCCGGAAGCAAGCACGGGCTGAACCCGTCAGTCGTCATTTTTGACGAACTGGCCCAGGCGCGAAACCGCGAACTCTACGACGTTCTTGATACATCCATGGGGGCACGGCAGGAGCCGCTGTTCGTCACAATATCGACCCAGAGCAATGACCCGCAGCACATTTTGTCAGAGCTCATCGATGACGGGCTGCGCGCTGACGATCCAACGACGGTAACCCACCTGCATGCCGTCGATGAGGCGGTGACGGATCGCAGGTATTGCCGGGCATGTGACAGGCAGCTTGAAGACAGTAACGCCGCAAAATGCTCGAAATGCGGAAACGAAACCGTATCGGCCATCTATGATGAAGCGGAGTGGCCGGCGGCAAACCCGGCCCTTGGCGTATTCCGCTCCCTTGACGATATGCGAGCCATGGCAGCCAGGGCCATGCGCATGCCGTCATTTGAGTCCAGCTTTCGCAACCTGTATCTGAATCAGCGAGTTGACGCCAAATCACCACTGATTGCACGGCCCGAATGGATGGACTGCAAAACGGACGACGCCCATATAGCGACAGGCGAGGCCATATACATCGGCCTTGACCTGTCCGGAACAACAGACCTGACCGCCATGGTAGCGGTCAGCGCCAATAATGGCGACAGAGTCAGGGCATGGTTTTGGAAGCCGGAAGGGTTGATCAGGGAACATCAGGACCGGGACCGGGTGCCGTACATGACTTGGCAGCAGCAGGGTTATCTCACAACAACACCAGGCCGGTCCGTTGATTACGGCTATGTCGCCAGGCAGATAGCGGAGGTCGCGTCGGACTTCACCGTCCTTGGCATTGCCTACGACCGATGGCGGATAGAGAACCTGCTCAAAGAGCTGGTTTCCATCGGCGTTGATGCATACGTTGACGGCAAAGACGATCAGCGGGCAGGGGCCATCAGGCTGGTTCCCTGGGGGCAGGGTTTCCGGGATATGGCTCCAGCCATTGACGCCCTCGAAATATCGGTCCTTGAACGCAGGTTCAGGCATGACGGCAACCCCGTTCTGACCTGGTGCTTTTCCAACGCTATCGCCGTCAGCGATCCGGCGAACAACCGGAAGCTTGACAAGAGCAAGACCAGGTTCCGGATCGACGGCGCGCAGGCAACCACAATGGCCATTGGCCTGAAATCGCGCGATATGGCCAGCGAACCGAAAGAGAGCGTCTATGAGCAGAGGGGAATCTCAGCCTGGTAAGCCAGAAAAGGCCGGTCGGTTTTCTGGTTTTATCGATCGATATCTCAAAGACATTTACGGATTTGCAGGGCTCATGCTTATTGGCTATGGGCTCTTTTTGTATGACCCGAGAATTTCTTACATCACCGTCGGCACTTTGCTTTTTGCGACATCGCTGATCGCGTCGCTGCGGGGAAGATAAATGTTTTTCAGCATGTTCAAGCCTAAAAATTATGGTCCCGAAGATCTTGAGAGAGATCTCAAGTGGGCCTATGGCGGCGGCGATACCTTCTCTGGCATTTCCGTATCACAGGAAACAGCCATGCGCGTTGGTGCCGTCTTTGGTTG
The DNA here is from genome assembly GCA_937958075.1 of uncultured Geobacteraceae bacterium. GTDB lineage: Bacteria > Desulfobacterota > Desulfuromonadia > Desulfuromonadales > Geopsychrobacteraceae > Pelovirga. The sequence goes on along the minus strand of CALFFB010000063.1, from coordinate 4,474 downwards.
CGTCCGCGTGCTGGCAGAAGATGTCGGGAAGATACCATTAATCCTCTATCGGAGGCTCGAACGTGGACGGCAGCGGGCGCCTGACCACAGGCTTTATGATCTGCTGCACAACCGCCCGAACGAATACCAGACATCCGCCGAATGGCGGGAAATGATGCAGGGACACGCCGCCTTGCGCGGGAACGCCTATTCCCTGATCAGCCGCGACTCAAGCGGGCGACCCATTGAGCTGTTGCCACTACATCCCGACAGCTGCGAACCGCACATGAGCGACAGCCTGGAGCTGACGTACCGGGTAAAAATGCACAACGGCAGGGCAAAGGACTTTGCCATGAAGGACATATTCCACTTGCGGGGGCTGTCGTCAAATGGATACTCCGGACTGTCTGTCATCGGGCATTCGCGCGAGGCCATCGGCCTTGCCAGCGCAACGGAACGCTTCGGGGCTCAGCTTTTCAGAAACGGCGCCAAACCAGGCGGGATACTGAAACACCCGAGCAGTTTTTCCAGCAATGAGGTCGCAAATCGCGTCCGCGAATCCTGGGATGCGGCAACGTCAGGCGACAATACCCACAAAACCGCAGTGCTCGAAGAGGGGATGGACTGGGTTGCCGTCGGCATGACATCAGAAGATGCGCAGTTTCTGGAAACCAGAAAATTCCAGGCCGTCGATATCTGCCGGTTTTTCCGGGTGCCACCGTACAAGATCTACGCCGACGTGGAAAAAGCCAAAGGCTGGAGCACCCTTGAGCAGCAAACCCGGGACTATCTCAACGACTCTCTGTTGCCATGGCTGGTGAAGTGGGAGCAGGCCATATCATCGCGCCTGCTGACCAGGGATGAACGCCAATACCTGTACCCGGAGTTTCTGCTCGAAGGCCTGCTCAGAGCAGACACGAAATCGCGACAGGAAGCCCTGCAGATACAGCGCCGGAACGGCATCATCAGCGCCAACGAGTGGCGCCAGCTCGAAAACATGAACCCGAGAACAGACCCCGGTGGCGATGAATATATCTACGAAGCAAACATGACGACGGGAGAAGATAATGCCGAACCGAATGATGCCGCGCAACAGTAAGCGCGCCGAGGTTGTTGCAAAGTACTGGAACAAATCCCTCGACAAGCGCGACTGGTACAACATCTCAGCAAGCGGAAACACCGCCGAGGTTCGCATTTACGATGTGATCGGCTGGCCCTTCATCGAAGCGCAGGATTTTCTAAATGAACTCGATCAGCACCGGGGGAAGGACCTGATGGTTTCCATCAACTCCCCCGGCGGCGATGTCTTCGACGGCTTTGCCATATTCAACGCCCTCAAGCGCTGGCAAGGCAAGGTGACCACCAGGAATGACGGGTTAGCGGCATCCGCAGCGTCTTACATCCTCGTAGCCGGAGACACGGTCGAATCGGCGAAGAACGCATTCACTATGATTCATAACGCCTGGGGTCTCGTTATCGGCGAAAAGGCCGACCTTATCAAGACCGCAGCATTTCTTGAAAAGATCGATGCCGCCATTGCCGCCCACTACACCGACAAAACCGGAAAGTCGGCTACCGAGATCCGCTCAATGATGGATGAAGAAACATGGTTCACCGGCGAGGAAGCAAAAAAATTCGGGCTTGTCGATACGGTCACCGATGAATCCAGAACAAAGAATGCCTTCAACCTGGGGAACGTATTCGCCCAGGCGCCCGATGAGTTACTTGCAGAATACGACGGCAAGCCACCGTCTGAACGCGACATTGAACGAGCCTTGCGTGATGCCGGGCTCAGCCGCAATCAAGCAAAAGCCTTTGTCAACTCCGGCATCAGCGGCCTGCGGGACGCCGGCAGCAATCTGCGGGATGCAGAGATATCAGAGCTGATGAATATCACGAACAAAACAATCAACATTCTCAATTAAAAGGAGAGATAGACATGCCCGACCTGAGTGAACTCAAGAATCTTCTTGAAAAGCAGAACCAGGCATTCGCCGAGTTCAAAAAAGCCAACGATGAGCGCCTGAAGCAGATCGAAGCCAAGGGAACCGCCGACCCCACCGTCCTTGCCAAGGTCGACAAGGCCAACGAGGATATCGGCACCATCAACGACCAGCTGGAAAACCTTGAGAAGAAAATCAACCGCATTGGCATGGGCCCCGGTGAAGAATCCGTAAAGGACGCCGAGTACACCAAGGCATTTAACACCTACTTCCGCAAAGGGGAAGTGCAGAACACTTTATCTACCGGCTCTGACGCTGACGGTGGCTATGCCGTACCCGAAGAGCTCGACCGCTCCATTATTGAGTTGCTGCGGGACGAAACCCCCATGCGCAGCGTTGCCAATGTCATCACCATCGGCACCCCCGATTACCGCCGCCTGGTCAACAAGCATGGGGCCGCTGCTTCATGGGTCGGCGAAACCGATAAGCGCACAGAAACCGGAACCCCGGCGCTGGCCCAGATCACCGCCTTCATGGGAGAGCTCTATGCCAACCCGGCAGCCACTCAGCAATCCCTCGACGACATTTTCTTCAACGTCGAATCGTGGTTGGGCGCCGAGGTCGCAATCAGCTTCAGTGAAGCGGAAAACACCGCGTTCACCAGCGGCAACGGGACAGACAAGCCGAAAGGCTTCCTTGCCTACACCACCGCCGCCACCGCCGACAGCAGCCGCGCCTTCGGGACCCTTGAGCATGTTGCAACAGGTGTGGCCGACAACTTCGCCGCCGAGGATCCGTCAGACATTCTCTATGATCTGATCTACCGCATGCGCCCCGGCTATCTCGGCAACGCCCGGTTCATGCTCAACCGCAACACCCTTGCTGTCATCCGCAAGTGGAAAGACGGGCAGGGCAACTACCTGTGGCAGCCGTCCGCCCAGGCCGGTGAGCCGTCAACCCTGGCCGGGTATCCCATCTCCGTTAATCCGGACATGCCCGACGTCGCCGCAGCGTCCCTGCCGATCGCTTTCGGTGACTTCCGCCGCGGCTACACCATTGCTGATCGCATTGGCACCCGGGTTCTTCGCGATCCCTACACCAATAAGCCCTATGTGCACTTCTACACCACCAAGCGGGTAGGGGGCATGGTGGCTGACTCACAGGCGATCAAGCTGATCAAGTGCAGCGCTTAACATACAAGCATAGAGCCAGATCCTGACAGCAACATAACCAAGCAAAGGGAGGCCCCCGGTTAACAGCCGGGGTTTTTGTTATGGCAAAGAGACAAGCAGAGAAGAAAGAGCAGGCGCCCGAGCAGGCCCCCGAACAGCAGGAAGCCTCCGGCATGGTCTCCGTCACCCTCAGCCGCGAGTTCAAGCACTGGGACGGGCAGCAGGTCAACGTTTATCCGCCCGGCGAAGCCGAGATGTCGGAAGAGTGCGCGCGTCTGGCCAGACAGTCCGGAGCCGTGGTTCTTGAAGAGGAACCAGGCAAGGAATCAGGTAAGGGATAAACGATGATCACCTCCGTCACGACAGGACCGGAGTCTGAGCCGATCAGCCTTGATGAAGTCAAGTCGAGCCTGCGGATAACCGACAACGCATCCGACGGCACTCTACTGAATTTAATTACCGTTGCCAGGCAGAATGTCGAATCTTTCTTGCGTCGGTCGCTCATGCCGCAGGAAATCACCGGCTATCTCGACCAGCTCGACGGTGATGTGATCGACCTGCCGTTTCCACCGATCCGGAGCGTCACCTCCCTGTCCTACACCGACAGCGACGGTGCCTGGCAGCCTGTCAGCAATGATGTTTATGCCCTCGATGGCCCCGGCATGCGCATCCTTCGTGCTTATGGCAAGTCGTGGCCCCGGTCACGCTCCGGCAAGAGCACGGTGAAAATCGTCTATGAGGCCGGATACGAAAACGCAGAATCCGTTCCGGCGGTCATCAAAGCCGCCATCATCTGCATGGTGGCGCACCTGTACGACGGCGACGAAAAGAACATGAAAGCAGCAGAGGCCCTTTTGTGGCCATATCGAGATTTGCGGTAGCCCGCCAGGTGGCGTTCTGCCGATAAAAACAATTTGAAAGGAGCTAAACAATGTCAGTAAAGACCAGCGCAGGAACAACCTTGCACATTATCGCCGGTGATCCGGCAACCTTCGATGATACCGGTTATGGAACCCTCTTCGGCGGGACTGAGGCCAAGGTCGGCGAGATCACCGACCTTGGAGAGTTCGGGCGGGAATACAGCCTTGTGACTCACAACCCCATCGGCGAACGCGGAACCAAGAAGTTCAAGGGCTCCTACAACGAAGGGCAGATCACCCTGCAGCTTGGCCTCGATAACGACGATGCCGGGCAGAACCTCATGGAAGAAGCCCTTGACTCCGATGACAACTACTCATTCATGGTCACCCTGCCGTCTGGAGATATCTACTACTTCCAGGCGCAGGTCATGTCCTGGAAGGTCGGCGTCGGCCAAGTCGACAGCATCACTTCCGCCAGTTGCACCCTGGAACTGACCACCGCCAGTGACGGAACCGGCGT
>CALFFB010000062.1 GCA_937958075.1 uncultured Geobacteraceae bacterium | reverse complement strand
GCCAGCGCCGCCGACTGGAAATTAAAGTGGAGCAGTTTGTAGTCCGGCGCATCACCGATCAGGCTCAAGGTCACCTCGGCAGGGCCGGTGCTGTAGCGTGCGTCGACCCGGTAGGTCACCACCTCCTGTTCGACGGCACCGGTTGTCAGGGCGGTACTGGTGCTGCGAAAGTGTGGCCGCTCGAACCCCTGCAGTTCGCCGATTCGCGACAGGTGGTCGAGCATCTGCGCCAGACGTTCATCCGTCACCTGGCGCAGGACCTCCTCGCCCAGCAGGGTCTTGGTCGTTGCCAGATCCCAGCGGCTCAGCAGGGGCAGGGTCTCCTCGATATAGGGAACCGCATCGGGATCGAAGCGTGACGATTGTACATAACCGTAACCGAAGTAGATACTGACGACACTGACGATAACAAACAGAAAATAGAGGAATAATTTTTTCACCGAACAACCTTTCCACGACCAGGATTCCGTCAACAGCAGGCTGCTGTTGGTCGTGGACAGGATACGCTAAAATCGCCTTGTGAGAAACGACTTATTTGCAAACCAACGTGGTGGGCGTTGCTGCAGTCGATATCGAAAAATCGGCGGCAAGGTAGTGACCATTTTGCGCGGGCGGAGTTGATTCGTATCGTGAACGAATGAGAAAAATGACCTGATGATCTATCCGTTCACTGCCTGACCAGGCGGATGGTGGCGGTGCTGTCTTCAAAATTGGAACGGAATGGGTTGATGTCGAGCCCGCCGCGGCGAGTGTAGCGGGCGTAGACGCTCAGCTTTTGCGGATGGCAAAAACGCATCAGGTCAACAAAAATCCGTTCCACACACTGCTCGTGAAACTCGTTGTGCTGGCGGAAGGAGATGAGATAACGCAACAGGGCCTCCCGGTTGATCTGCCCGCCCTGATAACGGATCAGGACACTGCCCCAGTCGGGCTGGCTGGTCACCAGGCAGTTGCTTTTCAGCAGATGACTGTGCACCTGTTCACTCACGACGCAGGCAGGGTTCACCGCGCCATGCAAGGCCTCGGGGTTCAGCTGATAGTCCGTCACCTCGATATCAAGGTCATCAAGGCAATCGCCGGGAAGCCGCCCCACCTGCAACGATCCCGCGCTCTCCACATCACATATCGCAACGTCCACCTTGCCGCCACTGACACGGCTTAAATCCTCGTGCATCTGCCGGGCTACCGCCGCCCGGTCAGGGAAGCGTGTCTGATTGAAAGAATTGAGATAGAGCTTGAATGATTTCGACTCGATCAAACTGGGCGTGGTGCAGGGAAAGGAAAATTCAGCCAGGGCCACCACCGGCTTGCCCTTAAGGTTGAGCCACGATACCTCATAGGCCGTCCACAGATCGAACCCGACAAAAGGCAAGGCTCCGCTCAAGCCGATATCATCGCGTTTGAGCTGGCGGGGAAAGGGGCACAGCAGCGCAGAGTTATACTGATCTTCATAACGGGTCGGTTTGCCCAGGGGCAGGGAGTGTTCCATATCGGTCATAGGCGGCTCATACGCATCACGTTAAGGAAAAACCCGGAAGGATAGCTATTCCACCGACCCGCCAGACCTGTTATGATACTTAATTAGCCTGGCGGAACAGCACCCATCAGCAACCGGCCAGGCCAGCATAGGTTTATTTTTTTTACTCGTCAACATGGAGAATACGTTATGAAAGTCGGATTGGTAGGTTGGCGCGGCATGGTCGGCTCGGTGCTCATGCAACGGATGCTCGAAGAGAACGATCTGGCCGGAGTCGATGCAGTTTTCTTTTCAACGTCGCAGGCAGGGGAAAAAGCTCCTCAGTTTGGACAGCTTGGCAACACCACCCTGGAGAGTGCCAGCGATCTCGGCAAGCTGGCAGAGCAGGATATCATCATCACCTGCCAGGGCGGCGACTACACCAAGGACATTCACCCGAAACTGCGCGCCGCCGGCTGGAATGGTTACTGGATTGACGCCGCATCAAGTCTGCGTATGGATGACAACGCCGTCATCATCCTAGACCCCATCAACCGCAAGGTTATCGACGAGGCCCTGGATAAAGGCATCAAGGACTTTATCGGCGGCAACTGCACTGTCAGCCTGATGCTCATGGCCATCGGCGGCCTGTTCAACGCCGGCCTGGTGGACTGGGTCAGTTCCATGACCTATCAGGCCGCCTCCGGCGCCGGAGCACCCAACATGCGCGAGCTGCTGGCCCAGATGGGCAGCCTGCACCACAGTGTTTCCGAGCAGCTGCAGAACCCTTCCTCCGCGATTCTGGAAATCGACCACAAGGTCACCAGCGCCCTGCGCAGCAGTTCCATGCCCACAGCGGAATTCGGATTTCCCCTGGCCGGCAGCCTGCTGCCCTGGATCGACCGGGAAGTTGAAGATGGCCAAAGCCGTGAAGAGTGGAAAGGACTGGTCGAAACCAACAAGATTCTCGGCAACAAGACACCTGTTCCCGTTGACGGCATCTGCGTGCGCGTCGGGGCCATGCGCTGCCACAGCCAGGCGCTGACCGTCAAGCTGAAAAAAGATGTGCCGATTGCCGATATTGAACAGCTGATTGCCCAAAGCAACGCATGGGCGAAGGTCGTCCCCAACACCAAGGCCGATTCCCTGGCCCAACTGACACCGACGGCGGTTTCAGGAACCTTGAGCGTTCCCGTTGGCCGTCTGCGCAAAATGAAGATGGGGCCGGAATATCTGTCCGCCTTTACCTGCGGCGACCAGTTGCTGTGGGGCGCCGCCGAACCCCTGCGCCGGATGCTGCGGATTCTCAGCGAACACTGAAACCGGTAACGGCATCGGGGCTGAAAACAACAAAAACCCCGATGCCGTTAAATTTCAGTGGATGATCTGTCGATGAGACAGCACGGAGGTGCCGCTATGACCAAAGACATCATCAAGCTTATCATCCTTGTCATCCTGACCATCGCTCTGTGCATCAGCATCTACTACGCCGGCAAATCCATCGACAATCAGAGCAAGTACCGCCACCCCATCACCCAGCCCGGCGCCAGCTGGTA
>CALFFB010000061.1 GCA_937958075.1 uncultured Geobacteraceae bacterium | reverse complement strand
ATTACCGACCACGGAGGCTGACGCCAGAGGAGCAGGACGAGATCAATCCACACAAAACGCCTACGACCTCATCGACCAGTGGGAAAAAGAAGACAGGTCAACTCTCTTCAAGAAAGCAAGAGCCTACATAAAGGAGAACCCTGACAGCGGCATGGAAAACGCCTTGGACGAGTTTGCCGCGCTCTATGACGGTGAAGATTCGCCCATTGGCAAAGACGCCTCTTTCTGGAATCGGCATCGCGGCCTCCAGAAAAAGAAGCAGGACAAGATCGACCGGGTAAAAAAGATAGCTGGTGACAACCCCCTTGGAACGCAGCTTGAGAAGGGTGGTGATGGCCAGAAACGCTACGCCGTCATTCTCCCGGATGCGTCTGAGCCGGGGAGGTTCCGCGTTTCATATTACGATGAACGCGGGTTCTCGTCCCATACCACACACGACACCATCGACGCTGCTCTTGAGGAAGCCGCCCTAGATGGATTTACCGAGAATGCACAGAAATCTCTTGATGAGTTGTCGTCAACGCAACAGTGGGCTGAGGGGACGTTATACGCAGAGAAGATACAAAAAGGTCTCGTCCCCGGAACGCAGGCATGGGATGACTACGGCAAGACAAAGGTCGAACAAACCGAAGCCGGAGACCAATACGTCCTCACCGAAGGACAAACAAAACCCATAGAGTTCGGCAGCAAAACACGAACCGGGGATGCTGTCACCACCGGCGACCTGATGGCCGATATGTCCGGGCTTGAGCCGGGACTATTCGACAACCCGCCAGCGCCACAAACGGACCAGAAGCCTGTCAAATTCGCCAAGGCCAAGGCTAAGAAGGCCGAGGTTGCCAAGAAGAAGGCTGAGGCCGCACCTCCAGTCAAGAAAGAAGTTGTCGCCCAGAAGCCAGCCCCCACTCCGAAAGCTGCCCCCAAGCCAGCCTCACCGATGCAGGCCAAGGGCAAGCAGGCCGAGAAGGTTTTTAATAAAGCCTGGGCAGCCCACGAGAAGGAGGTCGGGGAAGGTTGGAATAGTGTCTCGGACGCCCTGACGGATGTTTATGAACAGATAGAGGCCGGAAAGTCGCTGCAAGAAGCCCTTGACGCCCTGCCTGATAGGACCGCATTTAAGACTGCAGCCAGGATGCTCAAGGACGCGGCATCCACAACTAAGCTGTCGCTGACCGATGGGGGCCAGGGAACCACGGAGGGCGGCGCTGGGGTGGAGACGCCCATGGCGCAGCATATCGGCAGGGTTGTCGCCCAGAAGCTCGGTCTTGCCCCTGAAAAGGTCACTGGTATCCGTGAGCTCAAGCCGCACGCAAAAGGGGTTATCGCTCTGACTGAGGCCATGCACAAGCTGTTTGGCGTGCGCATTGCCTTTGTGACCGGGCTTGGTCGCTATGGAGCGGATGGCGCCTTTGACGCGGATGCTTTTGGCCCGAACCTGCTGGTCGTCAATCTGCCGGACGGTGGCGATGTTGCCCCCATGCGGGTCATGGGGCATGAGCTGCTTCACGCGCTACGCTACCGCAACCCGATTCTGTACCGCCAGTTTGTTGCGTCGCTTGCGCGGTTCATGGATGCACAGCAGGTCATTGACTACAACCGCGCCTACAACAATAGGAGGACAGGCGAAGAGAAGCAGGCGTCTATCGCCTATACCCTGGAGGAGCAGATGGCTGACTTCCTTGGTCAGAAGCTCCTGGATAACACGTTCTGGCAGGAAATGGCTGACCTGTCGCCAAAGAAAGCCGATGTGCTGCGCAAGGTGGCGCAGCTCTTTGAAGGGATGATCAAAAAGGTCAAGGATTACTTTGCCCAGACCAAGACCAAGGATGTCTCTGGTCTGTTTGACGATCTGGATGTCGCCTCAAATCTGTTGGCTCAATATGTGGTCGGGAATATTGGGGCTGAGGCTGCAGCATCAACATCAGCAAGTGGGACCCGGCTGTCATCCACCAAGGGGGGCATTGACAACAAAGACAATAGTGTATACACTAAGGCTACCAGGTTGTCGCTCAACCCTGAGAATGATCCTGTTATCGAAGCCCGCATCAAGGAGGGTCTGTATGTCCCAGAGAGACTACGACGCAGAACACAAGAAGTTCATGGAACATTGGGAGAAGGACAAAAAGGAAAAGGCCGAGGCCTTCTCGCGGATGCCGAGCGAATCGCTAGAGGAAGTTATCGAACGACAAAAAGAGTTAAGGAAATTGCGCGAAAAGGCATCAAGGGACGCACGGACCACGAACAAATAGCCGATGAGCAGCTGAAGAACCATGAGGTCAGGAAGCTCCGCAAGTTTGCCAACGACAATGGCTTGATCATCAGGGAAGAGGACTTTGAAGCCAAATGGCAGGAGGCGGTGGCGAAGGGGGCAGAGCAGGGGCAGGAGCATGAGGTCTATAAGGACGGGGATCGGTGGTATAAGCGCCATGCGCTCAACTACATGACCTACGGCTTTACCGACTACTTTCAGCGCTTGATGCTGACCAATGTCATGAATCAGGGCTACGGTCAGTATCGACTTGAAGGGTTCACGGATGGCGGCGGGGTCACGACGTTTCTTCCTGTTGTGTCTCAGCAACACGTCAAGGGCGTAAATGCTGAACCTTCCGAGATAAACGCCTATCTTGAACAGCGTGGTTTTGAGCGGGTCGAGACAAAAGACAACCCTGACGAGATGTATTCCTGGCGATTCCCCGGTGAGGACTATATCGCCAGCGACCTTTATTGGGCCAATGCCGTTAAGCTCGACAATAGCCAGATCGTCTTTATCGACCCGGTTATTGAACCAGACGCAACCACCAAGGTTGAGCGGCTTGAAGCATATCGGAAGAGGGAAGGGGCTGCGCAATCGGACACAAGGCTGTCGGCCAACGAAAACGCAAAGGGAATCCAAAATCCTATCATACAACAAGTTATAGCGGATGAGTGGGGAGGGGACACCCGCTTCTCCCTCT
>CALFFB010000060.1 GCA_937958075.1 uncultured Geobacteraceae bacterium | reverse complement strand
GGGAACTCTTCGACCAGTTCGCTATGCAAGACCTCAACCGCCGCACCATCATCAAGAAAATCTCGGCCACCCTGCGCAAAGAGAATCACCCTTGGTCATCTCCTGACCTGGTGCGCTCTGCTCTGGCTGATGCTGGCCGCCCAGGACAACCCGGCAGACCTCGGGGGAAGTCAATGGCAAATCGTTAAAAGCTGCTTTCGGATTTCCTTTGCAGTTGCTGCCAGATCAACAGTAGCAAATTGTATTTTATGCTTTTGGATTACGGCAGCCTCGTCCATCATCTCCCCCACTGCAGGATGAAGAAGTAATCCGGTAGCCTTTTCAGCCAGGGGATCTCCGTTGCCTTCCTGCGATCTCAAATAAGCGTAAATCTGATAGAGATACCCGCTGCGCAGAGTTTCTTCCCGGTACCAGCCAGGTGTCACAATAGCATTGAACTTCGTATCAATGACGATGCGACGCCCCGTTTCCGGATGGTCAAGGATGATGTCGGTTCGCATTGAGGGGAGGATTTTATCGATACCTGGACTTTTCTTCTCTATCTGCCAGCCAATTGTTCTTCCGGCGTAGACGCACCATCCTTCTTGGGAAAGCACGACATCATAAAATCCGGCGATTCCTTTCTCGTAAAGCTTGCGTATCCAGTTGATTTCTCTATCCGGCAACGACAATTGCTTTGCGCCTGCGGTTTCCGTGGGAAGGGCAAGATTGAAGGCCAGATGCGCTGCCGCAACCATCGGCTGATCATCCAAATCATGCCTGCCGAAGCGGTTGATGGAAACTTCGCCACGATGCGGACGTTCCCCGGTTACCCCCATGCGTCTCAAACTTGCCGCCAATGACCGGCATCGGTGCGCCAGCGTATTGCTACGGTCAACTATTTTGGAGATTTCCTCCAGGGCCGTCCGTACATAGCGGTTTCGGGCAGTATCAATTGTCAATTCATCGAACCGGCAAGCAACCTTTCCGCGATCCAGCAAACGATGCCTTTCCGTGGTCAACAGGTCGATGCGTCCGCGCACGCGGCCAAGAACCTCCTCACGCGATTGGTAGCCATAGCTCAAATTGCGCTGAATACGATGTTCGACACGACGGCAGAGCATTTCCGCGACCAGATCCGGAATATCATCAGGGTTGTCTTCTACGGCGCGCTTACCTTTTTCCAGATCCCTGAACAGATCCGAGGCATACAACATGAGCAGCCACAGGTTGCGCACCGGTATGCGCCCGATCCGGCCAATCCCCTCCGGGCGGTCAACTGTCAGTTTGACAGCGGCAAGAGACACGATCAGAACCCTGCCAACAAGCGTTCTCTTGCCTTTCTGGATTTTTCCAGATCATCGAACCAGTATTCATCAAGCAGAGGCCCGATCTCCGTATCCACCACTTGGCGAAACCATTCCCGGGCATCCTTGATAGGGATACCAAAGGGAGGCGTAACATAGCTGTGTCCTACTTGAAATTGGGGGCCGAGACCGGCATCGGCTGTAATGTCGCTGTTTAGAGCAAGAATTCGTTTCTCAATTTCGCCAAGGATTTCTGAATCGATGCCACATTTTGACTGAACCCAATCATGCCAGGGCTTACCAAGGGTCGGCTCCAGGTCGATAAAGGCAAAACGGCGACGCAACGCCAGATCAACCAAGGCAAGGGAGCGGTCGGCAATGTTCATGGTACCGATGACATAGAGGTTCCCCGGGATGAAAACGCGTTCGTCATCCCGTTTGTAGGAAAGTTCCAGGGCTTCATTCGGTGTACGTTTATCGCCCTCAAGGAGTGTCAGCATCTCGCCGAAAATCTGGGCGGGATTGCCGCGATTGATCTCTTCGATAACCACGACGTACTTCGAGCTGGCGTCATTTCGAGAAATTTCGATCATCTCCATAAATGGCCCATCCACGAGGGTGAGTTTTCCTTCACCTGCCGGACGCCAGCCCCGGATAAAATCCTCGTAAGACAGGTTCGGGTGAAACTGGACGGCGCGAACCTTGTCGTCGGCCCGTTCCCCTATCAAGGCAAAAGCCAAACGCTTGGCCAGCCAGGTTTTACCAGTGCCCGGCGACCCTTGAAGGATCAGGTTTTTCTTGGTGCGTAGACGTTCCAGAATTTTTTCGATTTTTTCCCGAGCAATGAAACATCCTTCTGAAATGATGTCATCAATGCAATAGGACTCTAGAGAAACAACTGGCCGCTCTTTATCATTATTGTCCAGCCAGCGATAAACCCCGCGTGACGAGAATTCCAGCAGGTCATCATCTCGCAATACCTGAAATTGGCGGTTGATAGTCGATTCGATCGTATTATTTTTAGGAAATTCCTCTTCAATTTCAGCAAGAAAGCGTGCCATAAACTCTTTGCGCGTGAACTCTGAAGACCCCTTCTCTTCGCACATCTGTTTGATTTTTTGAACCATACTGTTTCGCCAATTAGGGCCGTCAATCTCTATAGGGCGGTACTGCCAAGCGGCAAGGGAAAGTTCGGGAAATGAGTGAACAGTAAATGCGTCCTCCTGGAAGCGCATCTCAAGGGTTTCCATGGCTTCCAGGTAATCGTTGGCGTTACAGCGTCCTTTGGGGCCGTTCATAGCAATCTGAATGTTGAGCTTCTTGTTGATATAGTGCAGGGACTGACTATCAAGAGGCAGAAATTTCCAGGGACGGATCCAGTACAGCCCCATGGTAAGGTTCCATCCCACACCCCAACATTGCGTCGCATTGTCGTAGGCAGAGATAAATGCCGGGAGGTTCTCCGAGTCACCTGATTCCGCAAAAGTGATTGCCTGGGCAAAGATTTCCCAGAGCACGTCGATGTCATTAGGTTGACGCCTGTAGCTGTAACCAAAAAACCAAGTTCGTTGATTATTGAGAACAGGAACTCCCTCAAAGGACTCAGGAACGGGCTCGGCAACCCCAAGCAGACTAGCAAGTTCCCTTGCAATAATTTTACGATTGGCGTCGGTGATGCCCCGATTGAATATACCCATGGTCGTGAAGGGGCAAATGTCTAACAATGGGCCCCCTGGAATGTTTTCCTCAAATTGGTCATTGAGAATCGACATACAGTCGACTTTCTCAGCGATGGCATGAATCCCGGCAACCAGTTCATCTCTGCGATTTCGGAAGGTCAAGAGCTGGTTAGCTATGGCCTCGTAAAAAGGAGTCCAGTTGAATCTATCACCGAAACGTTCACGCCAATAAGGAGCATTACGGAACCAGTCGATGTCTTGCTCTTCATCTTCGAAAGTAAAACGTATAAGCGCTTCTGCAAATTCATTTTGCGCTGGGCTCAACAGCGGATTCCATACTGTACTTCGATGGGTGTAGAAGTACCACTCACGCGGAGGATCGAAGGATTTCCAGTCAACCTTCAAGGAGCGACCATCTCCAAGGTTTTCTGTTACAGTGCCGATGGCTTTGATCGCCATGACGGAAACGGTCTGCCCACGATTATCGAACGGCAGTGTGTTCTTGCGAACGTAGGCAGATTTAATGGCGATACGATCGCCGGGCTTGATCGAGCGCACCTTGGCTAGGACTTTTTCGTCCAGGTGATCGGTTTCCCAGATCCCCTCTTTGAGAAAGCGCGGTGTTTGATCCTCTGTACCGGAAAATGACGAGCCGACAAACCAGCAGGCTCTTGCTCCAGCTCCATCAGGTTTATGAGTCATCTCTGATTCCCCTCTCTCTTACATTCTGTTCCGACTTGAGCAAACTGTAAGCATAATAGTCAATAAAGATGGCTAACCGGGTCGTCATAGCAAAATCAAAAAAGCACCTGGCTGAAACGGCCAAGTGCTTCTATTGATTGGTCGGGATGAGAGGATTTGAACCTCCGGCCCCTTGACCCCCAGTCAAGTGCGCTACCAGACTGCGCCACATCCCGTTATTTCAAAACGTCGCGGATTATCTGCTATTCACCGACGTCTGTCAAGGCAAAAACCGGATCATTGCACACGTCGGTCGATCACCCGGCAGGCCTTGCCTTCGTGACGCAGGATGGATGAAGGTTCCACCAGTTTGACCTTGGCGCTGACTCCGAGGACGGTTGCCAGGCGTTTTTCCGCAGTGTTGACAAAATGACGCTGGCGTTTCATCTCATCGAAAAAGATATGCTCGTTAACCTCCACCTGAACTTCGAGGGTATCCAGGTTGTTCACCCGGTCGACCACCAGTTGATAGTGCGGCTGACAGCCTTCGATCTGCAGCAGTACCTCTTCGATCTGGGTCGGAAAGACATTGACCCCTTTGATAATGAGCATATCGTCGGTCCGGCCACTGGTTTTTTCCATGCGCGCCAGGGTGCGACCACAGGCGCACGGTTCATAGTGGATACGGGTGATATCACGGGTGCGATAGCGAATCATCGGAAAGGCCTGCTTGGTCAGACTGGTGATCACCAGTTCTCCCCTGGAACCCTTGGGCAGCACGGCGCCGGTATCGGGATCAATAATTTCAACAAGAAAATGATCTTCGGCCAGATGCATGCCACATTTGAGCAGACAATCGCCGGCAACTCCCGGCCCCATGATTTCCGACAGACCGTAGTTGTCGGTGGCGACAATGCCCAGCCTCTCTTCAAGTTCGGTACGCATCTGTTCGCTCCAGGGTTCGGCACCGAAAAGTCCGACGCGCAGAGCCAGGCTTGAGGGGTCTATCCCCTGCTTTTCCAGCCGGTCGGCGATGGTCAGACCGTAGGATGGTGTACAGACGAGAGCTGACGAGCGGTAGTCCTGCATGATCATGATCTGTTTGTCGGTGTTGCCGCCGGAGATGGGAATAACCGACGCGCCAATGGCTTCCGATCCGTAATGAAGACCGAAGGCACCGGTG
This sequence comes from uncultured Geobacteraceae bacterium, assembly GCA_937958075.1. GTDB lineage: Bacteria > Desulfobacterota > Desulfuromonadia > Desulfuromonadales > Geopsychrobacteraceae > Pelovirga. Next base: position 6,072 of record CALFFB010000060.1, on the reverse strand, counting down.
AACAGGCCGTAGCCGAAAGCAATATGGACAATATCTTCGCGGGTCACTCCGGCGGCCGTCATGAAACGCGCAACCAGCTCAGTCCAGGTATTGATATCCTGTTTGGTATAGCCGACCACTGTCGGCTTGCCCGTGGTACCGGAAGATGAGTGAATCCGCACGACATCGCGCAGGGGCACGGCAAACATGCCATAAGGATAGTTCAGGCGCAGATCTTCCTTGGTGGTGAAGGGCAAATAACGAATATCATCCAGGGACGTCAGATCGCCCGGCTGGAAACCGCTGGTGGCGAACTTTTTCTGATAACAGGGAACCTGATCTGCCACCAGCCGGACGGTTTGCTTGAGACGCTCAAGCTGTAGCGCCTCAAGCTGTTCGCGCGGCTGACACTCTGCCGGGGAATTCCATATCCGGAACTGCTCGTCCATAGCTGATAATCAACTTTCAGTATTAATTCTTAATTAGTTGTTATATCGATGTAATTTTTTTGCCGGCAAGAATGGTGACATGGTTTTTCAGGAGCACGGAAATGGCCTGATCCACGTCATCGAAGCGGAAGATAATGACGGCATTGCTGCCGGAGCGTTCGACAAAGGCATACATGTATTCAACATTGATCTGATTCTGATCGAGGATCTTCAGAATGGACGACAATCCACCGGGCTGATCGGGTACCTCGACGCCGATCACCTCGGTTTTACTGACGGTGAAGTGATGGTCACGCAGAACCTGCAGCGCCTTTTCACTGTCGTCGACAATCAGCCGCAGGATACCGAAATCACTGGTGTCCGCCAAGGACAGAGCGCGGATATTGACCCCGGCCTCACCCAGAATCCCGGAGACCTCCGCCAGACGCCCTGACTTGTTTTCGATAAAGATCGATATCTGTTCCACTTTCATGGCCTGCTCCTTTGCTAGGATGCCCCTTTTTTGCGGTTGTCAATCACCCGTTGCGCCTTGCCTTCACTGCGGGTCAAGGTCTTCGGCTCCACCAGGCGAACCTTGCAGGTCACACCAAGGAGGTCCTTGATCTGTTTCTGGATTGCAGAAGACAGCGCCTGCAGCTTTTTGATCTCGTCGGAGAAGGTCTGCTCGTTGACCTCAACCTGTACCTCCAGGGTATCAAGGTTCCCCTCCCTGTCGACCAGCAGTTGATAGTGCGGCTCCACCCCTTCGATGTTGAAAAGAACCGATTCGATCTGACTCGGGAAGACATTGACCCCGCGAATAATCAGCATGTCGTCGCTGCGTCCGCTCAAGCGTTCGATGCGGGCATGGGTACGGCCGCAGATGCAGGGCTGACGGTTCAGACGGGTGATATCGCGGGTCCGGTAGCGGATCAGAGGAATCCCCTCCTTGGTGATGGTGGTGATCACCAGCTCCCCTTTTTCTCCTTCGGGCAGCACCTCGCAGGTGTCCGGATCAATAATTTCCAGAATAAAATGATCCTCCCATACGTGCAGGCCATTCTGGGCCTCGATACATTCGATGCCGACCCCCGGCCCCATGATCTCTGACAGTCCGTAGATATCGATGGCCTTGATGCCCAGCTTGGCTTCAATCTCCTGGCGCATCTTCTCGCTCCAGGGTTCAGCGCCGAGAATCCCGACCTTCAGCCGGAGCTTGCGGATGTCGATCCCCTCCTCTGCCGCCACCTCCGCCAGAAACAAGCTGTAGGATGGCGTGCAGGTGAGCACCGTGGAGCCGAAATCCTGCATGATCATCAGTTGTTTTTTGGTGTTGCCCCCGGACATGGGGATGACCGAGGCGCCGATGCGTTCGGCGCCGTAATGAGCCCCCAGGCCGCCGGTGAACAGGCCGTAACCATAGGCGTTATGGATAACGTCCCCCTTGTGGGCGCCGGCCGCAACGAAGGAGCGCGCCATCAGCTCGGTCCAGGTTTCGATATCACGCCGGGTGTAACCGACCACCGTCGGTTTGCCGGTGGTGCCGGACGAGGCGTGGATGCGGACGATCTGTTCCAGGGGCACGGCAAACAACCCGTAGGGGTAGTTGTCGCGCATGTCTTTTTTCAAGGTAAAGGGCAGCTTCTGAATGTCCTTGAGCTGCTTGATATCCGCCGGTCTGATCCCCATTTTATTGAAGGTGTCACGATAAAAGGGAACCGTGGCGTAGACCCGCTCAACAGTTTGCTGCAAACGACGCAACTGCAGGGAGTCGATGGCCTCGCGGGGCAGGGTTTCAAAATCATCATTCCAGATCATTGGTTGTTCCTTTGTGGCCGGTCGTAAAACTTTTTCACGTGCATAGACAAGGGGCTATGGTTCCTGTGGAGAGGGTGTCTGGCGCCTGGATGGCGACAGTCTAACGGCCATGGATGGCGAAAAGTGGCCCTCGAAACAGGGACCATAACCCCTTGTCAGACAAAAACAGGTACCCTATTTCACCTCTCGTCCGGCGGCGAAAGCCTTGAGGTTGATCTCCAGCAACTTCGGCGGCACCATGCGCTCAAGAGCAGTCAACCATAATGCGTGATCGAAATCGAGCATGTTGGATAAAGCCCCTAGCAGCACCGTGTTAACGGTTTTGGCATTACCGACTTCAAGAGCGATATCAAGTCCTTCAACGATGGTGGTATTGGCAAACTGGCTGCGGATTTTCTCCGTCAACTCCGCCGGATACGCCTGTTTGCCGAGGGCGACGGACGGGGGTGCAATTTTCCAGTTGCTGGCAACGATACGACCGTCCTTGCGCAGAAGCGGCAGATAGCGGCAGGTTTCGAGGAGCTCGAAACTGAAGAGGATATCCACCTCCCCTTCAGGAATGATGGACGAGTAGACCTTTTCTCCGAAACGAACGTGAGAAACGACACTGCCGCCGCGCTGGGACATGCCGTGAATCTCGTTCTTCTTGACATCAAGTCCGGCCATCAGACAAACCTCGGACAGAACTTCACTGGCCAGCAGAATGCCCTGACCGCCAACCCCGGCCAGCAGGATATTTGTTGTATTCATGGTTATGCCTCGATTTCCTGAAATGCATCAAAACCGCAGGTCTGCTTGCAGACCTTGCAGCCGACACAGATAATTTTATCGACGTTGGATTTTTTGCTCTGCTCATCCCAGGTGATGGCCGGACAGCCCAGCCGCAGGCAGGCCTTGCAGCCGGTGCAGAGTTCATGATCCACATAGAGGGGGTTGCGCCGCTCCAGATTATCCCGTGGCACCAGCATGCAGGGCCGGGTGGTGATAATGACCGACAATTCCGCACGGGCCATTTCTTCACGCACGGTTTTGCGGGTCAGGGCGATATCATAGGGATCGATCACCTTGACATGCTCAACGCCGACGGCCTTGCACAGCTGCTCCATGTCAACGCGGTAGGTCGGCTGGTCGGCCAGGGTAAAACCGGAGGTGGGGTTTTCCTGACGACCGGTCATGGCGGTAATCCGGTTATCGAGAATGATGACGGTGGCTGTGGATTTGTTGTAGGCCATGTCCATCAGGCCGTTGATGCCGGTATGCAGGAAGGTCGAGTCACCGATCACGGCGACGACCTTGCGCTGTTCCTCCGCCGAGAGAACCTTGCTGATGCCGGTGGCGTTGCCGATGCTCGCCCCCATGCAGACGCAGGTGTCCATGGCCGACAGGGGCGGCATGAAGCCCAGGGTATAGCAGCCGATATCACCGGTGACATAGGCCTTGGCGCGATTAAGTTCCATGAACACCCCGCGATGGGGACAGCCGGGACACATATTCGGCGGGCGCTGGGGCAGATCCGCCGTATTTTCCGCAGGCAGATCGCTGCCAAACAGGGCCTTGGCCACCCGGCCGGGGGTCAACTCGCCGCAGATGGGCAACTTGTCCTTGCCGATAACGTCAATCCCCATGGCCCTGACCTGCTCCTCGATAAAGGGGTCAAGCTCTTCGACGACGTAGAGGGTTTTGTAGTTGGCGGCAAAGTCACGGATCAAACGCTTGGGCAAGGGATAAACCATGCCGAGTTTCAGCACATCGGCATCGGGCAGTACCTCCTTGACGTACTGGTAGGAGACACCGGAGGTGATGACGCCAACCTCCCCCTTGCCTTTTTCGATGCGGTTAAAGGGCTGATCGCAGCTCCACTCTTCCAGCCTGAGGACGCGCTCTTCCACATCGTAATGGCGCCGGCGGGCATTGCCGGGCAGCATCACCAGCTTGGCCGGATCACGTTTCAGGGAGGGGGTCGGAATCTGCTGCGGGCGTTCGCCCAGAACCACTGCCGACTTGGAATGGGAAATACGCGTGGTACTGCGCAGCAGCACCGGCGTATCAAACTGTTCGCTGACCTCGAAGGACAGCTTGGTGTAATCCAGGGCTTCCTGACTGTCCGCCGGCTCGAACATGGGCACCTTGGCGAATTTGGCGTAATTGCGATTATCCTGCTCGTTCTGGGACGAATGCAGTTCCGGATCATCCGCCGTGACCAGCACCAGACCGCCACGCACACCGGTATAGGTCAGGGTGAACAGAGGGTCGGCGGCAACATTGACGCCGACATGCTTCATGGTCACCAGCGCCCGGGCGCCTCCGAAACAGGCGCCGATACCGACTTCCAGAGCGACTTTTTCGTTGGGTGCCCACGAGGAATCAACCTCTTTGTACTGCACCATGTTTTCCAGAATTTCCGTACTGGGAGTGCCGGGATAAGCACAGGCAACCAGCGCGCCCGCTTCGTAGGTGCCGCGCGCGATGGCCTCGTTACCGGACAAGAGAACTTTGTTCATGACAGCCCTTGGATAGCACATGTTAGAGTTGATGGAAGCTTACAGACCGCAACGAAGTGCGCCTGTTCAGTTTGTTTTCGAGCGGATACAAAAAAGGGAGATAATAGGCAAAGCGACGCCGGCTGTCAATTACTGCATGCGGCAAGAAACAGCCCTTCAAGCAATCCGGCATCGGCAACGGTGACCTGGTCTACCCCGAGGCGCGCTACCAGAGCCAGAATGATTTCCATGCCCGCCGGTAGCAGATCTCCCCTGCCCGGCTCCATGCCGGGGAGCGTCTCACGCTCGCCAGGCGACAGCGGCAGAAGGCGGGTATACAGCTGCTGAATCCAGTCGGCGGGAAGGCGATGGTTGTTGATGGCCGCTGCGTCATAGCGGCTCAATTCAAGATGCATGGCGGCCAGAGTCGTCACCGTCCCGGCGGTAGCGATCAGACCAAGGTCACCGGCCGGGAGCTGGTTGCACCAGGGACAGGCACGGACAAAGGCCGTCACCATGGCATCAATGGGCTTTTGTCGCTGCTCCGGGGTGGGACAATCCTCCACCAGGCGCACCACACCAATGGGAAAGCTCTGTTGAAAGACCACCCTGCCCCGCTCACTGGCCACGATTTCCGTACTACCGCCACCGATGTCGAGGAGCACCGCCCGCGGCGGTGCCGGCCGCACCACGGACAGAATACCTGCCGTCATCAGGCGTGCTTCCTCATCACCGTCAATCACCTCAATCTGCAGGCCGCAACCCTGTCTGACCTCGTCGATAAACTGCTGACGATTGGGCGCCCGGCGCAGAGCGGCAGTGCCGACGGCGCGCAGACAGGGAATCTCTTCCTGGCGCAGGCGTCCGGCAAACCGGCAAAGAGCCTCAAAGGTGCGCTGCCTGGCGGCGGCAGACAGCCCGGTGACCGGATCGAACCCTCCGGCCAGCCGGGTGATACAACGCTCATACCTGTAAATCTCCGGCGAACCGTCGGGGCAACCGGCTATCAACATGCGCACGGTGTTGCTGCCGATATCAATGACGGCCTGTTTCATTCCCGCAGCTTTCGGCCAGAACCCGTGCCATTTTGAAGGTATGGTCACCGATTTTTTCGTAACTCTGCAGCATGTCGATAAAAATCAGCCCCGGCTGAACAGCGCACTCTCCCGTGTTCAGACGGTGGATATGATTGAGGCGCAGGGTTTCCTCCAGATCGTCGATGACGTTTTCATATTCCAGGGCCCGGTCAAAGATATCGCACTCATCCTGGTCCAGGGCGGTGACCACAAAGTCCAGGAACTCACCGGCGGCCTCGGCGATACTGGCGACTTCGTTCACCCCGGTATGGGAAAAGCGGATATGACCGT
>CALFFB010000059.1 GCA_937958075.1 uncultured Geobacteraceae bacterium | reverse complement strand
GAGGTCATGGCGTGACCTCACCGGCGTGATTAAATGTTGTGTCGCATAATATATATTATGTAAACTAATAATTGTGACGGGCATCTGATGCCCCTTACCCGATTGAAGCGAGTTCGAGACGACTCCCCCAGCGCTTGATGAGTTCCTCTTTGACGGGGGCTGCGTCCGGGCTGGTAAGTCTGTCAGTTTGTTCGACGTAAGTGAAGGCCGCCTGCCGCGCCTGCTCAAGTACACTTATATCTTTAGCGAGGCTGGCGACACGGAAATCCGGCAGTCCGGCCTGACGGGTTCCGAGAAAGTCTCCCGGACCGCGTATGGCCAGATCGGCTTCGGCGATTTTAAAACCGTCCTGGGTTGATGCCATAACCTGCAGTCGTTTGGCCGCGTCTTTTGAGTAATTGTCCGAGGCCACCAGCATACAGTAACTCTGATCTGCGCCCCGTCCGACCCGCCCGCGCAGTTGGTGGAGTTGCGAAAGTCCGAACCGGTCGGCATGTTCGATGACCATGACCGATGCGTTGGGCACATCGACACCCACTTCGATGACCGTTGTTGCCACCAGAAGTTGAATATCACCGGTGCGGAAAGCTGTCATGACGCGATCTTTCTCCGCGCCTTTCAGTTTGCCGTGGACCAGCCCGACCCTGATGTCGGGGAAAATGTCGTGGGCGTAGTGTTCTGCTGCCGCCGTTGCCGCCTTTAAATCGCTGTTTTCCGATTCCTCGACCAGGGGATAAACCACATACACCTGCCGCCCCTTGTCTATTTCGCGGCGCATGAGAGTCTGTACCTGTTTTTTATTCGCCTCACTGTAAACCTTGGTTGTGACAGGCTTTCTGCCCGGAGGCAGTTCATCGATGACGGAAACTGACAGGTCGCCATACAGGGTCATGGACAGGGTGCGGGGAATAGGCGTTGCCGTCATCACCAGAATGTCGGGGCTGATCCCCTTGTGCTTGAGCAGACTGCGCTGGCGGACGCCGAACCGGTGCTGCTCGTCGATGATGCCGAGGCCGAGCTGCCTGAAGGTCACCCCGTCCTGGAGTACGGCATGGGTTCCGCAGACCAGGTCGTATTTGCCGTTGGCGATGTCTGTATAAAGACGTGATTTTTCCGCCGCCGGTGTGCTGCCGGAGAGCAGACAGCAGCTCAGGCCAAGCCTTTCGAGCCAGGGAGCAAAGGTTGCGTAATGCTGTTCCGCCAGGATTTCCGTGGGCGCGACAACGGCCACCTGGGCCTGGTTTTCAATGGCGATCAGCGCAGCCATCAGGGCAACAATGGTTTTACCGGAGCCGACATCTCCCTGCAGCAGTCGGTGCATGGGGTGAGGCTGGTGCATGTCCTGTTTGATCTCGCCCAGAACCCGCCGCTGTGCCTGAGTCAACTTGAAAGGCAGCATTTTACTTAAAGGCAGGGTGTATTTATGGCGACAGGGAAAGGATTGTCCGGTTTCCAGCTCAACCCCTGCCCTTTTCAATGCCAGGCCCAGCTCCAGATAGAAAAAATCATCAAAGACCAGGGTCCGGCGCGCCGGGTCGGTGCCCTTTTCCAGTTCCCGTAAATCGGTTGTCTCCGCGTCGGGCCAGTGAACCTGGCGGATCGCAGTTCCCGGCGGCAGTAACCGGTAGTGATCGCGGATCTCTGCCGGCAGAACGGTAGGCAGCAGGCGCGCTGACTGCTGAATCAGCGGATACCAGATTTTGCGCATCTGCTTCTGGGAAATGCCCTCTGTGAGGGGATAGACAGGCAGAATGCGGCCGAAGATCAGTGGATCTTTTTGTTGCAGTTCTTCGAGTCGAAGACTCTCGGTGATGATTTCGGTGTCGGGGTGATGAATTTCACGGATTGCGCCGAAGCGTTTTACCTCACCGATAACAAGAAGCTGTTGCCCGACGGGAAAGCGTTTCTGCAGCCAGGCTTTGCGGTAGTGAAACCATTTCAGGGAAATGGTTCCGGTCTCGTCACCGACAACGACTTCAAAAAGCCGCCGCGCGGTGCGTTTGGTCTGACCTTCGCCCGTCGCAAGTACCTTGCATAGAAATATTTCTTGTGTATTTTCAGAGAGATGGGATATTTTGCTCAGCTTGCGCCGGTCTTCGTAGCGCAGGGGGAGATGGTAGAGAGCATCCTCAAGGGTGGTGATTCCGAGCTTTTTCAGTTTGAGGCTGACTTTGGAGCCGACACCGGTTTGGCTGTCCAGAGGTCTGGACAGGAGGGAATCGGGTGCTGTCGGCTCCGTACCGGCCATGAAAAGCGAATCAGGTGATTTTGTTCAGGGCAGTGAGCAGTTGGTTGATGTCGACCCCGTGGGCTCTGGCACCCTGCTCCAGGGTTTCTGTTGAGGCCCCCATGCAGCCGACACAGCCCAGGTTGAAACTTCTCAAGACTTTGGCCGCGTCGGGATATTTACGCAAAACCTGATCAAAGGTCATATCTCTGGATATTGCCGTCGCCATGGGGAGCCTCCATTTTCAGTTGGGAACAGTCATACTGAGTCGCATCAGATATAAACAATTTTCGAAATTTCGTAAACCCTGGTTCCTGATGGAACGGTGATGCGGACCTCTTCATCTTCCCGATGGCCGATCAGGGCTTTGCCGACAGGAGAGGTTATGGAGATTTTACCGGCCTTGATGTCCGCCTCATCTTCACCAACTATCTTATAGGTGACTTCCTTTTCCGTGTCGACATCAAAAAGGGTCACTGTCGCACCGAAAACAACCTTGTCGCTTTTGATGGTTGTCGGATCAATGACCTGGGCCCTGGCGATTTTGTCGTTGATCTCCTGGATTCGCCCTTCGACGAAGGCCTGCCGTTCCTTGGCCGCATCGTATTCGGCATTTTCGGACAGATCGCCATGGCTGCGTGCTTCGGCAATGTCCTGAACCACTTTGGGCCGCTCCACGCGGATCAGGTTTTTCAACTCGTCCTGTAATTTACGGTGACCTTCCGTTGTCATCGGTACTGACTGGTTCATGTGTCGCAACTCCTAAAAAAAACAGCGGGCGGTGTGAACCGCCCACTGGTTGAATGGTAATTATGTTGGCCTGTCTGCCGGGTCTTTTGTCGGCTAGAGGTGCGTATAATACTCTTGCAGCGGCTTAACGTCAAGGGCTTCTCGCTGCATGGCAACGATTCCACCGGTGACGGCCTTTATTCCGGCCACGGTGGTGTAGTAGGCGATATCATTCATCAGGGCACTGCGCCTGATGGAGTAGGAATCGGCCACCGAGGCTGCGCCCAGGGTCGTGTTGCAGACCATGGAGAAATCATGATTTTTAATGGCGTCAACACAGTGGGGCCGACCTTCCTTGACCTTGTTGACAATGGTCACCTCGATACCCCGGCTGCTTAACGCTTCTGCCGTGCCGCGCGTTGCGACAATGCGGAAACCGGCGGCGGCGAGTTGTCGCATGGGCTCGACAATGTGCGGCTTGTCCGCATCCTTGACACTGATAAAGACCGCACCGGACAAGGGCAGCTTGACGCCGGCACCGCGTTGCGCCTTGGCGAAGGCTTTGCCGAAATCAAAATCAACGCCCATGACTTCGCCGGTGGATTTCATTTCCGGCCCCAGCAGGGTGTCGACACCGGGGAATTTGACAAAAGGAAAGACCGCCTCCTTCACGGAAATGTAGGGTGGGATAATCTCACCGGACACCCCGAGGTCAGCCAGAGTGCGGCCGGCCATGACCAGGGAGGCGATCTGTGCCAGCGGCCGCCCCGTGGCCTTGGAGACAAAGGGAACGGTGCGACTGGCGCGGGGGTTGACTTCCAGCAGGTAGATGATGCCGTCCTTGACGGCAAACTGGATGTTCATCAGGCCGACAACCTGCAGTTCCAGGGCCAGGGCCCTGGTCTGTTCGCGGATGCGATCCTGTATGTCCGCCGCCAGAGCGAATGGTGGCAGGGCGCAGGCGGAATCGCCGGAGTGGATACCGGCCTCCTCAATGTGCTGCATGATGCCGCCGATCACCACGTCGGTACCATCGGCGACGGCGTCAACATCGACCTCGATGGCGTCTTCAAGGAATTTGTCGATGAGAATCGGATGGTCCGGCGACACCTTGACGGCATAGGTCATGTAATCGTTCAGGCGGTCGCTGTCGTAGACAATTTCCATGGCCCGTCCGCCCAGGACATAGGAGGGACG
>CALFFB010000058.1 GCA_937958075.1 uncultured Geobacteraceae bacterium | reverse complement strand
CCATAAAAATCTTCATGTGGGGGATGACATGGGAAAGCATTCATGATTATGATTGTAATCAAAGGTCGTTATGCATGATTTAATTAGCAACATTAATGGTAATATCTGTTGTTGGTTTTCAGATTGGGAAAGACAGGCTCTTTCTTGATCATGACTCATGAGCGGACTCTTTTAATCCACACTAAAGTGAAAAGTCGTTTTATCATAATCGAACAGGATATTATATGACCCGGACACTGCTGATTGTGCTGTTGCTGCTTGTTGGTTGTACCAGTCAGACAAAAGAAGAACTGGTTGCGGAAGGGGATCTGCTCATTGAGCAGGAGAACTATCGCGGCGCTATCGTGCTGTATCGCAATGCCCTGGAAAAGGACGCCAATTACCTTGATGCGCGTGTCGGTCTGGCCGAGGCTTATCTGCAGAGTGGCAGCTACGAGCGGGCTGAGAATGAATTGCAGAAGGTGCTGCTGCAGAGCCCCGACCGTCATGAGTTGCGTCTGAAACTGGCCACGGTCTATATCCAGCGACAGCAGCCCGAGCAGGCGCTGGTCGAAATTGGCGCATTTCACGATGCCATGGATGAGACGGCTCAATCCCTGGTGCTTTATGGCCTGGCCCATGGGGCAAGCGGCGATCTCGATGCGGCGGAGGAGTTTTTTAATCAGGCTTTGCGGCTGGATCCGGCTTCAGCTGACGCGCGTCTCAACCTGGCCAAGGTGGCCCTTTATCGACGCCAGATCGACCGGGCGGCTGTTTTGCTGCGCGAGGCGATCAATATCGATGCCCGGTTGTATGAGGCTTACTACCTGCTGGCGCGCATTGAAACATCAAAAGAAAATATCACCGGTGCCATCAAGGTGTACCAGGACCTGCTTGCTATTGACCAGCGGCAACTGGAGGCGCTGTATACCAGTGGCCTGCTGCAGCTTGATCTTGGTGATTTCGAGGCCGTCGCCACCACCGTCAATCAACTGAAGACGAGGTTTTCAGACCAGAGTGAAGGGCCGCGTCTGGAGGGGATGCTTGCCTACCGGAAGGGCGACTATCAAAAGGCACGCACGGCCCTGCAAACATCTCAGAATATGCAGCCCCATCTGCTGGGATCTTACTTTCTCGGCTTGACGCATTACAGCCTGGACGAACTGGAGATGGCCCTCAGTCAGTTTCAGCGGGCCCTTGACATCAATCCCGATTTTGAGCAGGCCCGGGTCATGGTGGCCATGGTGCTGCTGAAGCAACGCCGTCTTGACGATGTCGTCATCGAGACAGAGCGGCTGCTGCGGCGCAGTCCAGGTAATGCCTATGCCCATAATATCCTCGGCAGCGCCCTGATAGCCCGGGGTGATTTTGATCGCGGGATGGAGGCTCTGGCGACGGCGACCCAGCTGGACCCGTCACTGGTCGATGCGCACCTGAAACGAGGTCTTATGAATTTTGCTCGCGGTGAGCAGTCCCTTGGTGAGGCCGATCTGGTCAGGGCCATCGAGGCCGCCCCCGAGGTTCTCAATAACCGCCTGCTGCTGGTTACCCATTATCTGCGTCAGCGTAATTTTACCGCCGCCATTGATCTGCTGCAGCAGGGTATGAACGGTGAGGCGACCGATGCCCTGCTCCACAATTACCTGGCGGCAGCTTATTTTTCCCAGAACCGCCCGGAGCAGGCATTGACTGAACTGACACGGGCCAAAGAGGTTCATCCGGAGTATCTGACGCCTTACTACAACACGGCGGCCTACTATGTATCCGCCTCGCGCCATGATGAAGCCATCGCCGAATATCGGCAGGTGCTTGCTGTTGATCCCCGGCAGATTCGCGCTCTGCTCGGGCTGGCGACAATTTACAGCATGCGTGGTGAGCAGGAACACGTGAATTCTGTCATGGACGATATCATCGCGACCAACACCGAGCAGGGCTACATGACGGCCGCCCAGTATGCCTTGCGTCAGCAGCGCTTTGATGAGGCGACCGCCCTGATCGACCGCGGGCTGGCTCTGGCTTCTGACTCTGCGCCGCTGCTGGAAATGAAAGGAGGGCTGCTGGCACGCGCTGGTGAATCGGCACTGGCGGAGGAACATTATCGCCGCCTGGCAGAGGTCAGCCCGGAACGTGGCTATCAGTTGCTGACCCAGCTTTACCTGTCAACGGAGCGCGAAGCTGATGCCCGGCAACTGGTCGACGGACTGATTGCCGAGACGCCGGTGCAGGTCTACCCCTGGCTGCTGGCTGCGGCGCTGGACCTGCAGAAGGAGAATGTTCCGGCGGCAAAGGAGCAGCTGCGGCGTGGCATCAGTCAGGTTGAGAGTCCCACCGGTTTGCAGCTACGGCTGGGGCAACTCGAAGAGGCGACAAACAATACGGCAGAGGCAGAAGAGCTGTATCGACAGGTCCTCGAGGTAGCACCGCGTCTGGCCGACGCGCATTTTTCCATGGGTACGCTGAAAGATCGTACCGGGGACAAGAAGGCAGCCCTTGAGTTTTATCGAAACACCGTTGCTGTCGATGAGCGCCATGTCGGTGCCTTGAATAATCTGGCGTATCTGCTGGTGACCAATTTCGGCGAGGCCCGCCAGGCCCTTGATCCGGCCCTGAGCGCCTACCGTTTGCGGCCGGGAGATCCGCGGATCATGGATACCCTGGGCTTTGTGTTGATGGAGAATGATCGTCTGGAAGAGGCCGACAAGCTGCTGACCGAGGCCCATCGTCTGTTACCCGAGGTGCCGGCGGTCGGTCTGCATCTGGCCATGGCGCGCAGCCGTCTGGGAACAACAGACGGCATCCGGGAGCTTCTCCAGCCGGTTCTTGACCGGGGCAGCGCCGACGAAGCAGCGCAGGCCCGCAGGTTGCTGGAGTCCCTGTAGGGCGATGAGGGAATAGGGGAAATGGTCAGACCGAAGTTTTATCTCATGGCCCTCGATCTGGCACTCGCTTGCGGGTGCCTGATGGCCGGGTACCTGCTCAGGTTTGGTAGCCTGGAGCCGTTGTGGGCGATGGTCGGCGATCATCGCGGTCTTGTTATTGTCGCCCTGTACGGATTGACCATCCTGTTTGTCGGCTACTTTCTCGAACTCTATCAGCAGGCAAAATTTGTTGACCGGCGCTTTCAGTTGCGGCGCAGCCTGGCGACGGCTATCGGCGCGTTTTTTCTTCTGTCGGCATGCATGTTCCTGTTTTCTTCGATCCAGTTCGGTCGCGGGGTATTGCTGCTGACGCTGGTGCTGTTCTTCGCTGCCCAATATGGCTCTCGTCTGTTGATCTACAGATGTTTGAGCGCCGCCCAGTTTGCCACCAAGGTTCTGATTCTCGGCGCCGGAGAGCTGGCGGACAGAATGGCCGGCATTGTGCCCAGGGATGACAACCTGCACAGCTATGTCCGCTTTGTCTCCTGCACCCAGCTTGAGCCCTTGGTCGACAAGAGTCTGATCGTTGGCAAGGTTGAAGATATCGATGAAATTGTCCATGCCTATCGGCCGCAGAAAATTATTGTTGCCCTGAACGAGCGGCGCGGGCATCTGCCGTTAAAAGAACTGATGCGCAGCAAGTTGCGGGGGGTCGAGGTACTGGACGCGGCGAGTTACTTTGAACAGATCAGGGGCTGCCTGATGATCGAAAATATTCAACCCAGCACCTTTGTCTATACCCAGGGTTTTCGTATGACCCCCTTTATGCGTGCCTACAAAAGGCTGATTGATGTGGCGCTGTCCGGCATCGGCCTGGTTATGGTCTCTCCTCTGCTGCCCCTTGTTGCTCTGGCCATCAAGGTTGATTCACCGGGGCCGGTGCTCTATCGGCAATTGCGTGTCGGCGAGGGAGAGGTCGAGTTTTTTGTCTATAAGTTCCGGACCATGGCGGTTGATGCCGAGGCCGGGATCGGTGCTGTCTGGGCCCAGAAAAATGATGCGCGGGTGACGCGGCTGGGGCGATTCTTGCGCAAAACCCGTATCGATGAAATTCCCCAGCTGTACAACGTGTTAAGGGGCGATATGAGTTTTATCGGGCCGCGTCCCGAACGGATGGCTTTTGTCGAGCGCCTGAAAGAGACCATCCCTTTTTACTCCATTCGTCACTTTGTCAAGCCGGGACTCACCGGCTGGGCGCAGGTCAGCTACCCTTATGGTGCTTCGGATGAGGATGCGTTGGAGAAACTGCGCTATGATCTCTATTACATCAAGAACTACTCGGTCATGCTCGATTTTCAGATCGTATTGGCAACCGTCCGGGTGGTGACTTCAGGTTTCGGCGGGAGATAAGCATTATGATGACAACAGCAGATAAATTCATGGTCGGTTTGGTGTTTCTGATCAGCAGCTTTGTTGCTTTTCCGGTGTTCGGTGCTGATGACTACGTCATCGGTCAGGGGGATGTCCTCGAGGTGTCGGTCTGGGGGGTGCCGGAAATGAGCCGTACCGTGTCGGTGCGCCCCGATGGCAAGATTACCCTGCCGGCGGTGGGTGATATCATCGCCTCGCAGAAAACGCCGGTGGCTCTGGGTGAGCATGTTGCCGGCAAGATGAAAGAGTATGTCAAGCAGCCGGTGGTCACGGTGACCGTGACCCAGATCCGCAACAACCGCGTTTATATCAGTGGCGGCGGTGTTTCCCGTGCTTACGACATGGTCAAGGAGACGACCCTGCTGCGCTTGCTCAGTGAGCTTGCGGATTTTTCCGGAGCCGATCTGCGTCAGGCCTATCTGTCACGCCAGGGTGAGCGCATCGATACCGATCTGTACGCCCTCTACTACGAGGGGGATCTGTCCCAGGACATCAAGCTGCAGGCCGAGGATATTTTATTCATCCCCAGCAACCGGCTGAATATCGTTTATGTCCTCGGGGCCGTGGCGCAGCCGCAGAATCTTAAGCACTATGAGGGGATGACGGTACTTGACGCCATTCTCGGTGCCGGTGGCTTTACCGATTTTGCCAAAGAGAATACAGTCACTGTCATCGGTCGCGACAAACAGCAGAAAAAGGTCGATTTACGCCAGATCACCCGTAACAAGGATATCAGTGCGAATGTAGAGCTGAATCCCGGCGATTATGTCATTGTCGATGAAAGCTTTTTTTGATGACGCCCATGCCGGGCTCGTTAAGAAGCAGCAGGTTTGACAACGGTTCACTTGCACATCAACACGAGGCACAGAATGGAGCAGAATTTTAAAGAGGTTTTTCGCTATGTTCGCGCCGCCTACCGTTACCGGATCGTGGCTGTGGTGCTGGCGCTGCTGGTGATGACAGTCGTCGGTATCTACAGCTTTACTCTGCCCAAAATATACCAGGCCAGCAGTACGGTTTTTATCGAGAAGAGTGTTATCGACAATCTGGTGCGCGGCATTGCCGTTACCCCCAGTGTTGATGACAAAATCAGGGTCCTGCGCTACGCCCTTCTCAGCCGGGATCTGATCGTCAAAACCCTCGAAGACATCGAGTCCGATGTCTTTGTGAAGTCACGGGCCGAGCAGCAGAATTTTATTGCCGGACTGCAGGAGCGCATCAGGATCAACGTGCGCGGGCAGGATCTGTTCATCGTTACGTTGATGGGACAGAACCCCGCCTTCATCACCAATTTTGTCAACTCCCTGGTGCGCATCTATGTGCAGGAGAGCCTCACCTCCAAGCGCGATGAGGCCTACGGCGCCAACCGGTTTCTGGAAGAGCAGATTGAAACCTTCAAGCAGAAGCTGGAAGAGGCCGACGACGCGATCATCGCTTTTCGTCGTGAACAGGGCATCTACTTCACCCTGGATGAGCGGGCGACGATTGAGGAGATCCGGCGGCACATGGAGCAGATAGAAGCTCTGGATCTGAAGATTGCGTCTCTTGAAGCCAACCAGAAGCAGTTGCAGGACCAGCTGGCGACCTTGAGTCCGACGATTGAGAGTGTTTTTCAGGCGGACAGTGGTGGCGCGCCTGGGCAGGGTATCGACAGCCATCCGCAGCTGGTGGCCATGCAGCAGCGCCTGAGCGATCTGCGTTTACGCTATACGGACAGCTATCCGGAAATTGTCCGCCTGCAGTTTGAAATCAGCGCCCTGCGTGAGCGCCTGCAGAGCGAAGCGCAGACCAGCGCCGCGCCGGTGCGCCGCGCCGGTCAATCCTCCATGACCTCCCTGAACCCCCTGTATCTGGACGTGCAGCAGCGGATGCTGCAGGTCCAGAGCGAAATGTCGGAAGCCCGGACCCAGAAGATGAACGTCACCCGGCTGCTCAATCAGCGCGAAAAGGAACTCCATGAAGTGCCGGAGGCGAAAAAACAGCTCAACGTCATGGTCCAGGAGCGCGACTCTTATCAGAAAATTTATCAGGATCTGCTGGCGCGGATGAGTCAGTCCGAGGTATCAAAGCAGATGGAGATATCCGACAGAACAACCACCTTCCGTATTGTCGACCCGGCCATTTACCCGGAATCACCGGTATCGCCGAACATGATGAAAATGCTGCTGCTGGCCATTGCTGCCGGCGGCGGGGTGGCGGTCGGGGTCGTTTTTCTTCTGGAAAACTTCGATAGCCGGATTCGAAATCCCGGCATCATTGAGAGTTCAGGAGTCGAGATTCTGGCGGTGATTCCCAATATCAGCACCAGCCAGCAACAGCGTCGGCAGCGACTGGCCAATATCTGCCTGGTGCTTGGTGCCGGTATCTACTTTGTCGGCTTTCTGGGGGTTTTCGCCTACCAGTTTCTTTATGCGTAGCCGGCGCACTTTGCCTTGATAAGGATATTGTCATTCTATGAGCCGTATAGAAGAAGCATTGAAAAAGGCCGCTCGCCATCGTGACCAGACGCGAAAACCGGACGTCGGGGCCGTAGAAGCAGCCCCGGTCAAGCCCGTCGCCGCGCCGCCCAGGGTGGAAAAACAAAATGAAGGCGGCGAGGCCCTGTTGGCGGTTGAGCCCCTGAGGCCCTCCAGCGGCCTGGTGGTTACGACTTTGACCGAGCGCACGCCGGCGGCCGAGGAGTTCAACAAGCTCAGGGCGGCGGTTGTCGCTTTGACCCGCGGCGAACCTTTTTTGAACACCCTGCTGGTGACCAGCGGCATCAGCGAAGAAGGCAAGTCGATGACAGCCCTGAATCTGGCGGTGTCGCTGGCCAAGGAGCAGGACCACACCGTCCTGCTGGTGGATACCGATCTGCGACGGCCATCGTTACACCATTATCTCGGAATCAGTCCGGATAAAGGGCTGGTCCACTGTCTGCGCGACAATGTCCCCATATCCGAGGTGCTGGTCAAGACCGGTATCGGCAAGCTGGTTTTTCTGCCGGCGGGAGAAGCCCTGAAGGATCCTCTTGATCTGATCTCGTCGCAGCGCATGCGTGATATCATCGCTGAACTGAAAAAACGCTACCCTGAGCGTTACGTTATTTTCGATTCGCCACCGGCGCTCCCCTTTGCCGATGCCGGAGTCCTTGCCGACATGGTCGATTCGACCCTGATTGTCGTGCGTGAAGGGCGAGCCGCCAAGGAGGATGTGCGGCGGCTGGTGGAAAACTTCAAGGAGCATCATCTCCTCGGAGCCGTTTATAATGACACCCACAGCTTTTCGAAGAAGCAGGGGTATTACTATTATTATTGATTTTTCCGGAGGTAGGTCATGATAAAACGTCTGACATTGCTGGTGGTTCTGGTCACTTTCCTGCCCGGTGCTTCCACCGTTCTGGCCCGCATGGATATCAGTCCCTATGTCACCTTGCAACAGGAATATCACGACAATATCGACCTGACCGCCGACAATGAGGAGGAAGACTGGATTACCACCGTCGCGCCCGGCATTCGTCTGAACTACGACGCGCGTTCCGTTACGGCCGATATCGATTATTCCCTGCGCTACCGCTTTTACAAAAACAACAGTGATGACGATCAGGATCGCTTCAAGGATGTACAGCGCGCCAGGGCCTCTCTGGTGTTTTTTCAGGGGCGCCCCTTTACCCTGACCCTGTCGGAGAATATTGCCCGCGAGACTCTCGATGAGCGGGACCCTTATGCCCCGGAAAATGAGCGGGTTAACGCCACCACGGTTTATCGTACCCGCATCTCTCCCCAGTATCGTCAGCAACTGACGGCAACCTCTTCGGCGGTGGTGGCCTACGTTTATGACCGGGTCGATTATGTCGATGACGCCGGTGAGGACATGCAGAGCCATACGGCCCGCCTGTCGCTGATCAAGGCGCTGAATCCGAACCTGGATGTGTCGGCCAACTATCGCTATGCCTGGCATCTGTCGGAGCTCTCGAACGAGGACTACGACACCCAGAGCTACACCCTCGGTGTTGATTACCGCATCGGGTCCCGTACGCAGCTGCGTCTTGAAGGGGGATACAGCCTCATCGAGTACGAAGATGGCGATGACAACGACAGTGTCACCGCCGATGCGGAACTGTCCTACCGCATTACCGCGCCACTGACCCTGAGCCTGCTTTACAGCCAGAGCTACAGCGCCTCGGCCACCAACGGCGCCAGCGAACGTAGGCAGGCCGGACTGCGTCTCGGCTATGACCGGGAACGTCTGACCGCCTCCTCCGAGCTGTTCTGGCGGCAGGTGGATTATCTGCGGACGGATCGTGAGGATGACGCCTATGGGGTGCGGGCGGCGATTGGCTATCAGCTGATGCGTAATGTGCATGCGGAAATCAACGGCGACTACGAAATTGCCGACTATCAACCGGACAACGAGGAGGTCAAAACCCTCGGTCTGGGGGCGGCCCTTCGTTACGATTATCGGATATTCAATGCGTCCCTGGGTTACCGTTACCGGGACCGCAATGCCGATACCGCGACCAGTGAATACGCCAGCAACGTGGTGACCCTGACCGTCTCCGCCCGGTTCTGAATTATGTATACAGACTTTTTCTCACTTACGATCAAGCCTTTTGATCTGCTGCCCAATCCGGAATTTCTCTACTTGAGCAAGGGACACCGCAAGGCTCTGAGTTATCTGCAGTACGGTGTGCAGGAGCTGGCCGGGTTCACCCTGCTGACCGGCGAGGTCGGCTGCGGGAAAACCACCCTTCTGCGGGAAATCATCAATAATATCAGCAGCGAAACGACCCTTTCCATGGTGTTCAACACCCGGGTTGACGGCCATCAGCTCCTGGCGCTGATCAATGACGACTTCGGCCTCGAAACAAAGGGCAAGGACAAGGTCGAGCTGCTGGGTGATCTCAATGAGTTTCTGCTGACGGAAAACGCTGCCGGACGCCAGGCCATTATCATCATCGACGAAGCCCAGAATCTGTCGGAGGATGCCCTGGAGGAAATCCGCCTGCTGTCCAATCTGGAGGCGGATGCCTTCAAGCTGGTTCAGATTGTTCTGGTCGGACAACCGGAATTGAAGCAGATCATCGCTCGGGCGTCCCTGCGCCAGCTGCGTCAGCGCATCAACATCAGCTGCCACCTGGGAGCCCTCGATCGGCAGGAGCTCGAAGAGTACATTCTGCATCGTCTGGCAACGGCGGGTAACCGCGAGTGTGTCCGCTTTGAAGAGGGTGTGTTTGACGCTATTTTCCGGTTCAGTGGCGGGATTCCCCGTCTGATCAACCTGATCTGTGATTTCCTCCTGCTCTCGGCTTTTGTCGAGGACACCAGAGAGATCAGCAAGGCCCTGGTTGAAGAAGCGGTTCGGGAGCTGTCTTTTAAGGATGAGGCTACGACCACGCGCCAGGAAACGCCGGAAGAAACGGGTGAGGCCGTCAGGTCACGGCTGGACGAGCGCCTGAGCCGGATTGAAAAACGCTTCGCCAGGCTCAGCCACCACCGCGCCGAAATGGAGGGTCTGCTGGAGCGGGTGTCAAGTCAGGGGAGTATTATCGAATACCTGATTAATCAACAGCAAAAGCAGTTCGCCCAGTTCGAAGAGCAATTAAAGGGGATGACTACCCAGCTGGAACGGTTGCGACAGCAACTTGCCGCTGACGGTCGACCGCTGCGGTCGCAGGATGTCATCAAACTGGAAAACCATTCACGAAAAGAGTTGTTGTGAAAATACTTGTCACAGGGGGTGCGGGCTTTATCGGTTCGCACCTGGTCGATACCTTGCTCGCTGACGGCCGCCAGGTCGTTGTTCTCGATAACTTCAGTACCGGCAAGCGAAACAATCTGCCACAGGATCATCCGGCATTGTCGGTCATAGACGGGGATATCCGTGATCTTTCCACCGTTGACGCAGCGACTGCCGGGGTCGATGCCATTGTCCATCTGGCTGCGGTGGCGTCGGTGCAGGCATCCATCGCAGATCCCGTCGCGACCCATCAGGTGAACCTGGTCGGCACCCTGAATCTGCTGCAGGCGGCAAGGGAGCATCATGTCCGGCGTTTTGTGTACGCCTCGTCTGCCGCAGTTTACGGCGATACGGCGCAGTTGCCCATCGACGAAGATGAGCCGCCGGCACCCCTGACCCCCTATGCCGCGGATAAACTCGCCGGGGAGCACTACTGTGATTTTTATGGGCGTCAATTCGGACTGGAACCGGTCGTTTTCAGGTTTTTTAACATTTTCGGACCGCGTCAGGATCCTACGTCTCCGTATTCCGGGGTCATCAGTATTTTTCTCAAACAGGCCATGGATCGTCGGTCAATGACGGTGTTCGGTGACGGAGAGCAGAGCCGTGATTTTGTCTATGTCGATGATCTGGTGCGCCTGCTGACCGATGCCATCACCGCCCGAAAACCGCCGGTGCAGCCGGTCAATGTCGGTAACGGTCACCAGACCAGCCTCAATGAGCTGCTGCAGATGATCGGTGATTTTGCCGGCGCGCCTCTGGTGATTCGCTACGACAGCCCGAGGGCGGGGGATATTCGGCACTCCTGTGCCGATAATCAGCGCATCTGTCAGCAGCTGAACTATCATAGTCGTCATTCCATCGCCGAAGGGTTGCGGACAACCTTTGCGTGGATGAAG
>CALFFB010000057.1 GCA_937958075.1 uncultured Geobacteraceae bacterium | reverse complement strand
TTAAATAAGAGCAAGACAGGTTGTTTCAGGATTCGAAGCGAAGCGAACGCTGACTTGATGTCAGAAGAGCGACCAGGGATGGTCGCGACAGTGAGCGCAGGGGAGCCGACGCAGGAGCCCGCGTGATGCGGGCGACGTAGTGGGCGAATCCTGGCGCCCCAGTTGTTGCTGAATAGTGAAAATATCTAATCTATTCAGTAGAGGATCAGAACTCCCATTTCAAGGGACACTTTTCGCCATCCTGGCCGTTCGACTGTCGCCATCCATGGCGCCAGTCGCCCTTGCCATGGAAGCCCTGATCCTCTGATTGGAAATCGGCTGAACAGTTATTAACGTGAAAAGGTTTTTTCAACGTGGGCATGATCAAGATTTTCGCAGGCAACTCCAATCCGCCGCTGGCACATGACATCTGCCGACACCTGTCGGTCAATCTGGGCAATGCCAAGGTCAAGACCTTTTCCGATGGTGAAATTATGGTCGAGATCGGGGACAATGTCCGCGGACGCGATGTCTATGTTATTCAGTCGACCTGTCAGCCATCCAACAACAATCTGATGGAACTGCTGGTCATGGTCGACGCCCTCAAGCGGGCCTCGGCGGCGCGGATCAATGCCGTGGTTCCCTATTTCGGTTATGCCCGTCAGGACCGCAAGGTGATTCCGCGGGCACCCATTACCGCCAAGCTGGTCGCTGATCTGCTGGCGGTGGCCGGCATCGACCGGTTGTTGACCATCGATCTGCACGCCGGCCAGATCCAGGGGTTTTTCGATATTCCGGTCGATCATCTCTATGCGGCACCGGTCATGCTTGACGAGATTCGCCGTCAGGATTTCAGCAATCTGGTAATTGTCTCTCCCGACGCCGGGGGCACCGAACGCGCCAGGGCTTTTGCCAAGCGTCTGGATGCCGGGCTGGCGATTATCGACAAGCGGCGCAGCGGTCCCAATGTGTCGGAGGTCATGCATATTATCGGTGACGTTAAGGACAAGACCTGCGTTATTGTCGATGACATGATTGATACCGCCGGCACCCTCTGCACCGCAGCGACAGCGCTGCAGGAAAAGGGCGCCGTTGAGGTCTATGCCTGCGCAACCCATGCGGTTCTCTCGGGCCCGGCCATGGAGCGGATAGCCCAGAGCCCGCTGAAAAAAGTTTATGTGACGGACACTATACCCATTGCCGCAAAAATGGAGCAGTGCGACCAGCTGGTCGGCCTGTCTGTCAGCTATCTGCTGGCCGAAGCGATCCGCCGTATTCATAATGCGGAATCGGTCAGCTCCTTGTTTGTTTAACCCAGTTTTTCAGGTGGTGCCTTAACGTACCCAAATTTTTATATGGAGGCAGGATAGAAATGGCTCAAGTCATGTTGGAAGTAGAAGCACGCAATGAGAGCGGCAAAGGCGTCGCCCGTCGGTTGAGAAGCGCAGGGAAGGTTCCTGCCGTTGTCTACGGCAAAGAGATGGAGACCACCATGGTGTCCGTGGAGCCGAAGGCTTTGTATCAGGCCATTTCCGGGGAAGCCGGCTGGAACACTTTGATCACGCTGAAGGGCGCCGGACTGGATAACCGGGTTGTCGTTCTCAAGGATGCGTCCATTCATCCGATCCGTCGGGACATGCTGTGCGCGGATTTCCATGCCATCGATCTGAAACAAAAAGGGTACTTCATGGTGCCGGTCAATGTCATCGGTAAGTCGGCCGGGGAAAAGATGGGTGGTTCCCTGCAGTTGATCCGGAAGGAACTGGAAGTTGTCTGTCTGCCGACAGAGGTGCCCCAGTCCATCGATATCGATGTCAAGGCCCTGGAAATCGGCGATACCGTCCACATTCAGGACGTGGTTGCTCCCGCCGGCGTCGCCTTTGTTTATGACGTTAATTTCACGGTAGTCACCGTTGTCGGCCATAGCGCGGAAGAAGAAGCGGCCGAGACCGAGGAAGAAGAATCCGCCGAGGATTGAGCCGTCGTTCTGTTGCTTTAAAGATTGAACTGGTGCAGTGAAGTTACTTGTCGGATTAGGTAATCCCGGAACAGAATACGCGGCAACCCGGCACAATATCGGCTTTATGGTTGCCCGCAGAGTGGCTGAACGGGAGGGGATTGCCCTCAAGAAAAAAGGCTACGCGGGGCTCTACGGCGTCGGCACGGTTGCTTCAGAACAGACGACCATTGTTCTGCCCCAGACCTTCATGAACCGGAGTGGCGATTGCGTTCAGGCAGTGAGTGCAGCCCTGAAGTGCGAGCCCGCCGATGTTCTGGTTGTCTACGACGATCTGGACCTGCCCTTCGGGCGCCTGAAGGTCAGTCCGGAAGGGGGCCACGGAGGCCACAACGGTATCCGCAGCATTATCGACCGCCTCGGACGCCGCGATTTTGTTCGACTTCGGGTGGGCATCGGCAGGCCACAGCATGGGGATGTGACCCCTTATGTTCTGGGCCGCTTTTCTTCGGAAGAGCAGGTCAGGTTGGCACAGTTGATAGACGCCGCAGCGGCTGCGGCGGAAACGGTTATAGGTCGAGGGGCTGTCAGTGCGATGAATGATTTCAACGGCTACAGTCTCGATTGAACATCTGTAAACTCTAATCACGAAAGAGGCGAAACGAATGCAACTGTATGTGTGGGCTCCTGTCCTAGGGGTGATCGGTTTTGTGGTCGCGCTGGTGCTTTACAATAATGTGAAAGCGCAGCCCGTCGGCAATGACAAGATGCGTGACATTTCTGAAGAGATTCACAAAGGCGCCATGGCGTTTTTAAACCGTGAGTATCGTGCTCTGGCGATCTTCATCGCGGTTGTGTTCATCCTCATCGCCATCGCTATGAGCATTCACAGTGCTCTCGCCTTTGTCGGCGGGGCTGCCTGTTCCATGATCTGCGGTTTTATCGGCATGAAGGCCGCGACCCGCGCCAATGTCAGAACCTCCGAGGCTGCTCGCGCTCACGGTCAGGCCCGCGCCCTTGAGGTGTCTTTCAACGGCGGTGCGGTCATGGGGCTGGCTGTCGCCTCCCTGGGCCTGGTCGGCGTGGGTATCGCCTTTATTTTCTACGGTGGTGACGCGGAAAGCGCCAAAAACATCAGCGGTTTCGCCATGGGCGCATCATCCATCGCCCTGTTTGCCCGGGTAGGTGGCGGAATCTACACCAAGGCCGCCGATGTCGGGTCCGACCTGGTCGGCAAGGTCGAAGCCGGTATTCCGGAAGATGATCCCCGTAACCCCGGGGTTATCGCCGATAACGTCGGTGACTGTGTCGGTGACACCGCCGGTATGGGTGCTGATATCTTTGAGTCCTATGTCGGCTCCATCATCGCCACCATGGCCATTGCCGCCGCCGCCGGACCCGATCTGCTGGCCAAGCTCGGCAACGGTGCCAATGTTCAGGCGGCAGCCATGCTGCTTCCCTTGGCCCTGGCGATGATCGGCCTGGTTTTCTCCATCGTCGGTATCTTTTCCATGCGCTATCTTAAGTCCATGGATCCGGCCAAGGCCCTTCACTACACAACCTTTGTTGCCGCAGGCGGTTTTCTGATAGCAGCCTTTATCTACATCATGGCCGCCGGCCTGAACAACGGCATCTTCTGGGCCATTGTCATCGGGACCCTGGCGGGTATCGCCATCGGCCAGATCACCGAATACTACACGGCTCACGGCCCGGTGAAACGGATTGCCAACGCCTGTAAAACCGGTCCGGCGACCAACATCATTCACGGTCTGGCTGTCGGACTGGAGTCCGCTGTGGTGCCGGTGCTGATAATTGCTTTTGCGATCTTTGTCGCCAACGCCTTTGCCGGCCTCTATGGTATCGGTATTGCCGCTGTCGGTATGCTGGCAACGGTCGGGGTCACCATGACCGTTGATGCCTACGGCCCCATTGCCGACAATGCCGGCGGCATCTCGGAGATGGCTGGTCTTGGTCCCGATGTGCGTAAAATCACCGATGGACTTGACGCTATCGGCAACACCACAGCCGCCATCGGCAAAGGCTTTGCCATTGGTTCCGCCGCGCTGACGGCCCTTGCCCTGTTTTCCGCCTATGCCACCACGGTCGGGCTGGAAAGTATCAACCTGATTGATCCCCAGGTGGTCATCGGTCTGCTGATCGGCGGCTCTCTGCCTTTCCTTATCGGTGCTCTGACCATGACCAGTGTCGGCCGTGCCGCCGGCGCCATGGTCGATGAGATCCGTCGTCAGTTCCGGGAAATCCCCGGCCTGCTCGAAGGCAAGGAAGGGGCCAAGCCCGATTCCCAGAAATGTATCGACATCTCCGCTCAGGCAGCCTTGAAGGAAATGATTCTGCCCGGTGTCGTGGCGGTGGCCGCGCCGGTTCTGGTCGGTTTCATTCTTGGCAAGGAGTCCCTCGGCGGCATGCTCGCCGGCGCGACCCTGTCCGGGGTGTTGTTGGCGCTGTTCATGTCCAACGGTGGCGGTGCCTGGGATAACGCCAAAAAATACATTGAAAGTGGACAGCTTGAAGGGGAAGGCAAAGGGGGCGAAGCGCACGCCGCTGCCGTTATCGGCGACACCGTCGGTGATCCGCTGAAGGACACCTCCGGCCCGTCCATGAACATCCTGATCAAGCTGATGAGCGTTGTTTCGCTGGTCATTGCGCCGCTGCTCATCTGATCAGTTATCGGTCAATCAGGAAACTCCGGATAGCCGAAGCATAACGCTTCGGCTATCCTTTTTTAAGGGATACATTATGGGTTTCAAGTGCGGGATTGTCGGCCTGCCCAATGTCGGCAAATCAACAATATTCAATGCCATCACCGCCGCCGGAGCGGAGTCGGCCAATTATCCTTTCTGTACCATCGAGCCCAATGTCGGCATGGTCGCGGTGCCTGATGACCGTTTGCAGACTCTTGCCGCGCTGGTCAAGCCGAAGGAAATCGTGCCGACGGTGATGGAGTTTGTCGATATCGCCGGGCTGGTCAAGGGGGCCAGCCGGGGTGAGGGGCTGGGCAATCAGTTCCTTGGTCATATCCGTCAGGTTGATGCCATCGCCCACATCGTCCGCTGTTTTGAAGATGACAATGTGGTTCACGTTGACGGCAGCGTTGACCCCCTGCGTGACATCGAGGTGATCCAGACCGAGTTGAATCTGGCGGATCTGGACACGGTGGAAAAACGTATCAACCGCAGCCGCAAGCAGGCAAAAAGCGGCGACAAGAAACTGCAGGCGGAAGTTGCTGTCCTGGAACGGATTGCCGAGGCTCTGAATCAGGGGTTGCCGGCCCGCGCTGTCGAGCTCAGCGTCGAAGAAGGACAGCTGATTGCCGAGCTGCACCTGATTACCATCAAGCCGGTGCTTTACGTGGCCAATGTCGCCGAGGATGACCTGACAGGAGAGCATCCTTTTGTCGCCAGAGTCCGCTCTCACGCGGAAGCCGAGGGAGCGGAGATGCTGACCCTGTGCGGCAAGATCGAAGCGGAAATAGCGGAGCTGGACGCCCAGGAGAAGGCTGAATTCCTGCAGGAGCTGGGCCTTGACAGTTCCGGGCTGGATCGCATGATTCATGCGGGCTATCGCCTGCTGGG
This sequence comes from uncultured Geobacteraceae bacterium, assembly GCA_937958075.1. Lineage (GTDB taxonomy): Bacteria > Desulfobacterota > Desulfuromonadia > Desulfuromonadales > Geopsychrobacteraceae > Pelovirga. The sequence continues at coordinate 7,743 of CALFFB010000057.1, read as the reverse complement.
GCTGATCACCTACTTTACCGCCGGCCCCAAAGAAGTACGGGCCTGGACCGTTCCCGCCGGGGCCACGGCACCTCAGGCCGCCGGAGTGATCCACAGCGACTTTGAAAAGGGCTTCATTCGCGCAGAAGTCACCGCCTATGCTGATTACGTAGCGGCCGGTGGCGAGGCCGGAGCCAAGGAGAAGGGGCTGCTGCGTCTGGAAGGGAAGGGATATCGGGTTGCTGACGGGGATGTGATGCACTTTCGTTTCAATGTCTAGACGTGCTCCATTGTTGGTGAAAGGGCTTGATATCGAAGCCCGGGGTGTGTTATCTAAGCAAGTTCGCCGGACTCATGGGGAGTGCCGGCGCTATCCTTGCTCCGCAGCTGCTTCCAGGCGCTGGCGGGGCTGTTAATCCGAAAGGAGTTCGTGTTCAATGAGAAACTACGAGTCACTGTACATCGTCCATCCGGATATTGTCGGCGATGAGCTGACAGCGGTTATGGACAAATTTGAGAAGATTCTGAGTGATCAGCAGGCGGAGATTCTCAAGATCGACAACTGGGGTGTGAAAAAGCTCGCCTATCCCATTCAGAAGGTAGCTCGCGGCAACTATATTCAGGTGGTGTTCAGTGCCGGACCGGAAGTGGTAGCGGAATATGAGCGCCGTCTGCGTCTGGATGAGCAGATTCTGCGTTTTCTGACCGTGCGCCTTGACCAGGTGACCCTCGACGAGGAAGAGCCGGTGGCGGCGACAACCCGTCGTGATTCCGGCGCAGACGATTACGACGACGAAGAAGAATAACACTAACCAGTTTTCAAGATAATCGAAGGAGAATGATATATGGCTTATGACAATCCCGGGCGCCCTGCTTCCGCAGCACCCCGCCGCCGTTTTGGCCGTCGGAAGATCTGTCGGTACTGCGCTGACAAGTCCCAGAAAATCGATTACAAAGACGTCGACAATCTGCGTTATTACCTGTCGGAGCGCGGCAAGATCGTGCCACGCCGGATTTCCGGTACCTGCGCCGCCCATCAGCGGCAAATCGCTGAGGCCATCAAGAATGCGCGTCAGATTGCCTTGCTGCCCTATACGGCATCGCACTTTGACTGATCGCTGCCGTAACGGAGGAAAGACATGAATACCGATGTTATTTTAAGAGAAAATGTTGATGGTCTTGGCACCATCGGCGATATTGTTTCCGTCAAGGCGGGTTACGCCAGAAACTATCTGGTGCCCCAGGGCTTTGCCCACTACGCCAACGCCCGCAATGTCAAGGAGCTTGAACACCAGAAGCGCCAGCTGGCGCGCAAGCTCGAAAAAGTCACCAATGATGCCAATGCCCTTAAAGCGCGTATTGAAAAGGTGACCTGCCTGTTCCATCAGCGTGCCGGCGAAGAGGGCAAGCTCTTCGGTTCCGTCACCTCAATGGACATTGAAACCTATCTGAAGCAGGCCGGGGTTGAGATCGACCGCAAAAAGATTCAACTGCCCGACCCGATCAAAAACCTGGGTGAGCATACGGTGCCGATCAAGCTTGATGCCGGGGTCGTTGCGGAGCTGAAAGTGACCGTGGCCTCTGAAGAGGAAGCTGGTTAAAGCTTGCTCTAATCAGCAGAAACCGAAAAATAGCTGCAGCGATGTTTCGTTGCAGCTATTTTTCGTTGCAATGCCGTTTGATTTTTGCTTGTCTATGACCAATATGGTAAAGCACCCGGACGTAGAACTTAAGGTTTTCGTATGCTCCTGATGAAATGTCCTGAATGCAAGGAATACATTAAATCGGTGCTCCTGGCCGAGCTCAAGGAGGTGGAGTGCGAGCACTGCCACGCCACTGTTCCGGTGGCCAATGTTCTGGTGTCCTCCAATGGCTTTACCTTTGAGCGCAACGACCTGCTCAGACGTTTTTTTCGCTATCGCAAACTGCTTGACGAGGCCATTGAGGAGCGCAACAGTCTGAAAGGCAACAGTGCGTCCTCCGAGGCGAGTCAGCGCAGTATCGAGAAATTCCTGCAGGTCCTCCAGGGCATGATGGCCGGCGCCCGTGATCATTTCCGCTACACTTTTCCTGAACCGATTCTCGCCCGTCTGGGCTACTCCCAGCAGGAATGTCCCGGAGCCGTCTATAATGTCAGCATGGACGGGGTCTGCGTTGAGGTCGCCAAAACTTATCCCCTGCCGCGGGTGAAAACATCCATGACCCTGTCCTTCAAGCTGCCGGGCCAACAGCAGCTGATCAAAATTACCGGTGAAATCTGCTGGGCGCGACAGGGGGGCACCCCGAACGACAACCGCGAACATACCGCCGGTGTTCACTTCCGCCAGCTTGACGAAACAACGCGCGATATCCTCTGGCAGTTCATCCTCGACAAGAGTCGTGACCTGCCTGTCGAGCCCTGATTCCCTGCCATCGGGATTGCGTTTCGCCGTTAATAATTGACCCCGGCGGGCTGGATGCTTTTCGTATCATGGGCATGGCAGGGGGTTACACCGTAGACCATACCGCAATGGGGGCAGCGACTTTCCAGGGTCTCCATGACGAAGGATTGATCGCAGCCGCTACAGACCAGGTTCACCTCCAGCGGCAGGCGGTGCCGTGAAAATCCCATCATCCGCAGTTTGTCGACCACCTGTGAGCCATTGATAAAACTTCCTCCGCAGCCATCGTGCATCGTTGTTCTCCTTGTTGATTAATTTTCGTTGTGGGCCGGGGCCTGGGGTACTCATTCCAAGGGACACTTTGCGCCATCCATGGCCGCTCGAAAGTCGCCATCCAGGCGACTTGACGCCCTTGTTATGAATACCCCAACCCCCAGCCTGTTTGTAGTTGAAGGCGATATCAGATCAGCATCTGTTGTCAAATCTGCTCCAGGGTTTCCCCGGCGCGAATCCGGTTTCGCAAGGCCAGCAGGCGGTTGTCGAGGGCTTCGAGCTCGACCAGATTGCGCCGCTCGGCGGCGCTGGCCTCAATGATGTGACTGATGCCGCCGTTTTTGATGACCAGGCGGCGGTCCCCCATCAGGGCCAGGATCGGGTCGTGGGTTGCCATGAGCACGATCTTTTCTTCACGAATCAGAAGATCAAGGGCTTTTTTGCGGTCGATACCGGCGTTTTCGATTTCATCGATGAGGGCGATGGGCGAGGTGCTCAAGAAAGCCATGTCGGCAATCATCAGCGCCCGAGACTGGCCACCGCTTAAGGAGGTCACCGGCGTGTCGGGACGGAACTGCTCCCCGGCGAGCAGGTTGGCCTGCTCAAGGATCTGCCGGACCCTGGCCTCCGGATCGGTAACCAGACGACTTTCAGCGTGCATGCGGATAAAGTCTTCGGCGCTCAAATCCATGACAAAGTTCATGTTCTGGGACAGTTGCGCCACCAGCTTGTGTTCGGTGGAAAAGCGCCACTGGCTGTCCGGAACCTGGCCGTTGATGAGGATCTTGCGACCCGTCGGCGTGTCTCCCTGGGCGACCCATTCGATATCGGCGAGCAGACGGCTTTTGCCGGAGCCGGTGGGGCCGACGATACAGGTCACTTCCCCCGGCTGCAGGGTCAGTTCCAGGTTTTCTGCTTCCCCGGATTTGTTGCGACCGCCGATGATGGTCAGGGAGGTGACCTTGTCCAGAGGCTGCTGCAGCGCCAGCATGCCGGCGAGGAACTCATCCAGGTTGTGTGCCAGCTGTTCACGGCTCAGGCCGAGGTCCTCCAGCAGGTCGGGATTCAGATGGTCGAGAAATTCCTGCAGGGAGATTGTCTCGGGTTTCACCGTCAGTCCGAAGGAGGTGAGGAAATCCTCGATATAGGGATGCTCAGCCAGGACCGCAGCCAGTGGTTGCTGATAGAGGTGCTGTTTCAATACGATCAACCCTCCATGTCCATCTTGCGCACGTTGCCGGTCTGGTATTCGTCGCCGATGCGGGTTTCGCCAAGGCAGTAGGAACACAGGGCCGCCGGCATGGAAAAGCGCAGGGTGCGGCCTTTCAGGGTGGTGATGTCGGAGGCCGACTCGAACAGGCTGGTCAACTCAAAAGCGCCCTGTCCGGTGATGCCGTTGATGTTCATGATGACGGCGCCGGGGTTGACCTGCTTGACCCGTGAGGCGAACACTTCACGCTCGGCCTGGGAAACGATGTCCCCCTTGGTGATAACGACAATGTCGGCGGATTTGAGCATGGGGCCGATCTTGCGCGGGGTGTTGACGCCGCTTAAGTTGTCGATGACGCACACGGCGGTGATGTCGTTGATGTGCGGCGAGCAGCGGTTGCACAGGCCGGCGCTTTCGCTGATCAGGTAATCACAGCCGTTCTCCATGCCCCAGGCGACACAGGCCTCGATATTGCTGACAAAATAATGGTCGGGGCAGAGGGCACCGGACAGGCCTTTTTTGACCAGCACCCCTTTTTGCGCATAGCGCTTGTCATCTTCGGTGAGCAGACAGTCGAACTTGACCACGCCGATCTTGCGCTGGCGGGCCTGCAGGGCTTCGATAACGCGCAGGATGACGGAGGTTTTTCCGGCGGACGGTGGTCCTGATATAGTCAGAAATCGCATGTCGTTTGCCTATTCTTGCAGTCCGAGAGTGGATTCAAACAGTTTGTTGGTAGTGTGGATCAACTCACCGATGTCCTGCTGGTAGATGTAATCCCAGCCGATCCATTTCCACGGATGTTCCCCCTGCAGCTGGTTGTCAACCTCAGGATGCAGGGAGGGGAACAGCCCCTTCTGGGCGAGAATTTCGCCGACGTCCTTGCCGCTCAGAAATTCGGCGATGGGACGGGTCTTCTCCAGGCTGGAACGTTTGGTCAGCATGAACACCGGGCTGACGATGGCGCCGTCTTCAGGCCAGATGATCTCCAGCCCGGGTACCATGCGCGCCATTTTGGTAAAGAAGTAGGGCATGATGGTCACATAGGGCTTGGCCTCGTTGACGCGTTTGGCGTTTTTCACCATCTGTGACGGGTGCATGGATTTAAGCATGGCCCCGGCGAGCTTTTTGATTCCCTCGTCGCCATGCTCTTTGTGCGTGGCCAGAAGAATGGCGTTGAACAGGTCAAAGTCCCCCACCGGCAGGGCCACCTGCTGGGCGAATTCGGGCTGCAGAAGGTCGTTCCAGGTGCGGGGGACAGGCAGGTCGCCGCGGACATCGTGATTGATCATGAAAACGGCGGCCACAGCGGCAATAATGGAATAATCGCCTTTTGGATCGCGGATCTGCAGACCGGCAAAGTCCCTGTTGGCCTCCGCCGGACAGATATCGACAAAAACCTGCTGATCCTTGAAGCGGCCGATGGTCTGCCGGTCGAAGAAGGTTTCAAAGCCGGCGGAAAGGAAGATGTCCGGCAGTTTGTCCGCATCGTCAAGACCACGGATGTTTTCGGCAATCCAGTCGGCGCCAACGGACGCCGCTTCGAGCTTGTAGCTGACCCGGTGGCCGGTGCGGCTGGTAAAGTCCTCGATAAAGGCGTCAAACTGCTCCAGCAGCGGCAGGCGCACCGGACAGGGGAGCAGGCCGGCAATGTTGATGTCCCTTGCCGGACTTTCCGTTTTCTTCATGGTGACGTCGGCGTGATGATCCTGATGATCAACAGCCTGTTGCAGCAGATGGATAAAATTATCGAGGTCGTAATTTTTCATCTGTGCGGCGCGTGCCAGTTTCAGGTAGGGAGCCACGGCATTGCGTTGTTTTTCGTCACGGAAATTCTCGAAGCCGTTGGCAATAAAAACATCCAGGGTCTGCGGCCAGTGCTCCAAAATCTCTTTAATGGTCATATCCTGATGCACAGTTGTCATCTGTCGCTCCTTTGGTCATGAATTGCCCGGACTATAGAAATATTTACTTTTTGTGAAATTGATTCAGGTCAAAAGCTGCAAAAAAATATTTTTTTGTTACAGTTTGACCTGCGTCAATTTTTTTAACACCGTTCTGCGCAAGGATGCCGGCAACAAAGGAGCGCGATACATCTGTCAGGGCTCGATTTCATCGTGATCTGGGGGCTCGCGACTCCCATGACAAGACGTTTCACCAACCACAAACAAAGGAGAGAATCACATGAGTATGTTCTGCTTTCAATGTCAGGAGACAGCCAAGGGAACCGGATGCACCATCGCCGGCGTCTGCGGCAAAAAAGACGATACCGCCGGCCTGCAGGATCTGCTGGTGTTTACCCTCAAGGGCCTGGCCGTCGTTGCCGAGGAAGCCAAAAAACAGAACAAGCTTGATCCGTCCGTTGGTCTGTTCATCTGCCAGGGCTTTTTCGCCACCATCACCAACGCCAACTTTGACAACGCCCGGATCACCGAACTGATCAAGACCGCCATCGCCAAACGCGACGCGTTGAAAAGCGCCATCGGCTTCAGCAGCGACCTGGATGCCGTCAACTGGAACGGTTCCGAAGCCCAGTTCGCCGCCAAGGCCGCCGAGGTTGGCGTGCTGTCCCAGCCGAATGAAGATGTCCGTTCCCTGCGTGAACTGCTCATCTACGGCCTCAAGGGCATGGCAGCCTATGCCGACCATGCCGCCATGCTCGGTTTTGAAAAGCCGGAAATCTATGACTTCATGGTCCAGGCCCTGGCCTCAACCACCCGTGACTTAAGTGTCGATGAGATGATCGGTCAGGTCATGAAGTGTGGTGAGACCGCTGTCACCACCATGGCCCTGCTGGACGAAGCCAATACCACAACCTACGGCAATCCGGAAATTACCTCCGTCAATATCGGCGTACGCAACAATCCCGGTATCCTCATTTCCGGCCATGACCTCAAGGACATGGAAGAGCTGCTCAAGCAGACCGAAGGCACCGGTGTCGATGTCTACACCCACAGTGAGATGCTGCCGGCCAACTATTATCCGGCCTTCAAGAAATACGAGCATTTTGTCGGTAACTACGGCAACGCCTGGTGGAAGCAGGACAAGGAATTTGCCTCCTTCAACGGGCCGATCCTCATGACCACCAACTGTATCACTCCGGTCAAGGACGCCTACAAGGACCGCATCTATACGACCGGTATGGCCGGCTGGCCGGGGTCACCCCATATTGCTGATCGTCCCGAAGGTGGCGCCAAGGACTTTTCCGCCATCATCGCCCAGGCCAAGACCTGTGCTCCGCCGACAGAAATCGAGCAGGGAACCATCGTCGGCGGTTTCGCCCACGCCCAGGTGCTGGCCCTGGCGGACAAGGTCGTTGACGCGGTCAAGACCGGCGCCATCAAGCGTTTTGTCGTCATGGCCGGTTGCGACGGTCGCCAGCCTGCCCGCAGCTACTTCACCGACGTGGCCGAAGCCCTGCCGCAGGATGCCGTCATCCTTACGGCCGGCTGCGCCAAGTATCGTTACAACAAACTGAATCTGGGGGATATCGGCGGCATTCCCCGCGTTCTCGACGCCGGTCAGTGCAACGACTCCTACTCACTGGCCTATATTGCCCTGAAGCTCAAAGAGGTCTTCGAGCTTGACGACATCAACGATCTGCCCATCTCCTACGATATCGCCTGGTATGAGCAGAAAGCCGTTGTCGTGTTGCTGGCCCTGCTCGCCCTGGGCGTCAAGCACATCCGCCTTGGACCCACACTGCCGGCCTTTCTGTCGCCCAATGTCGCCAAGGTACTGGTCGAGAACTTCGATATCAAACCCATCGGTGATGTAGCAACCGACGTTGCCGCTATCATGGCGGGTAAGTAAATATTCGGCCGGGCATAAAAACTGCCCGTTAGCTTGCTGGTAGAAAAAACAGGCGGGAAACTCCACGATGGGGTTCCCGCCTGTTTT
>CALFFB010000056.1 GCA_937958075.1 uncultured Geobacteraceae bacterium | reverse complement strand
GCCGTCCATGGCCGTTCGACTGTCGCCGTCCGTGGCGACAGACGCCCTTGTCACGTGAACCCGAACCCTGCGCTTGAGATTGTGGTGAATAGTTACGTTTATAGTAGAGAATAACGATCACGCAACGACAAACGCCGGCACAAAGATGCCGGCGTTTGTCGTTCAGTCGCGATAGCGGCGGATGATATCGCCGTAGGCGTCGATGCGCCGATCCCGTAAAAAGGGCCAGATACGGCGTACCTGCTCGCTGCGTGTCAGCTCAACTTCGACACAGAGAACCTCGTCCCCATCCCCTGTGGCCCGCCCCAGGATCTCACCCTGGACTCCCGCGACAAAACTGCTGCCCCAGAATCGTGCTCCGGCGGTGACGCCACTCGGATCCTCTTCAAAACCCGTCCGGTTGACCGCCACCACCGGCAGGCCGTTGGCAATGGCGTGACTGCGCTGAATGGTCATCCATGCCTCCTGCTGGCGCTGTTGCTCCTGTGCTGCGTCGGCCGGATCATAGCCGATGGCTGTCGGATAGATGAGCAGTTCGGCTCCAGCCAGGGCCATGAGCCGAGCGGCTTCCGGATACCATTGATCCCAGCAGACGAGTACCCCCAGGGTGCCGACGGAGGTGCTGATGGGCGTAAAGCCGAGGTCCCCCGGGGTGAAGTAGAACTTTTCATAATAACCGGGATCGTCGGGAATATGCATCTTGCGATAGATGCCCGCGATCGTGCCGTCCGCTTCCAGCACCACGGCGGTGTTGTGATAAAGCCCCGCTGCCCGTTTTTCAAACAGGGAGAGAACAATCACGACCTTGAGTTCTGCAGCCAGTTCGGCAAAGGTTTCTGTTGCCGGTCCAGGGATGGTTTCCGCCTGGTCGAAGTAATCCGTCCTTTCCACCTGGCAGAAATAGAGACCACAATGGAGCTCCTGCAGAACCACGAGTTTCGCGCCCTTGCGTGCGGCGTCACGAATGCCGGCACAGCTGCGCCGGATATTTTCCTGTCGGTCATTGACACAGCTGTGTTGAACCAATCCGATGGCAAGGCTCATGAGAGGGCTCCTTTGGGCAGTTGCATGGTGATGCAGTGCAATGACCCATGCTGCTTGATCAGGGTCCGGCAGTCAATACCGATGATCCGGCGATCAGGAAAAGCCGTGGCGACGACCTCAAGGGCCTTGGCGTCAGCCGGGTCCTGGTAGCAGGGCATGAGGACGGCGCCATTGATGACCAGGAAATTGGCGTAGGTTGCCGGCAGGCGCCGGCCTTCGTCATAGTGTGCTTGCGGCCAGGGCAGAGGCAGCAGGCGGAAGGGCTTGCCGCCGGCGGTGGTGAAGGATTTCAACTGCTCTTCCATGCGTTGCAGGGGGAGAAAATGTTCGTCCTGTTCATCGTCACAGCGCACGTAAAGGATGGTATCCCCGGGGGCCAGACGGGCCAGGGTGTCAATGTGGGCATCGGTGTCATCGCCGGCCAGCCAGCCGTGATCCAGCCACAGCAGCCGTTTAACCCCGAGCAACTGCCGTAATTCATGCTCCAGCTGATGTCGGGACAGATGGGGATTGCGGTTTTTTTCAAGCAAACAGGTGGAGGTTGTCAGCAGGGTGCCTTTGCCGTCCGTTTCAATGCTGCCCCCCTCAAGAATAAGGCCGATGGTGTGCAACCGGCAGCCCTGCAGCGGGGGGTGCGTGGCCAGGATGCGGGTCGCGCAATTGTCGTCGTCGGCGGCGAATTTCAGGCCCCAGCCGTTGAAGCCGAAATCGAGGAGTTCCGTCTGCTTGCGCCGGTAGCGGGTGATGGGGCCGAAATCACGAATCCAGGTGTCATTGGTCGGGCACGGAACAAGGTGGAGCGGATGCGGACCGGTGGTGACGGTCTCAAGCTGCCGGCGGACACAGTCAGCTTCCGGGGTCAGGATGATGAGGGGCTGATAATGACTGATGCGCTGCACCAGATCCAGATAAACAGCGGTGACCTCGTCAAGAAGAGGGCACCAGTCGGTTTCGGCGTGGGGCCAGGCCAGCAGAATTGCGTCCTGCTCCTCCCACTCGGCAGGCAGGCGCAGTGTTGTAACAGTGTCTTCCACGGGATAGTCTCTTTCTTGACAGCGTTCAGGCGAACAGGGTGTTCTCCAACAGGATTTTGGTGCCGATGGCGATGAGCAGCAAGCCGCCCGTCAATTCGACCTTGCTGCTCCAGAGATCGCCCAGACGTTGCCCCAGCATCATTCCGGCGAGGGTGAAAAAAGCCGCTGTAACACCGATAACCAGGGCCGGTATCCAGATATTGACTCCCAGCACCGCCAGACTGAAACCGATGGCCAGAGCATCGATGCTGGTGGCTATGGACAGCAGCACCAGGGACAGGCCGCGGGTTGGATCTTTTCTGTCCTGTTCGTCGTCATCCCTCTTCAGGGCATCCCGACACATTTTTGCCCCGACCAGAAACAACAGGGTAAAGGCCAGCCAGTGACTGAAAATCTCCAGATAGGTGCGTAGGCCGACCCCCGCCAGCCAGCCGATAACCGGCATCATGGCCTGAAAGAGGCCGAAATGAAAACCGAAGCGGAACAGGTGTCTGCCGGTGACCCGTGGCAGTGTCAGGCCCGCGGCCAGGGCAACGGCAAAGGCATCCATGGCCAGAGCAACGGCGATGCCGATCAGGGTCAGGTTGTCCATGGATCAAGCTGATGTCGTCAGGACGGTTGGCTGATTCTGACATTGGTAATGATGATGGGTTCCACGGGCACATCCTGATGAAAACCCTGACTGCCGGTTTTGGCCCCGGCAATGGTGTCGACAATGTCCATGCCGTCCGTCACTTTGCCGAACACGGCGTAACCGTAACCACTGGTTGTCTTGCCCTGGTGATCGAGAAAGTCATTGTCGACCAGGTTGATGAAGAATTGACTGGTGGCACTGTCAACAACCTGGGTGCGGGCCATGGCGATAGTGCCACGCAGGTTTTTCAGGCCGTTGTCCGCCTCGTTTTTAATAGGTTTAGCGACTTTTTTCTGGTGCATGTCGCTGGTGAAGCCGCCCCCCTGGATCATGAAGTTCGGGATGACCCGATGGAAAATCGTATCCTTGTAAAAGTCGTTGTGGACGTAGGACAAAAAATTCTCCGTGCTGACGGGCGCCTGGTCCTGATCAAGTTCAATATGGATGTTTCCCTTGCTGGTTTCAAGAATGACGGTGGGCTTTGTGGACACGTTTTTTCTCCTTTATGTGGATTTTGTCTGTTCCAGGGGTGGTTGGTCCGGATGCCGGGATGTGTTCGCTTGTTTTCATGGCTGCGCAGGGCTGATGGTTCGTATCAACGAGGTTCCCGTCAAGATGTAGATTTCAGGAAGGTATTGCCGAGTTTAAGCAGTTGGGTGAACTCCGATTCGGGAACGGGACGACTGAAGAGGAATCCCTGATACAGCAGACAGCCGTTGTTTTCGAGAAAATCGAGTTCGTTGCGACTTTCCACGCCCTCGGCAATGACCTTGAGGGAGAGGTGCTTGGCCATGGAGATGATGGTCGCGACTATGGCAGCGTCGTTGGCGTCGCTTTCGATATCGTGGACAAAGGACCGATCGATTTTCAGAATGTCCAGGGGCATTTTCTTCAGATAGGCCAGGGAGGAATAGCCGGTGCCGAAATCGTCAATGGACAGATCGACACCGAGTCTCTTGAGGCCTTCCATTTTTTCAATGGTATCGTGAATGTTGTCGATGACCATGCCTTCCGTCAGTTCCAGCCCCAGGGTCGAGGGATCAACGCCGGTCTCATCGAGGATCTGCTGAACCTGGCCGATGAAATTCACCTGGCGAAACTGGCGGGGACTGACGTTCACCGCCAGATGATGGATATCGAGGCCGGCATCGTGCCACTGCTTGAGATGCAGGCAGGCACTGCGCAGCACCCATTCGCCAATGGGCAGGATCAGTCCGGTGGCCTCGGCGATGGGGATGAAGGTCGCCGGTGAGATGAACCCCTTGGTCGGGTGGTGCCAGCGGGCCAGGGCCTCGGCTCCGAGAATATCGCCCCTGCTGTTGACCTGGGGCTGGAAAAACAGTGAGAATTCGCCCCGCTCAAGAGCGTGACGCAACTCTTTTTCCAGAGCCAGGCGGGTATCGGCGGCGGCCTGCATGCTCGGTCGGAAAAAGCGTACGGTATCACGACCGTCGTCCTTGGCGCGGTACATGGCGGTGTCGGCATAGCGCAGAATGTCGTTACCGGTCTCATAGGTGCCGTCGGCTGCCGGAAACATGGCAACGCCGATACTCGGCGTGATATGGAGGATGTTGTCACGGATTTCGTAGCGCTTTGCCAGGCGTTCCCTGATCGTCTCCGCTTTATGCTGGGCAGCGACAGCCGCCGCCTCCGGATCCGTACCGAGATCGGCGAGGAGCACGACGAATTCGTCACCGCCGATACGTGAGACCGTATCTTCCGTGCGCAAATCCTCAATCAGCCGTTTGGCCACCTCTGTCAGCAGCTGATCACCGATGGGGTGCCCCAGGGAGTCATTGATGTTTTTGAAGCGATCCAGATCAAGAAACAGCATGGCCCCGTAATGGCCGTAACGCCGGGCCCGGGAGAGGTTCTGGTCGAGTCGGTTGAGGAGCAGCCGGCGGTTGGGCAGTTCCGTCAGGGCATCATAGTAGGCCAGATATTCGATCCGTTCTTCGGCCTGCTTGCGCTCGGTGATATCGCGCAGGGTGCCGCAGATTTTTTCTTCCAGGTGCTGGCTGTCCCGCTGGTAGCTGGCGTTAAGGGAGCAGGGGAGAATGCTGCCCGACTTGTCCTTGAGCTGTATCTCAAAATCACGCACCTTGCCGTCCTTGCGCAGCAGGTTGAGCAGTTCTTCCCGCTCTGCTTCAACACTGAACAGGGAGGTCATGGAGGTGCCGATCAGGTCGATTCGGTTGTATTCGGAAATATAGGATATGGAGGGACTGACTTCGGAAATGGTGCCATCAAGCTTGATCTCGAGATAGACATCCTGCAGATTTTCAAAGATCAGCCGGTAGGTTTCTTCGCTCTTTTTCAGTTGTATGTGAGACTTGTTCAGATCGGTCACGGCTTTTTGCAGGGCCTGCGTCCGGCGTGAGACTTCCTCCTCAAGGTGTTCCTGATAGGCGCGGTTTTCAACGATAAGGCGTGACCGTTCCAGCTCCTGGTTGATGGCGTGAAGGAGAATGGACATGTCCTGGATCGGTTTCAGCAGATAATTCCAGGCCCCTTTGCGGATAGCTTCAATGGCGTCGGCGATGATGCCCGTTCCCGATACGACAATAACAGGGGTGTCGGGCGCCTTTTCCTTGATCTGTTCGAGAACCTTAAGCCCGTCAATTTCCGGCATGCGCAGATCACAGAGCACCAGATCCGGCTGTTCACGGAAGAAAATTTCCAGACCTTCGCGACCGTTGCCCGCTTCAAGAACAACAAAATCAAAATCTTCAAGATACAGCCGGAAGCTGTTGCGAATGTGTTGTTCGTCGTCGATGGTCAGAATGACCGGATTTTTACGCTGCTCCATTTCATCCCCTTATCCACAAAAAACCAGAGCGGCCAATTGTAACAGCATCTTATTCACTTCGCAGCATAAAACGCGCAGACCAGGACACAGCCCGGACACCCATGTCAAGCGGATGGTGACGACAGGTCGCCGGTCAGGTTCTGCAGGGTAAAGAGTTTTGGATTGATGACGTTTACCGCGTCGATTATCTGCTGTAATTGTGCCGAGTCCAGGTTTTCCTCGGTGTCTTTTCCCTGAAAAAAGGCATAACCTTTCGGCAGTTCGCTGTAGCGTCCCTGGTAGAGCAGTGCCGCGTCGACGAGATCGTTGACCCGACCGGAGACCTCCCAAGGGTCCCGATAGTTGTACTGCCGGGCGGTAATCTGCAAGCCCAGACCATTAACAAAAATTGCCTTGATTTCAAAGGAAAAATCGCGCGGCGAGCCGTAGTGTTCGTTCCGACCGGAGCGCGACCTGACCTGCGCCCCCGCCGCGGCCAGCATGGCTGTGATCGATTGTTCCGACATGGGGTGCTGCTGATCTGTCATGATGTCTCCTCTCTCAGGGATTCCAGGCGCAGTTCTATCCCCCAGTCTACCGGCTTTTTCCCTTCGGGGGAAAGGACCCACAGCGTGGGGATGTCCGATGCTGCGGGCGCCGGTCCGAATCCGTCGGTCAGGTAGATGATGGCAGCCGGTCGTGGTTGCAGGGTCCTGGCGTAAGCGAAAACGGGGCGCAGGTCGGTAAAGCCCCCGCCGCGATAGACATCGACAATCGCCGGATGCCCGCTGAAACGCGAGATTTTCTGGATGCGGCTGCCGCTGTACAGGGTGGTAATGCGGCACTGTCTGGCACGGGCAATGTTGAGGAGCTCAGCGGCGAAGGCCTCCCGCAGGGGCTGGGTGTCGGTGGAGTCGCTGACGTCAATGGCGACCAGCAGGTTAAGATATTGCTGCTTGCGTACCCCGGGTGTGCAGAGCCCGAACCGTCGATGTTCACGTTTCCAGGTCGACTGCTTGCCGACGCGCCCGGCCGTACCGACAAACTGGCGCAGGATCTGCTGCCAGGGTATAGCCGGCGGTGCCAGATAGGGGGCAACCAGGGCCATAAGGTGCGTGTCCGATGTGTCAGGGTATTTCTTCCAGGCGCTGTGCACCATTTGCCGCACGACCTGTTGTGACAGGGACTCTGGCGTCCGGTCCGACTCCTGCCAGGGCTGGTGATCGTCGAGGGTCTGCTGCTCCGGCAGATACTGATCGTCACCTTGTGCCTGCGGCTGTCGGTCATCAGAGCGCTGCTGCTCATCGCCATGGCCGTCCCCCTGTTCATGGCCGAGCTGCGGCAGCAACCGGCGCAGATGATCATAATATTCCTCCGCCGCCAGGCCCACCGGAAGCTTGAGACGATGGGGCAGGAGGGCTTCCGGCGGCAGATTGTCGATGCCGGGATTAATGGCCAGATCGCAGGCGATATCCCACAACCTGGCCTGCCGCTGTTTGCGACGACAGGGATGCAGATGCAGGATGTGTTTGACCAGATGTTCGAGCAGGGCCTGCTGTTCAGGCGGCGAGTAGCGGGCAAAGACCGATTCACTGACCATCAGGGTCGGGACGGCGTCGGCGATGGTCACGGCAACGGCTTTGTGACCCGCATAGGGGCGACGGCGGAACTGGAGCAGCAACTGTCCATAGAAGGGGCGCTGTTTCAACAGCCGGATAATAGCGTCCTGCAGGATACGCATGATGCGTCAGGCGGTATCGCGGCTGATCTGGGTGATGGTCTCCAGAATCGAGGCGTCATATCTGTCCTGACACAGGATGGCGGCGATGGCCGGAAGGCGCAGCAGGGCCTTGACCAGGCCGAAACGCATGTCGCGCGGGAGAATGTCGATATAGGCAACCAGGTTGTCCTGCTCCTTTTCAGACAGCTCATTCGCCTGTTGCAGGACGCTGGTCAACTCACTGATGGTGGCCGCCTGTACATCGTCGCGCTGGGCGCGGGCCCTGGCGGCGACCTGTTCCCAGTGCTGCAGTACCTCGTCGGCGCTCAACGGTCGCTGGCGCTGCTCAGAGCACCACTGCAGAAAGGCAACGGCCGCCTCGCGACCGATGACCCCGCTGTAGACCTCCATCTCCAGTTCATGGGGAAAACGACACTGACGGCGCAGGGTACTGACCATCTCCCAGGCGCGCTCAGAGGGTTCAACGGGCATGTCAAAGGCGGGTGTGGTGGCTGACAGGAGCTGGTTGTGAGCGGCGATAAACTGACGCACCGAGGGGTCAAAATTTTCCTTGAGGGCGTAACGCGCCCAGCATTCGGCATCCGTTTCCACCTGCAGCACCACCATCCGGTCAAGCAGGGCACGATCAAGGGGGGCCACCTGATAGCTGCCGTCGGGCGGATTGATGGCCACGACAACGCGGTGCTGGGGTGCCAGTTTGTGGGTGTGCAGCGCCCGCTGCTGACCCTGGGCCGGCGGTTCGACAAACTGGAAAATGGCCTGCAGGGTGTCTTCCTGCTGGGCGCGGTTGAGCTCGTCACAGTGGACAACTGCCGGTGGCGCGTCATCCGCCGGCCACCAGCCGGGACGAGACCAGTGCATGACCTCGTTCCGGCGGTAGGGGATGCCGACCAGGTCGCCGACCTCCATCTGCCCCAGACGCAAGGGCAGGTAGGCGCGCTCCAGATCACGGCAGACCTGGATAATGCCGGCCGTCTTGCCGACACCGCGATGGCCGACAACGCAGGGCGTCAGATCAGTCGCCACGAGAATCTCCCGCAGCACGGTTTTCATCTGTTCGATATTCATGGAGGCTGTGTTCGTGAGGTCAATGGTCGTTGTTCAGATCAGCTCGTGACTCTCAGATTCGAGCTGAATCAGGGTGACAAATTAAAAGCGGGAAAACCCCCGTTGCTTTTTGCGTGAAATTTTGCCGATGAGCCAGCCTCCGAAAAAAACCCCTGCCCCGGCAAAAAACCACTGGATGGTGTTAGAGCGATGAAAGGACCGGTTTTCCTCACGCAGGACAGTCAACTCCTTGGTCAGCAGCTCATTCTGTTCGGCCAGGTACTGCTTTTCTTCGGACAGCTGCAGAACGTCGGTGCTTTCCTCCCGCAGGCTGTTATAGCGTTCCGTCATCTGCTGCAGTTCGAGTCTGGCGGTTTCGAGTTGATCGGTCAGCTCGGCAAGATGATCTCCGTCGACCCCCATCTCATCGAAGACGGCCAGTTGTTGGCGCTGCTGCTCATAGCGCTCGCGCAGGGATTCCAGATCGCTGCGCAACTCATCGATAATAAGGGTTTTCGGTGTTTCCTCGGTGATGTAGCTCTTCATGGTGTAACCCTCGACCCCGTTGGGAGTGCGAATTCTGTAGAAGTTGCCCTGTTCACCGAGAACGGTCACCGGCGTGTTTGACGTCAGCCGCGCCAGAACCTCGTAATTGTTGGTGGTATTGCTTCTGACGGTGAGGATCAGACTGTCAGTGACGTACTGGGTCTGGGCTGCGGCGGAACCCTGGAGCAGGGTCAAAAGCAGGCAGATACCGAGAGCCGGGGAGAGTAAAGAACGCATGTGAAATCCTTGGGATGAAGAGTCGCTCAAGTCAGCGTGAACGGTTACGGAACAGTGCGGATAGTACAGTGATTCCGGCATCGGGTTCAAGGGACGAAAAACGAAAATTGGCGGCGGCAGCTCCCCTGGCTACAGAAATCTGCGGGTCAGAAGCTTTTCCAGTTCCACAATAAGGAATACGGCAGCGCCGATCCCCAGAGGGATCAGCCAGTGACGGGCGCTTAAGGGAGCGGAGCCGAACCAGAGCTGCATCACCGGCGCGTAAACGAAAAACAGCTGGAAGGCGGCCAGAACACCGATGGCGATCCAGGCTGCCGGATTGGCAAACAACCGGGAAAAGGTCAGGCTGGATCGTTTCAGGTAGCGGCTGTTGAACAGATAAAAGGCCTGGCCGCAGACCAGGGTGTTGACGGCCAGGGTGCGGGCCAGCTCCAGGGGGAGTCCCATTTTTCGTTCATAGAGGAAGATGGCGATGGTGGCGCCACCGATGAGAGTCGAGACAAAGGCAATACGCCAGATAAAAATACCGTCCAGCATGGAGCGGTCAGGGTCGCGTGGCGGACGTTCCATAACTCCCGGCTCCGGTGGTTCAAAGGCCAGGGCCAGGGCCAGGGTAACGGCCGTGATCATGTTGACCCAGAGGATCTGGACCGGAGTCAGGGGCAGGGCCAGCCCCATGACGACAGCTGCCAGAATCACCAGGCCTTCAGCGCCGTTGGTCGGCAGGATAAACAGAATCGCCTTGCGCAGATTGTCATAGATGGTCCGCCCCTCCTCGACAGCCTTCTCAATGGACGTGAAATTATCGTCGGCCAGAACAATCTCCGCTGCTTCCTTGGTGGCTTCCGTCCCCTTGATGCCCATGGCGACGCCGACGTCCGCCCGCTTGAGGGCCGGTGCGTCATTAACACCGTCTCCGGTCATGGCGACCACTTCACCTGCCGCCTGCAGGGCCTTGACCAGACGCAGTTTATGTTCCGGGCTGGTTCGGGCAAAGATGTTGTTGTCCCGGGCAAGCTGCCTGAGCTGTTCATCGTCAGCCTGTTCCAGGTCGGTGCCGGTAATGCATTCATCGCTTTCGGTCATCCCCATCTCCCGACCGATGGCTACCGCCGTGCCGGCATGGTCGCCGGTAATCATTTTGACCTGAATCCCCGCCTGGCGACAGATTCTGATGGACTCGACAGCTTCCGGTCGCGGTGGGTCAATAATGCCGACCAGTCCCAGAAAGATCATCGATGCGTCGAGGTCCTCAAGGTCAAGGCTTTCTTTGTTTGCCTTCTGCTCGCCGCAGGCCGCCGCCAGAACACGCAGTCCCTGGCGGCTGAGGTGCCGGATTCCGTCATCCCAGAAGGCCCGGTCGAGGTCTTCGGTCCTGTCGCCGGTCAGCTGCCGGCTGCAGCGGTCAAGCAGGCGATCGGGAGCCCCCTTAAGCATCACCACCACCCGGTCGTCCGGGGTGCGGTTCAGGGTTGCCATAAACTTGTTTTCCGATTCAAAGGGAATCGTCGCCAGACGAGCGTAGTCACTGTCATCAAACCGGGCCTTGTGGGCGAGGGTGCGCAGGGCACCTTCCGTCGGTTCCCCCGTCACCTGCCACTGATCATCAATTTCAGCAACATCGGAATCATTACAGACCGCCATAACTTCGATCAGCCGCTTCAGTTCCGGGTGCTCTTGCAGGGGAGCCGGATCCTCTCCCTGTTTGATGTCCCCATCAGGCTGATAGCCGGTTCCCGCAACCTCGTACCTGTTGCTGGTGGTGATGACATGGCGTACCGTCATCTCATTGCGGGTCAGGGTGCCGGTTTTGTCGGAGCAGATAACGGTGATCGAACCGAGGGTTTCGATGGCGTTGAGGCGCCTGGTGATGGCATTGCGCCGAGCCATGCGCTGCACTCCGAGGGCCAGGGTGATGGTCATGATGGCGGGCAGACCCTCAGGGATGGCGGCAACGGCAAAGCCGATGGCGGATAAGAACAGCTCGCCGGTGGTGTAGTCGTGAAAAACAGCGCCGATAAACCCCATGAGCAGCGCCATGGCGACGATGATGACGGAGAGGTGCGTACCAAAACTGCTCATCTGCCGGGTCAGGGGGGTCGCCAGCTTTTCCACTTCGGCGATCATCGTATTGATCCGCCCGATTTCCGTCGCGGTACCTGTTGCTGTCACGATCCCCACCCCACGACCGGAGGTGATGAGGGTGCCGGAAAAAGCCATGCCGGTACGATCACCGATTCCGGCGTCAGCGACAGCAGTCCTTGTGTTTTTGGCAACGGGCATCGACTCGCCGGTCAGGGCCGATTCTTCAATCTGCAGGTTGACGGTTTCGCACAAACGCACATCTGCCGGTACCCGGTTGCCGGAACGTAAACGGATCCGGTCTCCGGGGACAAGTTTCTCCGCGTCAAGTTCCGTCCAGCAGTTGTCCCTTTTGACCATGGCCTGCAGGGAGAGCATTTTGCGGATACCCTCGAGGGCCTGTTCCGCCTTGCCTTCCTGGATAAAGCCGATGACCGCGTTAATGATCACCACCGCCAGGATGACACCCGTATCGATCCAGTGGGCAAGAACTGCGGTCAGCAGGGCCGCCGCGAGCAGGACGTAAATCAGCAGGTTATGAAAATGCTTGAAGAAGCGTTTGCACAGGCCATCTTTTTCGGGGGCCGGCAGACGATTGAAGCCGACCTGGTCAAGGCGCCTGGCGGCTTCCTCCGGAGACAGCCCCTCGGGGGGACTTTTCAGTCGGGAAGCAACATCATCAGCATCAAGGCAGTGAGGGTTTTCGATCAGATAATCATGGTGCGATGGAGGCATGAGTGGATACCGGCTCCTTGTAAAAGGTGAAAAGAGTGGCGTGCTGTCAAGTCTCTGTCGGAGGGTCGGACATTGCGCCGTCAGCGGATCCTGAGTCAACTTCAATGCTAGCAGCAGGCCGGGCGTCCGGCAAGGCGGTCTGCAGCAATTTGCCGACCGGGCCGGCAGCTCGAAAATGTCAGCGGCACATCATTATGTTCATGCGAACAGCGCTGATTTGCGGTTATAATAGGTGCCTCATTAACTGGAGATGACAATGCTGCAAAAACACCCCTGGTTTGTCCCTTTGCTTTTTATTACCCTGCTGTTCTATCTCAACTTTGTTGCCCGCGTTCTGCTGTCACCCCTGGCACCGGTCATGGAGATGGAGCTGGGATACTCCCATGCCGGAACCGGAAATCTTTTTCTGATGACGTCCCTTGGATATTTTTTCGGCCTGTTTGTGTCCGGGGTGATCTCCAGCCGCTGGACCTTTACCCAGACGATTCAGCTGTCTGTTGCCGGCTTCGGTATCTGTCTGATCGGCATGGCCTTCAGCCAGAACTACTGGCAGGTTGCGACCCTGGTCACCGGCCTCGGACTCATGGCGGGACTCTACCTGCCGGCAGGTGTGGCCAGACTGACCGAGCTGATTCCTCCGGCGCACTGGGGGAAGGGGATGGGTGTCCACGAACTGGGTCCGAATTTCGCCTTGTTTCTCGTGCCTCTGCAGGTGGAACTTCTGCTGAATTTTTTTGACTGGCAGCAGATTGTACTGGTCCAGGGACTGCTGACGCTGGGTATTGCCGGTGCGTATCGTATGTATGCCGGACAGGGAGGCAGCCGGGGCGTTGCGCCTGCTTTGAGTACATTTATCTACTTCTCCCGCCAGAAAAATTTCTGGAAACTGGTGCTGTTGTTCGGTCTGGGGGTGGGGAGCACCCTCGGTATCTACTCCATGCTGCCGGTATATTTTATTGATCAGGGGATTGAGCGCGAGCTGGGCAACAGTATGCTGTCGGCGTCGCGGATGCTGAGCATTCCCGTCGTGCTTGTCGGCGGCTGGCTCACAGACCGGATGGGCGTGAGCCGTTCGTTGATGATTATCCTGGTCAGCGGTGGCATCCTGACCGCTCTTATCGGTCTGTTGCAGGGGTACTGGTTGTTTGTTCCGGTCTTTCTGCAACCCCTGTTCGCTGTCTGCTTTTTTGCTCCGGTACTTAAAGCTCTGGCCCTGTCGGTTCCGGCGGAGCTCAGAAATCAGGCTGTTGCCTACACCGTTCCCTTCGGTTTCTTCCTTGGAGCCGGCGTGACGCCCCTGGTCCTTGGCTTGCTCGGTGATGCCGGATTGTTCCCTTCAGCGTTTATCGTTCTGGGGTGCCTCATGGTCGCGGGCAGCCTG
>CALFFB010000055.1 GCA_937958075.1 uncultured Geobacteraceae bacterium | reverse complement strand
GATATCGGTGGGGACATTGCAGTTCATGCCAAGCAACTGACACATGGCGTCCTCCATGTTCTGATTTGCTGGTGTGATTAAATCAGGGCATCCCGGATACGGGGTCACGACTCCCATTCCAAGGGACGCTTTTCGTCATCCTTGACCGCTCAACTGTCGCCATCCCTGGCGCCAGACGCCCTTGTCATGGGAACCCTGACCCCGTTTGAATCCATGTGAAACAGTAACTTCGTACTGAACAGCAACTTCCTGCTACACAATCCGCACCGGGGCGAAACCGCCGCCGGGAGTCCGCAGGTTGGTGAGCTGCCCCTGGTAGAGGCGGGCACCGACGCCGAGGAGGTGATCGCGGTAGACGTACAAACGCAAGTCAACCTTAAAGGATCGTCCTTCGTCATCAGCAACCTGGGATGGCGGCACCAGCTGCTGCACCAGGGTTGTTTCCGGCGGCAGCTCGGCAAACCGCTTGCGGGAGACGCTTTTCCCGGTCAGCACCCCGCGCCCTCCGAAGCGGCTGACGGGTTTGAAGACCAGACCGGCGCGCTCGGCCCACACCTGATCCGGATCGAGTCCGGCCAGCAGGCGGCTGCGCGGCACCATGTCCAGCAGCGCTTCACGGTAATGGGTCGGCAGTCCCAGCGCAGAAAGGGCCTCCGCATCAGACCAGAGAATCATCCGTCGCTTGTCGGCCAGCAGCCCGTAGGCAAAGGGGTTGGGTGACAGACAGACGCTCCCGGCCAGATAGGCTGTGCGCAGGTCGGCCATGGCCTCATCTTCCAGATAGAAATCACAGTGGCGGTTATAGATGAGATCGATCCGCTGCCCCTGATGAAAAACGCCATCAGCCCCTGCCTGCAGCTCCTCAGGGTCGGCGATACGGGTATCGATGCCGTTGTCTGCAAGCCAGTTGCGGCAGCTGACCATTTCCGGGTACAGGGGCTGGTTTTCCGGTTGCTCGTCGATGATCACGACTGTCTGCAGGGGCTTTCTGATCCGGGAAAATTCGCGCCATTCGCGGATAAAACTGAACAGCAGGCGCTGCTGAAAGCGGGCGTCGGGGGTCATGCGATCGCCCCCCTGCCAGTCGCGGCGCTGGCTTTCCCAGGCGACAAAGGCACCTCCGGCATTGGTGTTGACCTCGATCAGGCGCGGTCCGTCGGGCCCGAGGTGAAAATCATAGCCCATCATCAAGGCCGCGTGTCCCGGATCAAAACGGGCTGCCTCGGGAAGTTCCGGCAGAACCCGTTGCCGGTAGGCCGGGTTCAGGCTTGTCCGGAACAGGATGCGTGCCAGTTGATGCATGCGGCGCAAATCAGCGCGCGGGACATCGACCCGGGTCGGGCTGATGGGAATGTGGAGCTGGTCACTGATCATAACAGGTTTCGATTCATCAGAAGGAATTGATCCGCCGGATCACCGCACTCAGCAGACCGTAGTTACGCAGATTAAAGTCGAGCACCAGCCGGGGCAGGTCTTTCAGATCCGGCTGATCATCCTCTTCGGGAAAGGCCCTGCCCGGCACGATGGTTCCACCTTCGGACAGGATTTCACCAAATTCGCTGATCAGGATCGCGCAATGCTCCTGATTCAGCTCCTTGTTCAGGCGCATGACCAGCTTCTTGCCGACAAAGCGCATGGAGTGAAAATTGCGGTAGAACTCGTCGATCACGGCGATCGCTTCCAGCGGATCACGGGTAATGGTAAACAGGGAAAAATCTTCGCCAGATATCATTCCCCGCTTGAGCAGGCTGTCGCGCAGGAACCGGAACCACTCGTCCCAGTAACCACCGTCGTCATCAATGAGCACCAAAGGGACAATGGGGTTCTTTCCGGTCTGAATCAGGGTCATGGTTTCCATCGCCTCGTCGAGGGTGCCGAAGCCGCCGGGAAACAGGGCAACGGCATGGGCTTCCTTGAGAAAGGCGACCTTGCGGTTGAAAAAGTACCGATAGGTGATGGCCTTGTTATCCTGGCTCATAACCGGATTGGTGTTCTGCTCGAAAGGCAGGCGGATATTCACGGCAAAGGAATTTTCGGCGCCGGCGCCTTCGTTCCCGGCCTGCATGATGCCCGGCCCACCACCGGTAATGACCATGTAACCATGCTCCGCCAGCAGCCGCGAAAATTCCACGCATTTCTGATAGGTCGGATCGTCCGGCGTGGTCCTGGCGCTGCCGAACACAGTCACTTTTTTGCGCTGACGGTAGGGAGCAAAGACCTTGTTGGTGTAGCGCATCTCCTTCAGGGTCGTGGCAATCAGTTTCTGATCGGCCAGATAGGTATTTTCCTGGCCTGACTTCAGGGCGCCGATAATCATTTCACGGATCAGCTGTGAATGATTGACTCCGGCTTTCTCCATCAATTCATCGATCAGCTCATCGATTTCACCATTGCTGCGATCAAAAGACAGTTTCATCGGTATCACCCCTTGATATCTGACTTCATTGAGAAAAAGGAGTCTCCACGTAAACGCCGGTAGTGCAGCAGCAGGCCGGTCATGGCCGCGCCGCGATACCGTTCGGTAAAGGCACGATAGAGCGTGCGCAGCTGTCGTTCCAGCGAATAAAAGAGATCACATTGCCCAAGGCTCATCTGCTCCTCTATGGTATCACAAATAAAGGTCACGCAGTTGAACGGACGGCTTCCGGCACGAAGCAGGCAGCCGCAATCCCCCATGAAGGGGCAGCCCCGCGTAAAATCCGGTTGCGGCAGGTCGTCGCGCTGAAGACAGCTCAACAGATTCACCAGGGTCATGTGATTATGACCGCAGCCGCAGCAGGCGCCACGACAACGGGCACAAAGGTCATCGCCCGCGGCCGCGACAAACAGAGCGTCAAGCTGCTGCTGCAGGCCCTCTATTTCCCCCAGGCTCGTGGCGATCCACTCCTTCTCCGGACCGCTGAGCTGGCCATACTCCCTGGTGACGGCTGCGACAATCTGCTGCCAGTCGCTGCTGCGGGCCTGGCTTGTCGCGGACATCCCATCCGCTGAAAACATCACTAGATCCATCACCTGAATTCCATTGCGTGCCCAAAAGAAACGGCAGCATGAATAATCACACTGCCGAGAAAAAAGGGCCAAAGAAGTCCGTAAGCCGGGTTCTGTTCCCTGCGCCGGTTACCCGCACGCAGGGCGATGATCATTTATCTAGGATCGCCGTTGCCGACGACCTCAAGCGGTCAACCCGGAAACTTCAGGCGGACAGCCCTCAAACGTTTCCCTATTTGACCTTGCTCCGGATGGGGTTTACCAAGCTTCCGGCGTCGCCGCCGGAACTGGTGAGCTCTTACCTCACCGTTTCACCCTTACCTGCCACAGCCCGAGGCTGGAGCAGGCGGTCTGTTCTCTGTGGCACTTTCCCTGGGGTCGCCCCCGGTTCCCGTTAGGAACCATCCTGTCCTGCGGAGCCCGGACTTTCCTCCCCCCGGTACAGCCTGGCTGCCCGGGCGGCGATCATCTGTCCTTCTTTGGCCGCATGATTCGTTGCCTGTCAGACTTCCACTTCGACGTACAGAATACGATTACAGTGCGGGCAGGTCTGCAGATCCTCAGCCAGCAGCAGGCGGTTGAACAGTTGCGGCGGCAGCTGCATGTTACAGCCGAGGCAAGCGCCATTGCGGGCGATAGCCAGGGCCAGACCGTTTCTGCGTTTGAACAGCCCCTGATACTTGCGCAACAGGGAGGTCGGAACATCTGTGACCACGGATTCACGGGCCTGCTTCTGCTGTTGCAGCTTGGCGTTGGACGAGCTGATCAGTTCATTCAACTCAGCGCCCCGCGCTTCAGCGTTCTCGTTGATGGCCTCCAGGTTTCCTTCTTTTTCCTGCTGTTCATCGACCAGGGCGGCGATCTCACCCTGCTTGGCCTTGAGCTGCTCCTCCAGCTCCTTGTTCCCCTTTTTGGCCACGTCGATTTCCTTCAACACGGCAACATACTCTTTCTGGGTCTGAATCCCCGGCAGGCGGGCTTCGGCCTTGGCGACACTGTCACGTTGCTTGTCCAGCTCCAGCTGGATCTGGGATTCCTCCTGCCGCAGACGGCCTATCTCCCCGGCCAGCTGATCGAGCATGGCCTGCACATCATCGGCCTGCTTCTTGAACTCATTCAATTCCCGTTGATACCCCGAACAGACCTCCTCAATGCTGCTGATTTCCTGATCGATCTCCTGCAGGTCCCTGAGTAGGTTCATCTTTTCTTGCACGTGTTACCTCCGCTTGTCATTTGCCGTGTCATCCATTCCGCCATCATTCTGCCGAACCGCTGCTCTGCCCTGTCGGCGCCAATATGTTTTAAAAAACAAGAGTAAAAGGGTCTTTTTCCTCGGTTGAGGTGATGATATCGAGATCGTAAGACCGGTCTGCCGCCAATTTCCGCAACCGTGTCGCCAGCTCTGAGACCATGATCTTTTCCGTGCCGAAATGCCCGGCATCGAGCACCGCGATTCCAGCCTCAAGGGCCTGCTGCGCCTCATGATACCTGACATCCCCGGTCACCAGACAGTCGGCACCAAGACGCGCCGCATCGCTGAACGTGCTCATGCCGCTGCCACCGCAAACCGCCACCCGGCTTATCATCTGGGTCGGGGTGCCGATCTGGCGCAGGAAGGGCAGATCGAGAGCCTGCTTGGCCTGCCTGGCGAAATCACTGAGGGACAGCGACTGTGCCAGCTCGCCGATACGCCCCAGACCGACATCGGTACGGGGATTGGCGAGGGGGATCAGATCATAGGCCACCTCTTCATAAGGATGGGCCTTGACCATGCGCTGAACAATACGCTCCTGCAGGGCCACGGGGAAGATTGTCTCCAGGCGCAACTCCTGGGCTTCTTCGGCAACACCGGCCGTGCCGATAAAAGGGGTGCTGTCAGCGCCGCCACGGAAGGTCCCGGTTCCCGGGGTTCTGAAGGAACAGCGATCATAGGCGCCGATGTGCCCGGCACCGGCCGCAAACAGGGCGTCCATCAGCTGCTGTTCATGGCCCACAGGCACATAGACCACCAGCTTGCGCAAGGCATCCTGCACCGGCTTCTCCAGGGGTCTGATCCGGCTTAAGCCCAGTCGCGCCGCCAGCCAGTCGTTGAGCCCGTCCCTGGCCCGGTCCAGATTGGTATGAGCAGCGACAACCGCGATATTCTGCTGTACGGCGCGATAGACCAGAGCGCCGGTGGCATCGGCCGGGCTGAGCCGCTTCAGGGAGTGAAAAATCAGGGGGTGATGTGCAACAACAAGCTGTGCCTGCAGCCTGGCGGCAGCTTCCAGCACCTGCGGGCTGACATCCAGGCAGACCAGTATCCGTTCAACAAGGGCGCCGGGGTCACCAACCTGGAGTCCGACATTGTCCCACTGCTCCGCCAGCTCCGGCGGTGCCAGCCGGTTAATCAGGCCGATAACATCTGAGACTTTTGCGGTTTTCTCTTTTTTCATGCCGCTATTTCCGCTCTCCGGGTCAAAAAAAAAGAGTGCGCCGGTTTTCCGGTGCACTCTTTTTTGTGGTCTTGTCTGGTTTTGTCTGGTTGTGGTGCTGTACTGCCCTGTTGCCGTCTGTTAACGACCCTGTCATTACGCTTCTCCTCTGGTGCCCGGGAGAGGCAAACTGATAATCTTCTGCAGCAGATGCAAACCGGTCAACCTGTACTCTCTTGAAAAAGTGACAACAAACCGCAACAACCAGAACTGTCCTGCCGGGAAACGTGGTGGGCCCACCAGGACTCGAACCTGGGACCAGCCGGTTATGAGCCGGCGGCTCTAACCAACTGAGCTATAGGCCCTTCAGGATTCCCTTAATGACAAATGAGTAATTTAAAATCTCCGAACATCCCTGTCAAGATATTTTTCGGTCAATATCCTTACCAATGCCGACGCCTTCAGTCGACGGCGGAAAATCCCCTGAGGCGCTTGGAACGGCTGGGATGGCGCAACTTGCGCAAGGCCTTGGCCTCGATCTGACGAATACGCTCACGGGTCACGTTGAAATCCTGGCCGACCTCTTCCAGGGTGTGATCCGACTTCTCGCCGATGCCGAAGCGCATGCGCAGCACCCGTTCTTCCCGGGGTGTCAGGGACGCCAGAACCCGCGACGTCTGATCGGTCAGATTGCCCTTGATCACTGCTTCCAGGGGGGATATGACCCCCTTGTCCTCGATGAAATCACCCAGCGACGAATCTTCCTCCTCGCCGATGGGGGTTTCCAGACTGATGGGCTCCTTGGCGATTTTCAAAACCCGGCGCACCTTGTCCAGGGGCAGATCCATGCGCTCGGCGATCTCTTCCGGCGTCGGTTCGCGACCGCATTCCTGCACCAGCTGGCGGGTGGTGCGGATCAGCTTGTTGATGGTTTCGATCATGTGGACCGGAATCCGGATCGTCCGCGCCTGATCGGCAATGGCACGGGTAATCGCCTGGCGAATCCACCAGGTGGCGTAGGTGGAAAACTTGTAACCGCGCCGGTATTCGAACTTGTCCACCGCCTTCATCAGCCCGATGTTCCCCTCCTGAATCAGATCAAGGAACTGCAGGCCGCGATTGGTATATTTCTTGGCAATGGACACCACCAGCCGCAGATTGGCTTCAATCAGCTCCGCCTTTGCCTTTTTGGCGATCCACTCCCCCTTGTAGACCTCCTTGAGGTATTCGAGCAGGTCTTCCGGCTCGAAACCAGACTCCGCCTTGACCCGTTTGAACTTGCGTTCGGCGGACTTCAGCCGCTTCTCGACGGTCAGCAGCACATCCCCGGACACCTGCAGCTCGTCAGCGACAGCGTGGGCCTCCTCGTCACTTTGCCGCATGCGCGTCAGATATCCGAGAATGTCGGCATAAGGGCGGTTGACCATCTCCTCGCAGGCGCTGATCTCCGTTTGTCCCTTCTTGACCTGGGTGCCCATGTCCTTGAGGCGATCGACGATCTTGGCCACCTGAAACTCCTTCAGGCGTACCTCACGCAGCATCTCTGTCAGCTGATCACGCAGTTGGGCTTCCTGATCCCGCAGCTTTTTCAGCTTGCGGACGGCAGTCTCCTTGTCGATGGCCTCCTCGATCTCCGCCAGGGACTGATTCATCGGCAGCATCTTCTCCCGCAAGGTCAGCAGGCGCTGACGCTGGCGACCCTCCGCCTCGCCCCCTTCTTCCTCATCATACTCCCGGGTAATGTCGGAGACGTTGATCTGCCCCTTTTCCAGCTTGTCAAGGAGGAGCACCACTTCGCGAACGGCGATGGGCGTACGCATGATCACCTTGGCCACCAGCGCCTCCCCTTCCTCGATCCGCTTGGCGATCTCGACCTCCCCCTCACGGGTGAGCAGCGCCACCTGCCCCATTTCGCGCAGGTACATGCGCACCGGATCACTGGTCTTGCCAAGGGTTCCCGCCTCCAGCTCGACCTCTCCTTCGTCCTCATCTTCCAGGTCGTCGTCCTTGGAGCTGGTGATTTTGCTGTCGTTCTCAACGATCTCTATGTCCATCTCACCGAACATGCTCATGACATCCTCAAGCTGATCGGAGGACACCATGCTCGCCGGCAACATATCATTGACCTCATCGTAGGTCAGAAAACCCTTTTCCTTTCCCATGTCAATCAGCTGCTGAACTTCTTCAGTGTTCGTCTTTTTAACCATTTGTGCCTGATCTCCCCTGCAGTTTTCTGCACAGTTTGAAAGTGTCTCGATTGTTTATGGCTTCAAGTGTAACCGCTATTGTGAAAATTAAAACTCAAAATCCCTTTTTTAATATAAACCGCCTTTAATCTGCATCTGCAACTGCCTCAGCTCCGTCCGGTAGTCATCGGCCAGGGCGCTGTCGCCCCGATTTTCCGCCTCCGGAATCAGCTCCCGCCAGAGCTTGTCACTGCGTTTTTTCAAGGCCTGCTTTTGCAGTGATCGCAAACAATCTTCCGTTGCCTGCTCCAGGCTGTCGGCAAACTCTTCGGGATCAAACCCGGCCAGGGACTGGATAATCGCAGCCTGATCCGGAGTCATCAAGGGCAGCAGGGTGGCGATATCACAAGCTCCCGTAGCGTCCTGATCGAGGATCAACTGGACGATGTCACGCACCTCTGCCCGCGGCAGCAGCTCCATTCCTCCGGCCTGAACAAACTGACGCCGCCCGGCAGCGCTCTGGAGCAGCAGACGGATCAGGGTTCCTTCGGCACGTCCCAGCGTCGGCGCCCGGTCCGACACCGGCGATTGCGTCCGCTGCGCGGGCGACGGTCCCCTGCCGGTCGTCGCGGCGAATCCAGTCCGGTCGGTGGCCTGTCCGGGTCTTGCGGCGGTGATTTTCCGCAATTTCTGTTGCAGCAGCCCGGTATCAATACCGCTGCGCCTTGCCAGCTCCTTTAAGTAAAGATCCTTCTCCAGATCGCTTTTCACCTGAGCCAGCCGTTCAAGCACCGCTTCAACCGCGCGGACCCGATACTCAACGCCCGATCCCGCCTGCCTGAGGGTCTCTTCAATAAAGAGCTCCATCGCCGGGCGCGCCGAGTCCAGCAACTTCCGGAAGGCATCGGCTCCCTGCCTGCGCAAAAATGAGTCAGGATCCTCCCCCGTCGGCAGACTGATGACGGCTGCCGTTACCTCTTCCTGCTGCAGGGCTGTCATCGCCTTGTAGGTCGCCTGGCGACCGGCATTGTCCTGATCAAAGACCAGCACCACCCGCCGGGCGTAGCGCTTGAGATGCCGCGCCTGGTCACCGGTCAGGGCCGTGCCGCAGGTCGCTACCGCCTGGGCAAAACCGGCACGCTGCAGCGCCAGTTGATCAAAATACCCCTCCACCACCAGGGCATCGCCACTGGCACGGATGGCCTGACGCGCCTGATAGAGGCCGAACAGCACATCCCCCTTGTGATAAATCGGCGATTCCGGCGAATTGATATACTTCGGCTTGCCGTCGTCTAGAACCCGACCACCAAAGGCGACCACCCGTCCCGCCAGATTACACACCGGAAACATCAGACGGCCGCGGAACATATCAAAATCACCACGCCCCTGCTTGCCCGCGCGGATCAACCCCAGGC
The DNA here is from genome assembly GCA_937958075.1 of uncultured Geobacteraceae bacterium. Classification (GTDB taxonomy): domain Bacteria; phylum Desulfobacterota; class Desulfuromonadia; order Desulfuromonadales; family Geopsychrobacteraceae; genus Pelovirga. The sequence continues at coordinate 495 of CALFFB010000055.1, read as the reverse complement.
TGCGGGCTTCATCAGCATCAACCTCTTTGAGCTGCAGATGGTCACGCAGGTCCGTCCACTGATCGAGGGCGTAACCGAGGCGAAATTCCGTTGCCGCCTTCTGTCCGTAACCGCGCTTTTTGAGATACTGGCGCGCACCTTCCGCCTGGGGATGACGCATCAGATTGTCGTGAAAGAGCTCGGCCGCCAGGTCGTTGATACGATAGAGCCGTTCGCGTAAAGCCAGCTGCTCCTGCTCCGCGGAGGTCAGGGGCCGCTCCTCCAGATCCACGCCGCAGCGCTCCGCCAGTTTGCGTACCGCATCGGGAAAACTGATCCCTTCAGTCTTCATGATGAAACTGAAGACATCGCCGCCTTCCCCGCAACCGAAACAGTGAAAAAACTGGCGCTCGGCGTTGACGCTGAAGGAGGGGGTTTTCTCCCCGTGAAAAGGACAGAGACCCACATGATTGCGCCCGGCCTGCTTCAGACTCACATACTGCGAAATCAGACTGA
>CALFFB010000054.1 GCA_937958075.1 uncultured Geobacteraceae bacterium | reverse complement strand
CGATCTCTCTATTCTCGTCGTTGAGGACGATCCCGCCCATGTCGAGCTCATCCGCTACGCTTTTGCCGAGGCCGGCAGTTCGGCACGTATCGCGATGGTGCCGACCCTGGCGGATTACCGGCAGCAGCTCAGGCATGAGCTTCCCGATCTGGTGCTGATGGATCTGAATCTGCCTGATGGTTCGGCCCTGAAGGTGCTCAATGACAACGCCGGGGACAGAAGCTTCCCCATTCTGATCATGACCGCAAAGGGTGACGAGCTGCAGGCGGTGGCGGCGATGAAGGCCGGTGTTCTTGACTATCTGGTGAAATCGGATACCGCCTTCGCCCAGATGCCCCACACCATTGAGCGTGCTCTGCGGGAATGGCGGTTGCTGCAACAGCAGCGGCAGATGGCGGCGGCCCTGACCCGCAGCCAGGAGCGCTATCGTCATCTGTATCAGCAGTTTCTTTCCGTGTTTGAGGGGATTGTCGACCCCCTGCTGCTGGTTGACGGGAGCTTGCGCATCGAGTGGGCCAATCAGGCAGCACTGACCCTTCTGGAGAGGGAAGCCGACACCCTCAAAGAGATGACCTTTCTGCAGTTGCTGAAACAGAACTTCCTGCTTGATAACGGTGCCCTCCCCCGGCCACAGGAGCTTCTTGATGGTACCGTAGCCGAGTTGCAGCTCGATGGTGGTGACGGCCGGGTGTGGAATGTCAGGGTGCTGCCCATTCGTGAACCGGAGGGCGGAGTCAATCGCACCCTGCTGCAGTTTCACGATGTGGCGGAAAAAATCAAAAGCCAGTCCGACGCCATCCGCGCCTCGCAACTGGCCGTCCTCGGTGAGCTGGCGGCGGGGGTGGCCCATGAAATCAACAATCCCGTCAACGGCATCATCAACTATGCCCAGATTCTGGTGAACCGTCTGCAGGCTGATGAGCGCAATCGGGATGTCGCCGGGCGCATCATTCATGAAGGTAACCGCATCGCTACCATCGTCGGTAATCTCCTGGCTTTTGCCCGCCCTCAGGAAGAACAGCGGCAGCCCGTTTGCCTGCAGGAAACCCTGGCCGACTGTCTGGCCCTGGCCGCCGCCCAGCTGCGGCAGAACGAGATCGGCCTGCGCACGCGGCTGGCGGAGGATCTGCCACCGGTCATGGGGGTGAAATCCCAGCTGCAGCAGGTCTTTCTGAACCTGATCAGTAATGCCCGCTATGCCCTCAACGAAAAATACCCCGCCCCGCATCCGGACAAAACCATTGATATTGCCGGCGATGTTGTTGCCGAGGGCGATGGCACCTGGGTGCGCCTGACCTTCACCGATTACGGAACGGGGATCAGCAAGGCCGACCTGGTGCGGGTGCTGCACCCGTTTTTCACCACCAAGCCGGTCAACGCCGGCACCGGCCTGGGCCTTAGCATCAGCCACGGGATCATCAAAAATCATCGCGGACGCTTTGTCATCGACAGTGTCCACGGCGAGTCCACCCGGGTCAGCATCGACCTGCCCCTGCCCACCGGAGAGGCAGCCTGATGACGGCACGCATTCTGATCGTCGATGACGAGGAAAGCCTGCGCTTTACCTTCAGTGAATTTCTGAGGGATGAAGGCTATCAGGTCGTCACCGCCGATCGTGTTGACCGGGCCCGGCAGCTGCTGCAGGACACGGACATCGATCTGATTATTTCCGACATTGTCATGCCCCACATCGGCGGTATCGATTTTCTCGCCTATTGTCAGGCCCACCACGCCCACATCCCGGTGGTACTGGTGACCGGCTTTCCCACCATGGAGACAGCGACGGCGGCCTTGCGCCGGGGCGCTTATGACTACATCGCCAAGCCGGTAACCCAGACCGTGCTGCTGAAAACGGCCCGCCAGGCGTTGCAGTTCAAGCAGGCGCAGGATGAAAAACGCAGCTCACAGGCACACCTTGAGGCGGTCTTTCGCAGTGTCCGCGACTGTATCATTTCCGTCGACCGGCAGCTGCAGGTGGTCGCCATGAACGACGCCGCCCGCCAGCACAGCCATTTTTCCCGACTCAAACCGGGCACGACCTTTGTTTCCGCAGCTCCGATCTGTGTCAGCCGCTGTGTGGCGGCCCTGCGCCGGACCCTCGCTGAAGGGGCGACGGTGGAGGAGAAGGAACTGAAATGTGAGTGTGACCCGCACCGTGAGCGTTTTGTCTCCCTGCATACGACACCCCTGACCACGGCCACCGGCGAGCCGATGGGAGCAGTGCTGGTGCTGCGCGATGAAACCCGTCTGCGCGCCCTTGAGCGCACTTTGCAGCAGCGCCGGCAGTTTGAGCGCATTGTCGGGGAGTCGCCACCCATGCAGGAAATTTACGCCCTGCTCGAGCGGCTGGCCGAGGTGCCGACGACCGTTCTGATTACCGGCGAGAGCGGCACCGGCAAGGAATTGATTGTCGATGCCCTGCATCAGCGCGGACCGCGCCGGGACAAGCCCCTGGTCAAGGTCAACTGCGCCGCCCTGACGGAAAATCTGCTGGCCACCGAACTCTTCGGCCACGTCAAGGGGGCCTTTACCGGCGCCGTCAGGGATAACGCCGGGCGCTTTGAGATGGCCCAGGGCGGCACCATCTTTCTCGATGAAATCGGTGATATCTCCATGGCCATGCAGGTACGCCTGTTGCGGGTGCTGCAGGAAAAGGTCATCGAGCGGGTCGGTGACGCCACGCCCATACCGGTGGATGTGCGGGTGGTGGCAGCGACCCATCAGGATCTGGCGGCAAAAATCCGTCAGGGCGCTTTCCGTGAGGATCTCTTCTACCGGCTCAAGGTCGTCAATATCGCCCTGCCGGCCCTGCGCGAGCGGCGTACCGATATTCCTTTGCTCATCGCCCATTTCATCGCCCTGTTCAACAGCCGCTACACCCGGCATGTCGGCGGGGTGTCGGCAGCGGTCGAACGGTGCCTGGTGAATCACGACTGGCCCGGAAATATCCGCGAGCTGGAACACGTCATCGAGCACGCCTTTATTCTCTGCCGTTCCGGGATCATTGAGCTGGCGGATCTGCCGCCCGACCTGTCCCATCCTGCCGAAGCCGCGCCCCTGACCAGGGATGATTCCGCCGCCGCCATCAAAGACGCCCTGGCCAGGGCCGGGGGGAACAAGGCCAAGGCGGCGCGGCTCCTCAACATCAGCCGCCGAACCCTGTATCGCAAGCTTGCTGAGCTGAACATAGCCTCCGACTGACGGCTGTTCTGCCTGCCGGTATCAGCTCTGTGGTGTGCCATGACACACTTATGTGCCGCACACTTGTGTGTCGTGGCACATACTTTCCCTTTACGCCATTCCTCTCTTTTACGTCATCTGCTGTCCATGTGCCGCCTCCGCCTCTCATTGTCTGTCTATAAATATACGTTATAAATGGTTAAATAAAAAAATCTCAAAATTCTTGTCCAACATGTCGTCAGCTACAGGGTTCCGGCACGATTGTTGGGATAAGTCCAGCCGTGATCCGTGCCGGGCCAAGGTGCCCGGCGGTTTTTCATCCCGCAACCTGAAGCAGGTGTTCATGGCCAATCCCCTTTCCCACGATGACCGGAACAACACGGCGGCCCCGGCCTCCGCGCCGCCCGCCGAAGGGACCCGGTCGCCGCGCTGTCCACTGGTGGATCACCCTCTGGCCGAGTGCTACTGCGTGGTTCTCACCAGCCTGAAAATCCCCAACGTCATTGCCTACTGTCAGGGGGATTACGAAAACTGCGAGACCTATCAGCAGTGGCGGCGCACGCAGGAACCCCCCGCCGTGCCGGTGGAGACGCCGGCGGCGGTCAAGCAGGAACAGCACGCACCCCGGATCAAGGACCAGGCGGCAAGCCGTGGAAACGGGCGCCGAAATCGGAAGAAGAGATCGTCATGACCGATAACTCCAACCGCAACCAGGCAGACAGCAGGGTTTCCCGGGAGCCTCACCCCCTGGCGGAGGTGGTGCAATCCCTGACCGAGGTGGTGACCTCGTCGGAAGACGATTTCATGGCCCTGGGGATGAATCTGCAGCAGGTGCAGATGATGTCGACAACCCAGCGCAAAAAGATTACCGCCGCCATGGACCTGTTTCAGAAGAAGGATGAGCAGGGCGTGCTGCGCCAGATTTCCCGTTATGTCGAGGAGAGCCAGCAGGCCACCCGGGCGGCGCAGCAGACCGCCGGCGATCTGTGCGGCAACCTCGCCTCCATGCTCAAGCTGATGGATTCCATTTCCCGCAAGAGTCACACCCTGGAACGGGTCGGCATGTTTCTGCGGGTCATCGGTATCAACACCGGCGTTGAGTGCGCTCGGCACACAGCCATGGAGCAGATGTTCAAGGTGGTCTCAAAGGACACCATCAACCTGGCCGAACAGATCCGCCTCGCCACCGATCAGCTCCTCGACCAGACAGCGCGGGCCAAGGCCGACCAGAGCCAGACCCTGAGCGAGGCCCGGCAGAGTATCGAAGCCCTGGAGGATCTGGTCAAGGGCTCGCAGCAGGCAACGGAAACCGCCCTGGAGAAGGTTGCCGAGCTGGTGAACTACTCCATCTCCATGGTCAATGAGGCGGAGCGGATGGCGGTGAAGATCAGCTCGGAAATCAATCGGGTGGTCGTCGGTATCCAGTTCCATGACAATCTGCGTCAGCGCATCGAACACGTCAACGCCGCTCTGCTCGAAACCGCCGTCGTTGACGAGACGTCCCCGGTGGAGGATGTCGGTACCACCTATCTGAATGTCGAGTTGCAAAAAGCCCAGCTCGATCACCTCATCGACGAACTCGACAGCCTTTATCAGACCCAGGCCCAGGCCCTGCAGAACATTATCAACGAGGTCTCCTGCCTGAAGGAGCGCCTGCAGGGCATGGCCACCGAGCCGTCGGCCCTGCCCACCCGGCAGAACCCGGTGCAGGTGCTGATCAAGGGGATCAGTGCCCTGGAGGACCTGAACAGCGACAGTCGGACCCTCGGCGACAG
>CALFFB010000053.1 GCA_937958075.1 uncultured Geobacteraceae bacterium | reverse complement strand
TGGGACGTTCATGGTTGAAAAGAAAAAAAAGAAGAACTTTCTCACCATTGATGTCGAAGATTATTTCCATGTCTCGGCGTTCGAGAATATTTCCGCGCCCGCGACCTGGGGTACACGGGAGTGTCGGGTTGAAGGGAATACCGATCTGGTATTGCGGATTCTCGATGAGTATCAGGTCAAGGCGACCTTTTTTGTCCTTGGTTGGGTGGCGGAGCGTTACCCGCAAATAACAAAAACGATTGCCGCCGCCGGGCACGAAATCGCCAGTCACGGTTATCTGCACCAGCGGGTCGCTCTGCAGGATCGCAACAGCTATCGGCAGGATATCCGCCGCTCCAAGGGGCTGCTTGAAGATCAGACGGGGCAACAGGTTCGTGGTTATCGCGCGCCCAGTTATTCCATTACCAGAGCGACCGACTGGGCTTTTGATGAGTTGATCGACGCTGGTTTTCATTATGATTCCAGTATCTTTCCAATGAAGCATGACTTTTACGGCATCCCGGACTGGCCACGTTTTGCCGGTTACGCAGTAAAGGAGAACGGCGCCTGGGTGTCTGCCGATCAGGTGGTCGTGGATGCGCCGGCTATTCGCGAAATTCCCATCACGACCATGACGCTGGCGGGCAGAAACCTGCCCATCGCCGGTGGCGGCTATTTCCGCCTGCTGCCCTACCGGGTGACGCGCTGGGGGTTGAGGCGGATCAACGAGACGGAAGGCCAGCCCTTTGTCTTTTATCTCCATCCCTGGGAGTTTGATCCGCAGCAGCCGCGCATGGCGGGTGCCGGGCTGAAAAGCCGGTTTCGCCATTACCTGAATCTGGAGCGTACGGAGCAGCGGTTTCGCTCCCTGCTCCAGGATTTTGACTTTATGCCGCTGGCGCAAAGCCTCGATGCTGATGCTACGGCGGCTTCCGGTCGGGGGGGGCTCGTCTGATGCAGATCCGCCCGGCAACAACAGAGGATGCGCAATCCTGGGACGATTACCTTCTGCGGCATCCGCAGGGGACGCTGTTTCATACCTGCCGCTGGCAGCGGGCTGTGAAGCAGAGCTTCGGTCATCCGCAGTACGATGTGGTCGCGGTGCATAGCGCCGACAACGGCCAGGGGCCCGAAAAGATCGTCGGCGTGTTGCCCCTGACCCGGATCAAAAGTCCGCTGTTCGGCCATTATCTGGTGTCTGCCGCCTTTGCCGAGGCGGGCGGGGCCCTGGCGGATGACGTCGAGACAGAGGTGGCGCTGGTCGAGCATGCGAAGAGTCTGGCGCAGGAGCTGGCATGCGATTACCTGGAACTGAAGAACCGGCGCCCTGTTGCCGGGCTTCTGACCAAGGATCTCTATTACAACTTCAGCAAGAAACTGTTGCCGGAACTGGAGGATAACCTGCTGGCGATTCCCCGTAAATCCCGCGCCGCCGTGCGCAAGGGGATCAAATCCGGCCTTGTCGCCGAGTTTGGCAGGGGGCAGCTGGATGTTTTTTATGAGGTGATGGAGCACAGTTATCACCAGCTGGGCACGCCGATTTTTCCGCGCCGATTTTTTGATTCCTTTCTTCAGCAGTTTGGAGAAGATGCCGAGATCCTTGTCGTCAGAACGGCTGAAGGGAAGCCCGTTGCCGGGGTTCTGGGATTTTATTTCCGGGACCGGATCATGCCCTATTACGCCGGTTCCCTCGCTGCCTACCGGCAGCTTTGCCCCAATGATTTTATGTACTGGGAGCTTCTGAAGCGGGGCTGGGAGAAGGGTTTCCGGGTTTTTGACTACGGACGCAGCAAGGCTGATACCGGCTCCTTCAGCTTCAAGAAACACTGGGGTTTCGAGCCGACCCCGCTGGCCTATCAATATCATCTGGTGAAGCTTGATGTGCTGCCGAACCTGAGCCCCGCGAATCCGAAATACGCCCGCAAGATCAGGGTGTGGCAGCAGATGCCGTTTTTTATGACCAGAATTCTCGGCCCACCGCTGGCGAAGTATCTGGGGTGATTTTATGAAGATACTCTATCTTGCCCACAGAATCCCTTATCCCCCCAACAAGGGGGACAAGATCCGGTCTTTTCACCAGGTACGCTGCCTGACGCAGAAGCATCAGGTTGATCTGCTGTGCCTGGCCGACAGTCCGGCGGATCTGAAGTATCAGACCGACCTGGCGGCCCTCTGTCATCGGGTTGCGGTTTTTCCTCTGGCTGTTTATCGGGCAAAAATGCGCGGCGCTCTGGCCCTGCTACTTGGTAAGTCCCTGAGCAGTCGCTATTTTTATGATGGCAAGATGCAGTCCCTCTGCGACCAATGGCTGGCGGAGCAGGACTATGATGCCGTTGTCTGCTTCTCTTCCTCCATGGCGGAGTACGTTTTCAATTCCGGCCTTATGGACAGTGACCAGCGTCCACGGCTGATCATGGATTTCTGTGATGTCGATTCCGACAAATGGCGACAATATGCCGAGCAGTCGCGGTTTCCTCTGGATCTGCTGTATCGCCTTGAGCATGAGCGCCTGGCGGCCTACGAGCGGCGGATTCAGGGAACGTTCGATCACAGTATTCTGGTGTCTGCCGATGAGGCCGCCCTGTTTCACAAAATCTGCCCGGAAGCGGACAATCTGAGCGTTATCCCCAACGGCGTTGATCATGATTTCTTTTCCAGTGCGGCGATGGACGGGCATCCGCCTGTCGCGACCACAGCTGCTGCGCCGGTCATCGTGTTTACCGGAGCCATGGATTATCATGTCAATGTCAGCGGTGTTCTCTGGTTTGTCAGTGAGGTCTGGCCGTTGTTACGCCGGATTTATCCGGACCTTTCTTTTTATGTTGTCGGCAGCAATCCGGCGGATGAGATTAAAGAGCTGGCGGGAGATGACGGCATCACCGTCACCGGATTCGTCGAGGATATCCGCGATTATTATCGGCTGGCGACCCTGTGTGTCGCCCCCCTGCATCTGGGTCGGGGGGTTCAGAACAAGGTTCTTGAGGCGATGGCCATGGGCAAGGCCGTGGTTACCACCAGCAGGGCCAACGCCGGAGTCCAGGGGATCCATGGTGACCATCTGCTTGTTGCCGACACAGGCGCGGACTTTTGCGCAGCTGTTGAAAGGCTGCTTTCCGACGTGCCTTTGCGGCAGCAACTGGGTCAGGCGGCGCGGGATTATGTAACGGCTAAATTTGATTGGGAAAAAAACATGGAGCAGTTCGAACGGTTGCTGTCATGAAGATCCTCCATATCCTTGATCACAGTCTGCCGCTGCACAGTGGCTACACCTTCCGCAGCCAGAATCTGTTCCGGGCCCAGGGGCAAATGGGTTTTGATTCGGTGATTCTGACCTCGCCCAAGCATGAGGAAAACCTGGCCACCACCTGCCCTGAGCGGGAAACAATCAACGAATTCACCTATTATCGCAGCGGGGCCGTAAGGAAGTCGGCGGTGCCGCTGATGACGGAAATCAAGCTGATGCGGCAGCTCTATCAGCGGATTCTTGCTGTCGCCGCCCAGGAAAAACCCGATGTGCTGCATGCCCACTCGCCAGTGCTCAACGCCTTTCCCGCAATCAGCGCCGGACGCAAACTGGGATTGCCGGTGGTCTATGAAATACGCGCCTTTTGGGAGGACGCCGCCGTTGATCACGGTACTGCCGGTGAAGGCTCGCCACGCTATCGCCTGAGCAAATGGCTGGAAACCCGTGCCTGCAAACAGGTTGATCAGGTCGCCATCCTTTGCAACGGCCTCAAGCAGGATCTGGTTGCCCGCGGTATTCCCGCGGACAAGATCACGCCGGTCTTCAACGGCGTCAATCCCGAGGATTTCAAGCCCTGTGCTGTCGACGAAGAGTATCGCAGTGCCTGGCAACTGACCGGCAAAACGATCATCGGCTTTGTCGGTTCCTTCTATCGTTACGAAGGGCTCGATCTGCTGGTGCGCGCCTTTGCCCGGCTGGCTGGAGACAGGCCGGACACGGTATTGCTACTGGTGGGCGGTGGCGAAATGACAGGGGAGTTGAAGGGTCTGATCACATCCCTGGGGCTGGCCGATCGCGTGGTCATGCCGGGGCGGATACCCCACGAGCGAGTGCCTGGAGTCTACGCTCTGATCGACATCCTTGCCTACCCCCGCTATTCCATGCGTCTGACGGAACTGGTGACGCCGTTGAAACCCCTGGAGGCCATGGCCATGGGCAAGGTGCTGGTAGCAAGCGATGTGGGCGGCCACAAGGAGCTGATCACTCACAATGTCACCGGCGTGCTCTTTCCCGCTGGTGACGAAAACGCGTTGTCAGCAGCTTTGGACAATTTATTGACCGATACGGAAAAACGTGAACGGCTTCAGCGGCAGGGACTCGACTGGGTCCGTCAGGAGCAGACCTGGGAGCGGACAACGGCGGTTTATCGCGAGATTTACGGGAGG
>CALFFB010000052.1 GCA_937958075.1 uncultured Geobacteraceae bacterium | reverse complement strand
ATTGTGCACCTCCCTGTGGTTAATGACTCGTTGCTATGGTTATCGGCCTGTGGCGGGCTTTTCTTTAGGTTTTTTTCCAGACTTTGCTGGTGATGTGGCAAGGACGGTGACCAGGGTAGATGAGGGTAGTATCAATCCGTTGAATGGAAAAATTTACAGGACAAAGGCTATTTCTCTGCCTTTGGTGAAATATGCTAAAATACAAGCTGATTGTTACATTAAGGTGCATTGGAGAGGGTATGACACCTACAGTACTTCGAATCAATGGCTACCGTTTTTTCTTTTTTTCGCGAGAGGAAGAACGTCCCCATATTCATGTTGTGTCGCCCGACGGCGAAGTCAAATTCTGGCTTGAGCCGGACATAGAGTTGGCCAGAAACTACCGTTTTACGAAAAAACAACAGAAAGAAATCGCGTTGTTGATAGAGGAGCATTATGATGAACTTGTGTCTGCATGGCGACAGCACTTTGGCGGTTGAGGTAACCCATGTCTCCAGCCATGGCATCTGGCTGCTGACCAGGAACAAGGAGTATTTCCTGCCCTTTGAAGATTTTCCATGGTTTGCGGAAGCGCCGATCAAGGCGGTTCTCCATGTCGTTGAAGAAACACCGGGCCATTTTCATTGGCCACAGATCGACGTCGACCTGACCGAGGAGATGATTGCCCATCCCCGGCGTTTTCCCCTTATTAGTACCCCCTCAGGATAAGATCCCTTCCTGCCGTAATAAAGAGCCCGGAGGTTATTCCGGCAGGGCCTCCAGCTCTTCCCAGCGGATCAGGGCCGTATCCAGTTCGGCCTCAATTTCTTTCAGTCGGTGTTGCAGCCCCTGGATGACGGTAGCGTCGCCCTCCTTGTACAGGTCGGGGTCGGCGAGCTGCCGGTGAATCTGCTCCTGTTCTTCTTCGAGGGCACTGATCCGGCCCGGCAGGGCTTCAAGTTCCCGTTTTTCCTTGAAACCGAGTTTGCGTGGGCGTTCTTTTCTGGTGGGCGGCGAAACCGGTTTTTTCACGGGCTCCGGTGGCTGGCGACGCTGCTCTTCGGCCAGCCAGTCATCGTAGCCGCCGATGACCTCTTCGATCTTGCCGTGGCCGGTAAAGACCAGGGAGCTGGTGACGACATTGTTGAGGAAGCTGCGGTCGTGACTGACCAGCAGCACCGTGCCCTGGTAGTCGAGGAGAAGCTCTTCGAGGAGTTCCAGGGTTTCCAGGTCCAGGTCGTTGGTCGGTTCGTCGAGAATCAGCAGGTTGGCCGGCCGGGTAAAGAGCTTGGCCAGCAGCAGCCGGTTTTTCTCGCCGCCGGAGAGAACCTTGACCGGCGTGCGGGCGCGCTCGGGAGTAAAGAGAAAGTCCTGAAGGTAGCCGTAGACATGACGCGGCCGGTCGCCGATGAGCACCTGGTCCTGATCGCCGCAGAGGTTTTGTTTGACACTGCTGTTTTCATCGAGCTGGTCACGCATCTGGTCAAAATAGACCAGCTGGACGTTGGTGCCGGCGCGCAGGGTGCCGGCTGTCGGTTGCAGTTCGCCTGTCAGCAGCCTGATCAGGGTGGTCTTGCCGCAACCATTGGGGCCGATGAGCCCGATGCGGTCACCGCGTATGATGCGCAGATCGAGCCCGTCGATGATGGGGGCCTGCCCGCCATAGGCAAAGCTCAAGCCCGTTGCTTCGAACACCAGCTGGCCGCTGCGCTGCGCTTCTTCCAGATTGAGGCGCACGTTGCCGGTGCGTTGCCGTCGCCGGCGGCGTTCTTCGCGCATTTTCAACAGGTCGCGGACCCGCCCCATGTTGCGGGTTCGACGTGCCTTGATCCCCTTGCGGATCCACACTTCCTCTTCCGCCAGTTTCTGGTCAAACCGTTGCCATTGTTTTTCTTCGGCATGGAGTACGTCCTGCCGGCGCTCAAGATAGGTGGCGTAATCACAGCGGTAATCCTGCAGCTGCCCCCGGTCGAGTTCGACGATGCGGGTCGCCAGGCGCTTGACAAAGGCCCGGTCGTGGCTGACAAAGATCAGGGTAGTGCGCAGGCGCAGCAGCAGCTCTTCCAGTTCGGTGATGGCCTGAATGTCCAGGTGGTTGGTCGGTTCGTCGAGGAGCAGCAGCTCCGGCTTTGTCATCAGCGCCGCTGCCAGCAGAACCCGCCGTTTCTGGCCGCCGGAGAGACTTTCGAGGGGGGTATCGAGGGCGACATCGAGGCGGGTGGCCGCCTGCTCCAGCTCAAGCAGGGCGCTCTGCTCGTCGAGACCGTTGGCGAGGCCCTGCTGATGAAGAAAATCGCGCGTCAGGCCGCGGGTAGCGGCGGGAAAATCCTGGGCAACATAGGCGGTGGTCACTCCCTGGGCGCGGATGACGTCGCCGCTGTCCGGCGCGATACGCCCGGCGATGAGCTGCAGCAGGGTCGATTTGCCGGCGCCGTTGCGGCCGAGCAGGCAGATGCGGTCCCCTTTTTCGATCTGCAGGCTGGCAGCGTCAAGCAGGAGCGGGCCGCCGAAGGCAAGGCTGATCTGATGCAGGGAGAGGATATTCATGAGGAGAACAGCTACTGCAGCTTGTAGACAACCAGCGCCGAATGCCCCCGCTGCAGAACGTTTTTCTCGGCAAAGCGCATGGCCACCAGCAGTTCCGGACGCGCATCAGCGTCGATGTCGGCCAGGGCAAAATCGGCGATATAGCCTTTCTGCAGCGGTGTGCGCCACAGTTCCTGCAGGGTCGAGCCATTCCAGTCAAAAGCGACGAGCTGACTGTCGTTAAAGGTGCGCAGCCGTTCAAGGACCCGCGAACCCTGGTTCTGGGGGGCAAGAATCTCACCGCCGGGCAGGCGCAGCAGGCGCTGTTGCACCGTCACCGGAGCAGGCATGTCTTTTTCGGAATCGCGCTCATTGTAGAAGCTGGTGTCGGAGCCGCCGAAATGCTCGCCGGAACGCCACAGGCGGTCACCGGTGCCGGTCAGAACCTGCAGGTAGTCACCATTGGAGATGGTGGCCAGACGTCTGCTGTCGCCGGCCGCGTCAAGAAACTGCAGACTGAACAGATTGACCCCGTCCGGCAGATTCACATCTGCGCCCCGCGTCAGCTCATCGTTCTGACGCTGTATGCGGAACACCGGCGGACGGAAGGGATCATCGCCTGAACGCATGCGCTGGCCGAGGAGAACCGGCCCCTCGCCGGGGAATTCGGTCACCCGCAGGAACCAGTTGATCCTGGTAATAACGCGCTCAAAGCGGGCATCGCGATATTCCACCACCTGGCTTTGCAGGTTCTCGCCGCTGGCCGCCGTCAGGTAGAGCTCCGCTGCGCCGTTTTTGTTGAGGTCCAGAGCATCAATGCTCAACAGCTCGGTCCCGGCGGGGAAATCCACCTGTGCCGCCAGGGTGAACTGCCCGCCATCGAGGCGCATGATGCGCAGTTCGTGGGCAAAGGCGATGGCGACTTCCACCTGGCCGTCGCCGGTGAGGTCGGCAGCGGCAAGACCGATGGGGTTGTCCCCCAGGGGTGGGCTCATCCACACATCGTCCCGCTGCTGGTCGCGGCCGATGCCCGGCGCCTCAAGGCGGCGGTCGACACCGAAGCCGACGGTCGTCAGGATCGTGTCAACTCCGCGATTCAGCAGGCTGCGCGGGCTGGTTGCGGTCGGTTCCGTTGTGGCCGGCGCTGTTGCGACCACCGGAGCGCCGCCACGACCCGTCCCCAGGCGGTAGCTGTACAGGCTGGTGCCGTCCCGGGTGGCAACAACCAGACGCTCGTCCTGTATCCGCCACAACAGGGCGGTCGCTGCGTCCGCCGGTACCGTTTCGTGCCAGTGCAGAAAGTCCAGACGCTGTTTCAGCTCCGTCGCCAGGGTCGCCGGAACGGAGACATCCACCACCGCCGGAACCTCAAAAAAACGACGGACGCGGTCGCCCTGCTGCAGGCTCAGGCCGGGGGTCAGGGCGGTGACATAGGAGTAGCCGGAGCGAACCTCCGTGACCTGGAGATAGCCGGTCACCGAATCTCTGGTGCCGACGACATCGCGGGTGTCGGGGTCGACAATCCGTTCCCCGACCGTCAACACCGCCAGAATGTCGCCGGTGCGCACCCCTCTGGCAGTGTCGAGATCGACCAGATAGCGATCACCCATGGGCATCAGGACCGTTCCGTCAACGGGGGCCAGGTCCTTTTCAAGGGGGGATGGCAGTTCGGCAGACGAGGTTGCCGGCAGCAGCAGGATCAGGACCAGGCAAAAATATATCAATCTGTTCATTGACCAACCTTTGAAATGCGAAAAGACAGTTAGATTCCGACACCTGTACGGGCGCGACATTGTGCCATTAAATGACCTGCGTTAAAAGGGAAACTTGCGGGAAACTTGCGCGCTTCCGGCATGGGCAGGCAGGGATGACTTGCTTCGCCACGGTGCTTGACCCGGTCGGGGGCAGTGGTTATGCTGCGTTACGCTGTCAATGGGTTGTTTGCCTGCAGGAGCGGAGGTGAAAAGGGTACGATGACGGATGTCCGCAAGGGTTTTGAGCGTGATCTGGCCAAGGTCTGTTGGCGCGAGTTGCGGGTTCATCTGCAACGTGATGCCATTGTTACGGTTGATCCCGACCTTGATCTGATCACCGCGGCGACGGCTGTGGCCGAGGATGACAGGGAACAGGTGGCCGGGTGGATTGCCGATCAGTTGCTCGGCAAACCGACGGCTTTTCAGTTGCAGCAGTGGGAGGAAACCCTCGATCGGGAATTTTTCATGCTCATTGTCCAGCCCTATATTCTCATTCAGGAGGCCACGGACTGATGTTGGCTGCGGTTGATGACTTTGTTGAACGATTACAGAACTACCGTTCCGAAGGGGTGTTTAACCCCTGGAAGGAGAGGGACCCGCAGCACGATCTCAACGCCCGGGGAGCGCAGGTCCGTGCGGCCCAGCTGCGTCAGTATCTGCGTGAACGTATCGGGGTCGCTGACAGTCTGTTGTGCGCCGAGGCTATCGGCTATCAGGGTGGACATTTCAGCGGCATTCCCATGACCTCCGAACGCCTGCTGCTGGGTCATCTGCGGCATAAACAGCTGCTGCCCGAGCAGGTGTTCACCGGTATCAGGCCACAGCGAACAAGCAGCCCGGCGGTCAGGAAGGAGGGGTTTACCGAGCCGACGGCAACGGTTGTCTGGGGTTTTTTCGCTGAGCACGGAATCAATCCCTATCGCGTTGTGCTGTGGAATGCCTTCCCCTGGCACCCCTACCACCGGCACAAGGGGTTGCTCAGCAACCGGACACCGACGGATGGAGAATTGGCATGTGGTCACCAGGTTCTGCTGTCGCTGCTGGAACTGGGTGGGTTTACCCGGGTGATTGCCGTTGGTGAGAAGGCGGCCCGGCAATTAGGCGCTCTTGGCGTGAACGCGGTCAAGGTTCGCCACCCCGCCAATGGTGGTGCCGGCCGGTTCCGGGAGCAACTGAAGAGCCGGCTGGCAGACAGAGGCTAGCGAGGTCCCATGTCGATAACAGTCATCCAGCGGCAGATAGAGCGGTTTCTGGCCAGCGAAGCACCGGAAGTCCTGGCCATCAAGGGGGGGTGGGGGGTCGGCAAGACCTACGCCTGGAACGCCTGGCTGCACAACGCCAAACATCAGCGCCGCATCGCCCTCGGTCACTATTCCTATATCTCCCTCTTCGGTATCAATTCCCTGGCGGATCTCAAACGCAGCATCTTTGAAAACATGATCGACTGCAGGGGGGTCGGTCAGCGTCCTTCCGTCGCCAGTTTCCAGAAGAACCGGGCGCGCCTGTTGCGGTCCGTCGGGCGTAAGGGCCTTGCCCTGTTTTCCCGCAACAGCTCCCGCGATTGGCAGGGGACCTCCCTGGAGTCCCTGGCTTTTCTGGCGCTGGAGAAAACCCTCATCTGTCTGGACGATTTCGAGCGCAAGGGCAGAGGTATCGAGGCCCAGGACATTCTCGGGCTGATCACCCTGCTGAAGGAGCAGAAGCGTTGTAAAGTCGTGCTGATTCTCAATGATGAAAGCCTGGCGGATGAGTCGTCCCTCGACTATGTCCGGTTGCGGGAGAAGGTGATCGACAGCGAGCTGCGCTTCGCGCCGACAGCGGCGGACTGTGTTGCCATTGCTCTGCCGGATGACAGGATCGGCAAGATTCTCGGACAGGCGGTGCGGCAGCTGAACATCAGCAATATCCGCATCATCAAGAAAACCGAGGGGCTGGCGCGGTTGCTGGTACCTGCGCTCAAGGAGGTTGACGGGCAGATTCTTGACCGGGCGGTACGGACCCTGGCCCTGCTGACCTGGTGCTATTACAGTCGCAGCCCGCAGGTGCCCGATTATGATTATGTCCTGTCGCGCACGGGAGCCTTTGGCGGTCTTGATGAAGAACCCCATCTGACCACCCAGCAGCAGGGCTGGAATGCTGTTCTGCGCAGTTTTGACAATTTTTCCCTGGACGATTTCGGTCGTCAGCTCGCCCGTCTGGTGGAAAATGGCTATCTTGACGGGGAGGCTTTTGCCGCCCAGGCCAGGCTGGCCGACGAGGCCCTGCGCGCCGAGCGTTCAGAGAATTCGTTTCAGCAGGCCTGGAGCAAGTTTTACGAATCTTTTGACGATAACGCCGATGAGGTGATTGCCTGCCTGTCCGACAGTTTCCGCGACAGTGCCCGCTATATCCGGCCGGTCAATCTCGACGGTAGTGTCCGCTTGTTGCGCTATCTCGGCAAGAACAAGCTGGCCTCGCGGATTATCGACCTTTATATCGAAAAACGTCAGCACGAGAGGCATCTGTTCAGCCTTACCCTTGGCGAAGGCGGGGAGGAGATCAGGGACCAGGAGGTGATGGCCAAGTTTGAACAGGCCCGCAACGCCCTGCGGCGCAAACTGACCCTGGAGGAGCTCTGCTCCCGGTTGATGACGGCAGAGGACGGACTGGCCGATGAGGAGCAGCAGCTCTCGGAGGCGACGGTGGACGACTTTGTCCAGCTGTTTACAACCCTGAAAGGGGCCACCCTGTCCGCCTGTATCGATCTGTGTCTGAGCTACAACCGCCTGGGGGGTGTCACCTCCCAGCAGCAGACCATCGCCGACAAGGCGACCGCCGCCCTGGTGCACATCGGGCGTCAGAGTCGACTGAACGCCAGCCGGGTGAAACGTTTCGGCATCACTTTTTGATAGGGGATTGATTGGCTCGGTCGAGTACCGGACAAAAGCGCCTCTGAGGGTGAAGGCAGAGGCGCTTTTGTCCGTCGTGGTCTGAAGGTGGGAAAGTGCTTAAAGAGCCTTTTTGATCAGGCTTTCAATCTGGTTTTTGGGAACCGCGCCGACCAGTTGATCAACCACTTTTCCCTGATGGAAGAGGATCATGGTCGGGATGCCGCGCACGCCGTACTGCCCGGGAGTCGCCGGATTGTCATCGACATTGACCTTGCCGATCTTGACCTTGCCGTCATATTCGTCAGCCAGTTGGTCGAGAACCGGGGCGATGGCTTTGCAGGGAGCACACCAGCTGGCCCAGAAATCGACCAGGACCGGGGTGTCTGACATCAGAACCGTCGCGTCAAACTGGTCGTCGGTTATTTCGATAATCTTGTCACTTGCCATTATTTCGTCTCCTTTTTATTCCCATTGTCCGGACTACAAGAAAGAAGGGCCTCCGCTTGCAGGTGTAAATATAAAGGTTCTCAATGAAAAATCAAGGAGTAATCCGGGAGGAATATGGCCCGATGACGCTTGACAGTTTGGTTTGCGCTCCCTATCATGCCGGGGTTGTCCGGCGGGCAGCGAAGGCGGCTTGTTGCCGCCCGCACAGCATAAACGAGACCCTATGAATCCACTCATTGTCAATGCCGGAACCGAGCTGTCAGCCCAGGTCACCAGATTCTGTGCCGATGAGGCCGAGGTGCTGGAAGGTCTGGCGCAGCGTCTGGCGGAGTTGTTTGCCGAGGGTGGTCGCCTGCTGACCGCGGGCACCGGCATGATGCAGTTTGTTGCCCAGCTGGTGGCCGCCCAGTTTGCCTACCGGCTCGATTTTCACCGGCCGGCGCTGCCGGCCATCTGTCTGGGCAGTGATGCCCTGTTGATGTCGGCCATGGTGACGGCGGGGGATTATGAACAGTCCCTGCTCCGCCATTACCGGATTCTGGAACAGGAGCACCAACTGCTGCTGCTGTTTTCCGACGGGCGCCCCGATGCCGCTGTCAGGCGGCTGTGGGATGAGCTGCGGGAGCAGCAGGTGCCGCTGGCCCTGGTGTCCGTCAGTGGTGCTGAGGACCCCCTGTACAGCGACGACATCACCTCGTGTCTGCATCTGGTGGCAACGGCGAAGGCGCGGCAGCTGGAGCTGATGCAGTTTACCGGACACCTGCTGGCGGAGCTGGTCGAGGCGGAACTGTTTCCCCACTGATAACCCTGGGTCCGGACAGAACAGTGATTGCGCGAATAAGAATAAAAGGAACATCATGGCACATATGAATCTTCTGGTCGCGGCGACCATTCTTGCCTATGCGCTGGCCAGCGGCTGTTATGTGGCGGCAATGATCAGCAAGAAGGCGGGCATCGGTCGTCTTGGACGCTGGCTGCTGTTTGCCGGGGTGGTGGTGCATGCCGCCGGCTTTGCCGTCCGCCACTCGGCGGCCGAAGGCCTGCCCGTGACCAGTCTGCACGAATCCCTGTCCTTTTTCGCCTGGTGCCTGGTGTTGCTGTTTCTGCTGCTTGATCTGCGCTTCCGGTTGTCGGTGATGGGGGCTTTTGCCGCGCCGGCGGCGCTGGTGCTGATGATTTTCAGTCTGCTCAGTCCCGATGTCGTGGTGCCCGTCAATCCGGTGCTGCGCACCTGGCTGTTCCCTATTCACATTACCTTTGCTTTTCTCGGCAACGCGGCCTTTGCCCTGTCCTTTGGTGCCGGGGTGATGTATCTCGTTCAGGACCGGATGCTGCGCAGCAAGCGCTTTAATCGCCTGTATCAGATGCTCCCCTCCATCGACATTCTCGATCGGGTCAACTACACCTGTTTAAGCATCGGTTTTCCGCTGATGACCGTCGGCATTATCAGCGGTGCGGTCTGGGCGAACATCGCCTGGGGCAGCTACTGGAG
The DNA here is from genome assembly GCA_937958075.1 of uncultured Geobacteraceae bacterium. Lineage (GTDB taxonomy): Bacteria > Desulfobacterota > Desulfuromonadia > Desulfuromonadales > Geopsychrobacteraceae > Pelovirga. Next base: position 13,286 of record CALFFB010000052.1, on the reverse strand, counting down.
CTGGGACCCGAAAGAAACCTGGGCGCTGGTCACCTGGTTTCTTTATGCCGGTCTGCTGCACGGGCGGCTGACCATCGGCTGGCGCGGACGCCGGGCGGCGGTGTTTTCCATCATCGCCTTTGCCTTTCTGCTGTTTACCTTTATCGGTGTGAGCCTGTTGTTTGACGGATATCACAGTTTCGACGCCTTCACCCTTTTGTCCCAATTGAGCTGGTAACACAGCATATGAATATCGTCGTTGTCGGACTCAGTCATAAAACCGCTCCGGTTGAGGTGCGGGAAAAAATCGCCTTCAAAGCCGAGTTGATGGAAGCCCATCTGCGGCGCCTGCTCAGTCTGCCGGCGGTTGCCGAAGGGATGATCGTCTCCACCTGTAACCGGGTGGAACTGTACGCGGTCAGTCGTACGCCCCAGCAGGCCGGCGAGCAGCTGCAGCAGTTTCTGGCCACCAGTCACGGGTTCGTCCTTAGCGAGTTGCAGGAGCATATCTATTGCCATGTCGGCGCCCAGGCTGTCCGTCACGTGCTGCGGGTCTGTGCCAGTCTCGACTCCATGGTGGTGGGCGAGCCGCAGATTCTCGGGCAGATCAAGAGTGCCTACAGCGACGCCGGGGAGTTCGGCAGCGCCGGCCTGATCTTGAACCGGTTCATGCACAAGGCTTTTTCCGTGGCCAAGCGGGTGCGCACTGAAACCGCCATTGCCAGTAATGCCGTCTCCGTCTCCTTTGCCGCGGTGGAGCTGGCGCGCAAGATTTTTGATTCCCTCGAAGGCAAGACGGTGATGCTGGTCGGTGCCGGGGAAATGTGCGAGCTGGCGGCCAAGCATTTCGTCCGCTACGGGGTGACCAAGGTGCTGGTGACCAACCGCACCTACAGCCGTGCCGAGAAGCTGGCGGAGTCCTTCGGCGGCACGGCGGTGAATTTCGACAATTTTCGCGAGCAGCTGCACCGGGTCGACATTTTGCTCTCCTCCACCGGTTCGCCCGATTATGTCATTTCGGCGGCTGATCTCAAGGCGGCGTGCAAGCTGCGGCGCTACAAGCCCATGTTTCTCATCGATATCGCCGTCCCCCGGGATGTCGATCCGGCGGCCAACAAGCTCGACAGCGTCTATCTGTACGATGTTGACGACCTGCAGGGGATTGTCCAGTCCAATCTCAAGGAGCGCCAGAAGGAAGCCCTCAAGGCGGAAGAGATCATCGCTGGCGAGGTGGATCAGTTCCTGAACTGGATGACATCCCTGACGGTCAAGCCGACGATAGTCGCCCTGCGCCGCCAGCTGGAGGACATCCGCAGCAAAGAGCTGGAAAAAACCCTCGGCAATCTCGGAGCGCTCGAGCCGCGCCAGCGCAAAGCCCTGGAGGCGATGAGCCGGGCGATGATCAATAAAATCCTGCATCATCCCACCAGTGTCCTGAAACAGACCGGTGATGAGGATCGTGCCTGCTATATCGACGCGGTGCAGCAACTGTTCAATCTGTCGCCGGAAGCAGTGCCAGCCGATGATCAACCGGACGATGATTCCTAAGGAGATATTATGTCCAAACGCCTGTTACGTATCGGAACCCGCGCCAGTGCCCTGGCTTTGTGGCAAGCCAACTGGGTCAAGTCCCGACTGGAGGAAACCTACCCCGATCTGGAGGTGACCCTGACCAAAATCAAGACGCAAGGGGACAAGATCCTCGATGTGCCCCTGGCCAAGGTCGGCGGCAAGGGGTTGTTTGTCAAGGAGATCCAGGAGGCCATGCTGCGCGGCGAAATCGATATCGCCGTCCATTCCATGAAGGATGTCCCGACCATCTTCCCGGAGGGAACCAGCCTGCGCTGCATCACCAAACGGGAAGATCCGCGGGATATCCTGGTCCTGCCGGCGGGCACCACCTGTCTTGAGGATATTCCCCAGGGGGGGCGGATCGGTACCTCGTCCCTGCGGCGCAAGGCCCAGCTGCTGCACCTGCGCCCCGACCTGGTCATGGTCGATGTGCGGGGTAATGTTGAGACCCGCATGCGCAAACTGCAGGACGAACAGCTCGCTGCCGTGGTGCTGGCTGCCGCCGGCATGCACCGTCTTGGTTTTGCCGAGCAGATCGGCTGCTACCTGGAGCCGGATGTCTGCCTGCCCGCCATCGGCCAGGGCGCCCTGGGGCTGGAAACGCGGATCGATGATACCGTCACCAATGAGCTGGTCGATTTCTTCAATCATCCGGAGACGGCCTGTGCCGTCATCGGTGAGCGCGCGGTGCTGGCGACCCTTGAAGGAGGGTGTCAGGTGCCCATCGCCGCCTTCGGTCAGGTGACCGGTGATCAGCTGGAGCTGACGGCACTGGTGGCCGATGTCGAAGGCAGGACCCTGCTCAAGCGCACCGCCGTGGTGCCGAGGGAGCAGGCCTTTGACTGTGGCGTCGCTCTGGCCAAACAGCTGCTGGCTGATGGCGCCGCGGAAATTCTCAACGAGGTTTACGGCTGCCGCCTGTTCTCCGAGGACCAGCCTTGACGGACATAGAGCAGCAGCGTCCCCTTGCCGGGCGTTGTTTTCTGGTGACCCGGCCGGCTGAGCAGGCGGCCCCCTTTGTCGCCCAGCTCAACGCCCAGGGTGCGGAAGCTGTCTGTCTGCCGACCATCAGTATCGCGCCACCGCAGGACGTCAGGCCCCTGGATCGGGCGGTGATCGATCTGGACTGCTACGACATGGTGATCCTCACCTCGGTCAATGCTGTTGCCGCGCTGGTGGCGCGGATGCAGGAGAACAACCAGTACTTCGGGGTACTCAAGCAACTGACGCTGGTGGTGGTCGGCCCCAAAACCGCCGCGGCCCTCGGCGAATACAAACTGCGTCCCGACATCGTGCCGGATGATCACCGGGCCGAGGGGGTTCTCGCCGCGGTGCTGGCCGCCGGTGTCGCCGGGAAAAGAGTCCTCTATCCCCGGGCCGCCGCCGCGCGTCCGCTGCTCGCCGATGAACTGCGCAGGGCCGGTGCCGAGGTGGATGATCCCATCGCCTATCAGACCCTGATTCCCCAGGAAAACGCCGGCAAAATAAGGACACTGCTCGAACAGGGCCGGCTTGATGCCATCTGTTTCAGCTCATCCTCAACCTTCCGTCATCTGCAGCTGATGCTCGGTGAGGATCTGCCTCGGCTCAAGGGGAACACGGCTTTTTTCTCCATCGGCCCCCAGACCTCGGCCACTATCCGCGAAGCCGGGTTCACCGTTGATCTGGAACCGGAGAGCTGGACCATGGACGCCCTGCTGCAGGCGATGATCAGGTATTATCAGTAACCTCTGCTAGCTGTTGAGTTTCTTTGGGCGCAGGATGGGGACTCCCATGACAAGGGCGTCTGACGCCATGGATGGCGACAGTCGAACGGCCAGGACGGCGAAAAGTGTCCCTTGGAATGGGAATCCCCATCCTGTGCTAAACGGATAAGATATTGAATTGATTTTGTTTCGAGACAGGAGCCGCTTATGAATTTCCCCGAATACCGCCCCCGCCGCCTGCGCCGCAACGCCACTCTCCGGCGCATGGTGCGCGAAACCCATCTGCGCGTTGATGATCTGATCTATCCCATGTTCAGCGCTTTCGGCGAGAACATCAAAAAAGAGATCGGCTCCATGCCGGGTATCTATCAGCAATCCATTGAGCACATCGTGACTGAGGCCAAAGAGGTTCATGCCCTGGGCATCCCGGCGGTGATTCTCTTCGGCATCCCCGAAACCAAGGACGCCCTGGGCAGCGACGCCTACAGCGACACCGGCATCATCCAGAACACCATCCGCGCCATCAAGCAGGCGGTGCCGGAGTTGACGGTCATCACCGATGTCTGCCTGTGCGAATACACCGATCACGGTCATTGCGGCGCCATCAAGGATGGCGATGTCGACAATGACGCCACCCTGGACCTGCTGGCCAGGGAAGCCCTGTCCCACGCCCGGGCCGGAGCGGACATCGTCGCCCCGTCGGACATGATGGACGGTCGGGTGTCCGCCATCCGCATGATTCTTGATGACAACGGCTTTTCCCATATTCCCATCATGAGCTACGCCGTGAAATACGCCAGTTCCTACTACGGCCCGTTTCGCGAAGCGGCGGAAAGCACGCCCGGTTTCGGCGACCGGCGCAGCTATCAGATGGATCCCGCCAACCGGACCGAAGCCTTGCGCGAAGCCACCCAGGATGTGGCCGAAGCCGCCGACTTTCTCATGGTCAAACCGGCTCTGGCTTACCTGGACATGTTGCGCGACCTGAAAAACAATTTTGATCTGCCCCTGGTCGCCTACAATGTGTCGGGTGAGTACAGCATGGTCAAGGCCGCAGCGGAAAAAGGCTGGATCGACGGCGACGGAGTGATGATGGAGACTCTGCTCGGTATGAAACGCGCCGGCGCCGACCTGATCATCACCTACCACGCCAAGGAGGCCGCACGGTTGCTTAAGGGCTGAACCCCTTCTGCGGGGCGCGGAAATGGTGAGTCCGGTGGCTGGTTTTTCAGATTACATCGTTTATGTCGACGAGAGCGGTGACCATGGGCTGAAATCCATTGATCCGAACTACCCGGTTTTTGTGTTGGCGTTCTGCATCTTCAAGAAGACCGAGTACACCGGCAGACTGGTCCCTGCCCTTCAGCGATTCAAGTTCGAGCATTTCGGTCATGATCAGGTGATTCTGCATGAAACGGACATTCGCAAAGATCGCGGGGCGTTCGCTTTTTTGAAAACGCCGGAGTGCAAATCAGCCTTTCTTGGCGCGTTGACGCGGATTGTGGCGGACACCCCATTCACGCTGATCTGTTCCGTGATTCTTAAAGAGCCGTATCGCAGGCGTTATGCCAATCCAGACAACCCCTACCACGTTGCTCTGGGCTTTGGCCTGGAGCGGGTGTTTTATTACCTGCGTTCACAGGGCGATGCGGCGCAACGGACCCATGTCATCGTAGAACGGAGGGGCAAGCAGGAAGATGCGGAACTGGAGCTGGAATTCCGTCGAATCTGTGATGGTGGCAACTATCACGGACACCAGCTACCGTTTGAGGTGGTGTTTGTGGACAAGAAAAGCAATTCAGCCGGGCTGCAAATGGCCGATCTTGTGGCGCGGCCGGTGGGCATCAGGATTCTGCGCCCAGACCAGGATAACCGGGCCTTCGATGTTTTGGAGCGGAAGTTTTACACGGATGCGTACGGTAAACGGGAGGGATGGGGATTGAAGTGTTTCCCGTGATTTCAGATAACAAAAAGCCCCGATGCTTCCACCGAGGCCAGTTGTCGACCGGGAGTCCCCAATCCTTTGTTCTCAATTATTATCCAGACCTGCATTTTTTGCAAGCCAAAAGCCGCTTACAGCCAGTCGTTGTGTGCTTCTTGTTTTCAGTGTCAATGGCTTTTGAATGTAAGAGAAGCGGGTTGTCTATTCCTTAGCTCTTGTAGAAAGTTATTTCTTGAATACGTCTGAATATCTCGTCGATCAGCTGACCAACGGTGTCCGCGTGGTGACCGTGCCCATGCCGCATCTGCATGCGGTGGAGCTGGTCTGTTATGTCGCCGTTGGCGGGCGCTGTGAACCTCTGCCCCAGTCGGGCATTTCCCACTTTCTCGAACATATGCTGTTTCGCGGAACGGCCGAGTTTGCCACCAGTACCGAGCTGGAGCGGGCATTCGAAGCCATCGGCGGGGCGGTCAACGCTTCGACGGATAGTGAAACAACCTGTTTTCATTCGCGTATTCATCCCGATCATGTGGCGCATGGAGTGGCGCTGTTCGCGTCGATGCTGCGGCGGCCGCGATTCAACGATATGGACACGGAGCGGCGGATCATTCTTGAGGAAGCGCGCGAGGACTTTAACGAGAAAGGCGAGCAGATCAACCCGGACAACCTGATGATGGAGCTGTTGTGGCCGGAACATCCCCTGGGAGCATCCCTTATCGGTTCACCACAGACCCTGGAACGCATCGACCGGCAGCGGCTCGAAGATTATTACCGCAGCTGGTATCATCCCGACAATCTGGTGATCTGCGCCTGCGGTCCGGTAAACCGACAGCAGCTGGTGGCCGCGGCCGACAGGGAATTCGGTGACTGGTCGCAGCGCCCGTTGATCCCGATTGAGCCGGTTGTTGACAGTGTTCAGACGCAGCCGCAAGGCCGCTGGGTCCGGGACTCCGACTCCCAGGTCAGTGTGCAGCTGGCGTTTCGTTTGCCCGGCCGGCGCGATCAGCGCATCACCGCCGTGCGGGTGCTGCGGCGGGTGCTGGGCTGTGGTGCCGGAGCCCGGCTGCCCCTGCGTCTGCGGGAAGATCTGGGGTTGACTTACGGCGTCGATGTCGGCTGTCACCTGCTCGATGACACCGGTTGTCTGACCATCGATCTGGCGGTGGCGCCGGCCAGCCTGGTCACCGTTCTGGGTGAGATGTTCACGGTGCTGCGGACCTTGCGGGAAGAGGCCGTCGCTGGTGATGAGTTTTCAGCAGCGGTGCGCACCTATCTCTTTGATCTGGAGTTTTCCCGGGATCAGTGCGAATCCCTGTCCATGCGCTATGGCTGGGGGTTGCAGGCGGGATATCTGCGAACCCTGCAGCAGGATCGGGAGGATCTGCTGGCGTTAACGCCGGAGCAGGTGCGGCAGGCGGCGGCTGAGTTGTTTGTGCCGGCGGCGATGAATCTGGTCGTGGTCGGTCCCTGGTCGCAGCGGCAGCGACAACAGGCGGAGCAGCTGCTGCATCAGAGCGGACTGTGAACCGCTCGTATTTTTTTGATTACCAGTGGATACGCACGGTTTTATAGAAAAAATTCTTGAAGCGGTAAAATCGCTTCTTTTCGTCGCTGCTGCCCGACGCCGGATCACAGGCGCGCAACAGCAGCGCCAGTTTCGGCATGTTCGTCCCCCCCTCGGAGCGGGCTTTTTCCACCAGTTTGACCACCACGTCCCGAGTCAGCTCCTGCTGGCTGTAAGGCTCGAAAATACCTGTCCAGAAGGTCAGCTGATCGTCCAGAATTTTCCGTAAAATCTCCTCCGCGAGCTGTTCCGTGAGCAGAACCTGGCTGTCGTCGCTTTTTTCAATGCGGCCGAAGGATTGAGGTTGCAGGGCCTTGCTGATCTCCTCGGCATGAATGACATTGTCGCGGCGCAGCAGCATGGCGCGCAACAGGATGCTGCGCAGCTCACGGATGTTGCCGGTGTAGTGGTGCCGGCTGAGGAGGTTTTTCGCTTTCTGGCTGAGTACCGGCATCTCCTCTTCGCTCAATTCCGGTTTGTGATAGGCGCGAAACAGGCGTCCCAGCAGGTGAACCGCCAGGTCGGGAATGTCCTCCCGGCGCTGGTTCAGCGACGGGACCTCGATAATCAGTTCCGATAAACGGTGATAGAGATCTTCACGGAAGGTGCCGGCGGCGATGAGCTGCCGCAGGTCGCGGTTGGTGCCGGCTACCAGCAGCACCTGTGAATGGCGGGTGATGTTCTCACCGAGGCGGATGAATTCGCCACTGTCGAGGAAGCGCAGCAGCTGCACCTGGGTTTTGGGGTCAGCGTCGCCAATTTCATCAAGGAAGACGACGCCGCCGTGGGCCTCTTCGAGAATGCCACGGCGGTCGCTGTGGGCGCCGGTGAAGGCGCCGCGCTTGTGCCCGAACAGTTCCGAGTAGGTCAGCTCACCGGTGTAGGCGGCGATGTTGGTTTTTTTCAGGGCCAGGCTGCGGTTGGGAAAAATCTTCCGGAAGGTGCGGTTGAGCTCCGAGTAGAAGTTGTTGAACAGAAATTCCTTGCCGGCGCCGGTTTCACCGGTCACAAGGATGGACGGCAAACCGAGAAATTCCCCCTGGTCAGGCACCCCCTGCTTGTGCCACTGGGCGATACGCTCACACAACGGCGGGCTGATGCGCTGAATGGTGGTGACCACCTCCTGGGTTTTGGTCGAGTTGCCGATAATGTTCCCCAGGCGATAGGAGGTGACGTTGGGGTCCTTGTAGCCGACATCCTGGCGCAGGCGATCAATTTCGCTGGTGAGCTGGTCGATCTTCTGCAGAATGGACAGATGGTGGCCGATCATGCGTTCAATGATGAGCAGGATGCGCTGATGTTCGTCAGAGAAGTAGTGGGGGCGCAGACTGTCGAGACAGATCACCGCCAGCACCTCATCGTTATAGATGATGGGAACCGCGATTTCGCTGCGAATGGCTTCGGTGACGGGCAGATAGAAGGGTTCGCCGCCACTGCGGTCATGACAGTCATCGATGATCTGGGGTCGCCGCGAGGCCGCCGCCAGGCCGGTCAGGCTGCGTTCTTCCACGGGCAGTTCCGCGCCCCCGACACGGATCGGCGGAATAAACTTCTTCATCCAGTCACGATTTTTGGCGCCGACGAGCTGCCCCTTGGCATCTTCCACCAGCAACCAGCGCCCGCCGTCAAATTCCCGCACCAGGGCGATGCTGCCGGTGTCGGCACCGATGAGCTGGGTCGCCTTGGACAGGACCCTGCGCAGAAAGGGCTGGAGACCGTCCCCCGATTGCTGCAGCAGGTCGCCGATCTCCGAGAGGATTTGGATCTCCAGGTGTTCATCGCCGATTTCCTGAACCACCCGCTGGGCCATTTCGGCGTGGGCGTCGAGCAGGTCACGCTCAAAGGAGGTGAACTGGTAACGCTCCTTGGTATAGTAGTTGACCAGGCAGATGACCCGTCGGTTCTGCTTGTCGTAGCGCGGCACCATGTACAGGGACTTCAGCCCCAGATTCTCCGTAAGATATCGTTTCTGCAGGGTTTCGTCCGCCAGTCGCTCAATGTAGAGAGGGGTGAGCAGGCTGTCGTCGACAATAACCCCGGCGCGATCGATAAACCGGGAAATCAGGGACTCACCCGGCGCCAGATTGATCAGCCTCTCTTCCTCGTACAGACGCCCCGCCTCGCGCTCTTTGGAATAGGAGGCAAGAATCTCCATGGTGCGTTCCCCGTCGATGCCCGACGGCACCGGAATCAGCACCGACGCCAGGGCCACCCGGTCCACCAGCTGGGCGGCCGACTGTACCATGAACAGGGCCGCTTCCCGTTTTTTTGCCTCATCGACCCGCCGCGCCAGCAGCAGCTGCTGATGATATTTGCGGGCCCGGTTCAGGGTCGGAGCTGCTTCGGCCAGCAGCTTGCGCAGCTGGTGGAGCAGGGCCTCCTCCGGCAGCGGGTCCTGACGGCTGCGTTCCAGGCACAATACGCCGATGGCCCGACCCAGATGCAGGATCGGCATGAGGAAAAAGGAGCTGTTACGGTTCTGATGCAGCCGGAAGGTGGTGCTGTGCGGGTGGCGGGAGAGGTTGCCGACGGACATGTCCTGCTTCTGCTGATAGACCAGAGGAACGGGAAAAAAGTGGTCATTGATGGGGAAGCTCGCTTCCTGTTCCGACAGGCTGTCACTGTTTTCGCTCACCGAGCAGCTCAGGGAGCCGATGGTCAGGTCTTCGAGGTAGATCCGGTTCTTGCCGCCGCACAGGTGCTGAATGCTCTGTGTCAGGTGCCGCAGGATTTCCATCAGGTTCTCTTTGCCGAAACCCTTGAGTTCGCGGACGGCACCATCGATGGGGCTGGACAGGGTTGAGTTCATGGGACCTCGCCTGAAGTGAGTGAATTGTTACACAGGCAGATTATGACGTGACCCCGTTTCTGTCAAAGTAAAGTTAAGGGCCCTTGCTCTAATCAGACTCCGTTAACCTTGAGTTGAAGGTGTACGGTCGTCGCTACTGGTTTCGGATGGTTATGGGTCATCATCGCCTGCCGGTATCTTCCGGTGGGTGATAAATGACAAGGGCTCTAATCCTAGATAAGACAAGACATTAAAAAATAAAGAAAAAAACCATTTTACGGGTTGTTCGCAGGCACGAGATGAGAAATAATAACAAACAGTGTTCTTCTGTTCGGGGTTGCTGATCACATTCGTGTGTTCTCGGCCTGCGGGACGTTACTACTGATGGGGAGTCCTCGGGTGAAGCAACAATTGAAACAAAACGATGATGAAGCGGATCATCTCTCCACGATCCTGGTGGTTGGCGCACAGATGCCTCTGCTGACCAGTGTCCAGGCGCTGCTGCAGATCAATGGTTACGAGACTGAGGTCACCGGGCCGCTGGAACAGGCTCTGGACCGGCAGCAGACGCAGAGCTACGGGCTGGTGATTGTTGATCTCTCCGGCGGTCTGCGCAGCCGGGACCAACTGGTCGACTTTCTCGATCAGGCAGCTCCGGATCAGGAGGTTATTGTCCTCGGCAGCGATCTGACCTTCGCTTCTGTCAAAAGCAGCTTCTATCTTGGCGCCTGTACCCTGGTGCGCAAGCCCTACCGCCCGGACGACCTGCTGGTTGCCGTCAGTCACGGGCTGGAGCGCCGCCGCTATCGTCGGCAATTGCTCAAGGCTGAACAGGCCCTGGCCGCATCAGAGCGCATGCATCGGTTTATCGTCAACAACTCTCCGGATTTTATCTACATGCTCGATGCCCAGGGGCATTTTACCTTTGTTAATGACAAGGTGGAAAGCCTTCTCGGTTACAAGCGCCACGAACTGCTCGGTTGCCATTACACCCGCATTATTCATCCCCATAACGCCGACATCGCCCGACGTTTCTTCAACGAACAACGTACCGGTGACCGTGCCGCCAGTCGGGTCGAACTGCGGCTGCAGAAAAATGCCGACAAGGGGCCGGAGGCGGCCGACGATGATGAGCTGCTGGTCGAGCTCAATGCCATGGGGATCTATGCCAAGGATGGGGAACAGCGGACCTATACCGGAACCCTGGGCAGCGCGCGCAATATCACCGCTACGAAGCGCAAGGAAGCCCGCATCAGCTATCAGGCCTACCACGATCAGTTGACCAGGCTGCCGAACCGCACCCTGTTTGCCGACCGGGTATCCCAGGCGCTGGCCCATGCGGCCCGCAATCGGCAGCAGCTGGCCCTGATGTTCATTGACCTGGATCACTTCAAGCAGATCAATGACAGCTATGGTCATGTTGTTGGTGACCGGGTGCTCAAGGCTGCGACCGAGCGGATGCTGGCGCAGGTGCGTACGGAAGATACCCTCTGCCGTTACGGCGGTGATGAGTTTGCCCTGCTGCTGCCGGAAGTCCAGCATGAGCAGGATGCCGTCGCGGTTGCCAAAAAGGTTCTTGCCGCCATGACCTGTCGCCCTCTGGAGATCGACCAACTGCACCTGTCCCTCGGCTTGAGCATCGGCATAGCCATCTATCCCGCGGCCGGTGATACCCTGGAGCGCCTGCTGCACGGGGCCGATGTGGCCATGTATCAGGTCAAGGCCAGCGGCAGGGGCAGCTACGCCGTTTACTGTCCGCACATGGAAAGCGTCTTTTTTCCGGCTCAGGGTCAAAGGTTGCACCAGGCTCTGAAGCAGGGACAGCTCCAGGTGTTTTTTCAACCGAAGGTCAACCCCGGATCACACACCATTGTCGGTATGGAGGCTCTGCTGCGCTGGCAGCATCCGGAGCGTGGTCTGCTCTATCCGGCGGACTTTATCGACGAGGCGGAAAAAAGCGGTGAAATTGTGCCCATCGGTGACTGGGTTCTGACCACCGTCTGTCGTGAGCTGGTCCGCTGGCAGCAGCAACAGTTGCCGCCCCTCAAGGTGTCCCTCAATATCTCGGCCCAGCAGCTGGCCAGGGAGGATTATGCCGACGGTTTTATCAATACGATCAAGAGCCATCAGCTCGACAGCCGACGTTTCGAAATACAGGTTTCCGAGCAGGTGATCCTCGGCAGCCAGGAGCAGATCGTCACCAATCTGCATGAGCTGAGCCGGGCAGGAGTGGTGGTGGTGATCGATGACTTCGGCTGTGGTCATTCATCGCTGAATTACCTGCGCCATTTTCCCGTACACACCCTGATGATCGACCGTACCTTCGTCCGGGATATCACTCAGGATACAACTCCGTCACGCATCGCTGACGGCATCGCCATGATGGCCAGGGGGCTGAACCTGAAGCTCGTGGCCAAAGGGGTGGAGACGTTGCCGCAACTGGAACACCTGCGTAGTCTGGGCTGCGACGAGGTTCAGGGGTACCTCTACGGCGAGGCGGTAACCGCCGGCGCCACGCTTGATCTGCTGCGGGCCCGACCGGCCGACGGGCCGCACTTTGACCTGCCTGTAAGATAAAGAAATTACATCCCAAAATGGATTTCTCCGTTTTCGCAGTTACCGGCTGCGCTCAGGCTTTCCCATCTCCTTTCTTGACCATTCCAATTGACTAATTTATATAACGAGATAGTATGGTAAAAAGAAAACCGTAAAGGAGGTTTGACATGCAAACCATGGGGATTAGCGCGTTCAAGGCACATGCTCTTAAGGTTCTTGATCAGGTTGCCAAAACCCGCGACGAAGTTATCGTTACCAAACGGGGCAAACCAGTGGCCAGAATAGTACCCTTCACCGACGAAATACCGGCACATATGCCCGGCACATTGGCGGACACTTTAGTGTACGAGGGGGATATCGTTTCTCCGCTTGGTGAGGATATTTGGGATGCCTGCAAATAAAAAATATCTGCTCGATACCCATGTCTGGATCTGGTGGCATATGAACCCTGATCGTCTGTCAAGCAGGGTTCATCAGATTATTGCTGATCCTGCACAGTATGAAGAACTGCTGCTGTCGGCGATTTCGCCCTGGGAGTTCTGCAAGCTGCTGGAAAAAGGACGCTTGGGAATATCCTGTGACCCTGAAGTCTGGATAGAACGGGCTCTGGGTATGCCCAGATTACGCCTGGTGCCACTGACACCGGCTTTGGCCTACCGGTCAACTGTTCTTCCCCCTCCTTTTCATCAGGACCCTGCCGACCAGATCATTGTCGCCACCGCACGTGAAAAAAACGCCGTTATTCTGACCAAAGACCGTATGCTGCTTGATTACGCCAGTGTCAACAGTATCTGGTAATACTTCTCAGCTTTCGCCTGCGAAAGTTGAGTTAAAATTTGAACTCTTATCGTCATTTCCGCGAAGGCGGTAATCCAGTGAGGTTTTTAGGTTGTTAAATTAATGGATCCCCGACTAAAGCACTCGGGGATGACGGGGTGTTTACACACTGGAACAGCAAGAGCGGCACCACTACTGGTGCGCTCTTGCTGTCTTGCAGCCGATCATGGTCAGTGCGTCAGGGTACTCTCCTTTTTGTGCGAAAGCATCGTTTACCTCCTGCTTGCCTCCTTTATCAATCCGGTGTCGCCATGCCGAGGAGTTCGGTGATATGCCAGACCGGTTGTGCCATGCCCGCTTCGCGCAAGCCCCAGGCCAGTTGCAGGTGACAGCCGGGATTGG
>CALFFB010000051.1 GCA_937958075.1 uncultured Geobacteraceae bacterium | reverse complement strand
ACTATTCAGCTTTAGCGTAGATGAGAGTCTATCAATTGGCATGTTTTCTCTTGCGGAAAAGAACTCGGCTATCGCCTCAAACAATTTCCGCAGCGTTCAAACATATCCAATTGCTGACTCTTTTTTTGAAATATTCAGAAGGTGCCGAACAGTTACAAAAAAGAGGAGTATGTTTATGGGTTCCAGTCTGGAACGTGAACTTGCAGCATTGATTATCGAGTTCTGCAATATCGAGAATGTCGCTCCCGAAGATGTCCCGGAGGATGTCCCTTTGATCGGCCCGGAGTCCCCCTTTGGTCTCGATTCTCTGGACGCCGTCGAAATCGTTGTCGCCGTGCAGAAGCGGTATCAGGTGCGCCTGGGTGCGGATGCGGACAGTCGCGAAGCGCTGGCCAGCCTGAAGGCGTTGGCGGACTTTGTGCGAAGCCGCCTTGATGACGCTTGACGAAGACTATCGATTGTTGCCGTTGTCGTCTTCAGACCACCGTCAGGTGCAGATAACCGATAGCGAAACGCCCGCTTTCAGGAATATAGCACAGCAGGCGATCCCCTTTTTTCAGTCGGTCTGATTTATACAGCTCTTCGAGCATGATGTAGAAGGAGGCAGCGCCGGTATTGCCTTTGGTCGCCAGGTTGGTGAACCAGCGTTCCTCGGGAATGTCCATGCCGACAGCCTTGAGGCCTTCAAGCAGGGGCAGACGGAAGTAATCGGATGAGTAGTGGGGCAAAAACCAGTCGATCTGTTCCGGGCGCAGGCCACGCCTGGACATGATGCGCGGCACGGTGCGTTCGGTGGAGGTTTTGATGATTTCGGCGTTCAGCAGTTTGACGTCCTGTTTGATGTTGAACACGCCGGTTTGAAGAGCTTCGCTTTTGTCGTACTGGCGCCAGCCGCGCAGGGTGCCGTCGGCCAGTTTGTCGGCACCGGCATACATGCAGGGGGGCAGTTCGTTGGCGAAAGAGTAGATGTCGATCCAGTCGATCTGCAGCGACAGCTTGTTGTCTGCGGGGCGCGCCTGCAGGTAGGCGGCGCCGGCACCATCGGACAGCATCCAGCGCAGGAAGTCCTCTTCAAAGGACAGGGCCGGATTGTCTTCCAGTGCCGCGAGCTTCTCCACCGAAATACGCTTGATCCGGTCGGCCAGCATGTAGGTTGACGCCAGTTCGGAACCGGTGGCCACGGCATTGTGGTTCTGGCCGGAGAGGACACTCATCCAGGCGTATTTCAGGGCGGTGATGCCGGACAGGCAGACTCCGGCGGTGCTGACAATTTCGAGGGGCCCTCCACCCAGTTCGCCATGGACCATGGAGGCATGCCCCGGCATCATCTGGTCAGCGGAGGAGGTGCCGCAGCTCAGGCATTCGATCTGTTCCGGGGCGAAGTCAGCAGTGGGGCGCAGTCGTCGGACCGCCTCTGCCGCCAGCTGCGCGTTGCTGTGGGTGGTTTCGCCGGTGGCCGGATCGATGGCGTAGTAGCGCTGCTTGATGCGGTTATTACGCAGGATGATGCGCCGGGTGCGCGATGGGACCTGATTGACAATGCCGAGGATCTCTTCCATGCGCTCATTGGTGATCGGTGCGTTGGGCAGAAATGAAGCAAGGTCAGTAATATAAGCAGACATCTTCGCCGCCTTATGGGTCGGGGCAAAAGCCGTGGATTAAAAAACGCTCAAGGGTCGGATGCGGATTGTTTGCCCTGAGCGCGCAAAAACGACAGAATAGCGTGCACAGAGTGAATTTGTAAATTTTAAATTTGTCACTTATTCAGTGCGGAGCAGGTGCCCCAGGGCAGGGGCTTCCGGCGCCGGAAGGGTTGACTGTCCATGATGAAGCTTGTGCTGTTTTTGGTGCTGACCATTCCCCTGGTGCTGGTGTCCCGCCGGTCGCTGTTCAAAGTGAAAAAGCACGGGCTCTATCGCTTTATCACTTGGGAGTGTGCCCTGTGGCTAGCCATTGAGAATCTGCTGCTGGCCACGACTGAACCGAAGGGCCTGTGGTACTTGGTCGCTTCAGGCCTGACCCTGGGCTCCCTGATTATTGTTGTCGTTGCCCTGGTGACCATGCAGCGGCACGGTCAGGTCAGCAGGCAGCGCCATGACGAGACCCTGTTTGCCTTTGAAAAGACTACGGAGCTGGTCAGCACGGGTCTGTTCCGCTATATCCGTCACCCCATGTATACGTCTCTTTTATGTCTGATCTGGGGGCTCTATCTGCGCCAGCCGCAATCCCTGCTGCTGGTCGTGGCTGTTTTCGGCAGTCTTTCCTGTATCGCTGCGGCTCTTATCGAAGAGCGTGAAAATCTGGAATTTTTCGGCGACAGCTATCGGGAGTACATGCATTCAACCAGGCGTTTTATCCCCTTCGTTTTTTAGCAACCCTTCCGTTTGCTCTCGGCTGTCTGACTGGGGTTTCAACGGGGCTGAAGGCGTGGCGTCAGAGCCTGGCCTGGTGGTGGCCTTCTGTGATGAGGGCCGCATAGCGCTGGTAGAAGAGTTCTTCCTGCAGGCGGGTCGGCATGACGGCATTGGTCAGGGTGTAGAAATCGAGGTCATGGTTGCTGATACGCGGTGCCAGCTCACGGTGGAGGCGGGTGCCGGGCAGCGGGGTGAGAACCGTGTACATGGGCAGTTCGATGGCCTGCTCGCAGACGAACCGGGCCAGCCGGTCAAACTGCTTCTCATCGTAGTCAGGGGCGATGATGAAGTCCCCGACAATAGTGATGCCCAGCTGATGGAGGATGTCTATCGCCTGGCGATTGATATCCGCCTGACACTCCTTGTTCATGCGCCCGAGGGCCAGATCATCAATCTCCTCAAAGCCGATAACCACCGCCCGCAAGCCCACCTCACGCCAGCGCTTAAGCAGTTCCGGATGTTTGACCACCAGATCGGCGCGGACATCGGCCAGATACTGCTTGTTGATGCCGGCCTGTTCAATAGCATCGGCCAGCTTAAACGCCGCCTTTGGGTTGCCGAAGCTGTTGGCATCGACCAGTCGGATCACCGGTGTATCGGCGAGCAGGCTGATATCCCTGACCACCGCGTCGGTATCGGCGGTCAGGTAGCGGCCGCCGCTAACGGGGCCGATGCAGCAAAAGTGGCAATCGTAGGGGCAGCCGACAGCACTGGAAACCAGACCCAGCTGCAGTCCCAGGCTGTCCAGGCAGTAGGCCGGACGATAACGTTCGACCAGGTCGTAGCGCGGCGGCTGATGGTTGACCAGATCAGCGCTCTGATAGGAACGCGCTGACCAGCGCAGGGCCGTATCCGGTGTCACGCAGGCGACACCTGGGATAGCCGGCTGCGTTTCCCCCCGTTCCAGGGCTTTGATCAGCTCACAAAAGCTCAATTTCCCCAGACCGACCACAATAAAATCGATCTGCCGCCGGTTGAAAAACTCCGGATCGTTGGCAGCGTGCACCCCGCCGACCACGACCCTGGCCTGAAGGGTCTGTTTGACCAGCTCAGCCAGCTTCAGCACGGTTTGTGCCTCGCAGGTCATGGCGGTAAAGCCGACCAGCTGCGGCCTGAAATCCGCCAGCGCTGTTTCCAGTGATTCTCCCGGCACCTTCAG
>CALFFB010000050.1 GCA_937958075.1 uncultured Geobacteraceae bacterium | reverse complement strand
TCTTCCTCCCGGGTGCGCAGGTGCCGATCGAGTCTGGCGTCCAGCACTGCACCGAGAATTTTCTGGAATTGCGGCCCCGGAGTCAAACCCAGTTCGATGAGATCATGCCCGTCGATATGTATTGTCTGCCGACGCAGTTCCGTCATATACAGGGAAATCCACTGCCGCAACCGGTCGTCCTCACTGCGCGCCATCAGAAACAGGATGATTTCGATTTCCAGCGCCGCAAACCAGCGATAGATCTCACTGTTCGCGGGGATGATCCCCTTGCGCAACCGGTGACGCACCTTGCGCTGCAGGGCGAACATACGGGGCAGCTGCTCGGTGAACAGGCTTTTTTCCTCCGTCGTCATGCCGAACCAGTGAATGGTTTTGCGCAGGCCCGCGGGAGGCAGCGGCGCCAGCAGGCACAGCAGAAACAGCAGCCAGCGGCGGCAATCCTTGCCCGTATACAACAGATCAAACCAGTTGGCCGCGCGTCCCGCCGCCTGCAACAGATTCTTGATCTCGCCATCGAGCCTGATCCGCCCGTCGATGATGGTCAGCAGCTGGAACTGCTCCAGACGCTCAAGGGCCGGTATCACGTGCGGCTCGTTGAGGATATGCTTGATCTCGTTGAGCACCCGCTTACCGCCGACCTTGCGCACCAGATTGAGCTGCACCGCGCTGCGCATCAGCCGCTGGGTCTGTTTGCCGATATGAAACCCCAGACGCTGCTCGAAGCGCACGGCGCGATACAGCCTTGTCGGATCCTCGATAAAGCTGAGGTTGTGCAGTACCCGGATCGATTGATCGCGCAGATCCCGCTGCCCTCCGAAAAAATCCAGCACCTGGCCGAAGGTGTCCTGATTCAAGGCAATGGTCAGGGTGTTGATGGTAAAATCACGCCGGAACAGATCGTGCCGGATGGAGGCATGTTCGACCGTCGGCAGGGCGGCCGGACTTTCATAATACTCGATCCGGGCGCTGGCGATATCCACCTTGAACCCGTCGGGAAAGATCACCACCGCCGTGCGGAACTTGTCATGTTCCCGCACCCGGCACGGGCAGAGTTGCGCAAACTCACGTGCGAACTCAATGCCGTCCCCCTCGACCACGATATCCAGATCGAGATTTTTCTGCCGCAGCAGCAGATCCCTGACACAGCCCCCGACCAGATAGGCCCGGACACCGAGACGATCCGCCGCCTGTCCGAATTGCCTTAACAGCTGATGCACCGCCGGCGGCAGCTGGGTCGCGATAAAGCGCTGCAGGTTCTTGCGCTTGGTCTGCAGACCCCGCCGTTCAAGGTCGCCCGGCTGACCATTTTCCGTGGTGGCGGAAGATCCCAGCATATAACGCAGCAGATCGGTTCGGGTCACAACCCCGACCAGCTCACCCTTGTCCACCACCGGCACACTGCGCTGCTGATGCTCGACAATAACCCGCTGCAGCTCCTGCAGGGTCGCGTCCGGGGCAACCTGCTCAAAATCGGTGCTCATCAGTTCGGCGACACTTAACTTGTGCAGCCGGTGGTAGGTCGCCTTCTCAACCACCTGGCGTGTCAGAATGCCGGCAACCGCCCCGCTGCTGTCAAGTACAGGCAGGGCATTGAAGTTGAAGCGGGTCATCAGCTCCTTGGCGTCTTTGATGACGGCTCCCAGAGGCAGGGTTTTTACCCCACGGGACATCAGGTGTTCGGCATCACAGCGTGACCGTACATGGCGATACAGCCCTTCCTCCAGCTCTTTGAGCACCTGGGCCAGGGGCTTGTCGCGCACCGTGGCCGAAGCGGCGAAGGCGTGGCCGCCGCCGCCGAAATCCTGCAGCAGCTCGCCGACGTGCAACTCCGGCAACCGCGACCGGGCAATGAGAAAGATGCGATCTTCCATGCGCACCGCCGCGATCAGGGCATCGAGGTTTTCCATGTCCTTGAGTTTGTGCACCAGGGACGAGATGTCACCGGTATAGTCTTCCGACGAGGCGCTGGCCAGGGTGACCGGGGTGCCGTTGATGCGCAGGGTGCGACAGGATTGCATCAGATCGTTGAGCAGCTCCAGCTGCTCGGAGGTCATCTCCCGCACCAGAAAGTCGGCCACCGTGTTCAGGTTGGCGCCATGCTCCAGCAGAAAGGCGGCGGCGTGAAAATCCTCCGGCGTGGTGCCG
The DNA here is from genome assembly GCA_937958075.1 of uncultured Geobacteraceae bacterium. Classification (GTDB taxonomy): domain Bacteria; phylum Desulfobacterota; class Desulfuromonadia; order Desulfuromonadales; family Geopsychrobacteraceae; genus Pelovirga. Next base: position 9,441 of record CALFFB010000050.1, on the reverse strand, counting down.
GCAAACAGCAGGTGCCCTGTATCTTCATAGAGGCCGAGCATCATCATGGTTGCTTCATCGGCCGTCGGGACGATGTGCCGGTCGATAAAAATCCCGACAAGGATGGTCGTGGTGGCGCCCACCGGGCGGATGACCTCAAAATCCCCCTTGAGGCTGTTTTCGTCGGCAGGATGGTGATCATAGATATGGAGCGTCACCTCCGGACGCCGGGCCACCGCGTCAAAAGGGCCAATGCGCGCGGCGCTGCGGACATCGACGAGAATCAGTCGGGTGATCTGTGAAAAATCAAGATCACGGGGACGTTTGATATCGTAGGCGTAGATGGAACTCTGCAGCAGAAAATCGCGCAGCCCCCGTTCCTGGCCGCCGGAAAACACCAGGACGGCCTCCGGGTAGAGACGCTTGGCCGCAATCATCGCCCCGAGGCTGTCAAAATCCGCGTTGATATGGGTGGCGATAACGTCCACGGCACCTACAGCTCAAGGGTGCCGATGATATCGTTGATATCGGCGATCCCCTCGGCCCGGCAAAAGGCCTCGAGATCCGTAATGATGGTCGCCATGGCGTTGGGGTCGACAAAGTTCGCGGTCCCCACCTGAACAGCCTTTGCCCCGACAATCAGAAACTCCAGGGCATCCATGGCCCGGGTGATGCCGCCGATACCGATAACCGGAATATCGACCGCCTGCACCACCTGATGCACCAGTCGCACGGCGATGGGACGGATGGCCGGACCGGACAGCCCGCCGATGGTATTGGCCAGACGCGGGCGCCGGGTTTTGACATCCACCGCCATCCCCGTCAGGGTATTGATCAGACTCAAGGCATCAGCCCCGGCATCCTGCGCCGCCCGGGCCGTCTGCCGGATATCGGTGACATTGGGGGTCAGCTTGACAATCAACGGCTTGGTTGTTTTCTTGCGCACCGCCGAGACCACCGCCGCCGCCGCTTCCGCATCCGTACCGAAGACAATGCCGCCGTGCTTGACGTTGGGGCAGGAGATATTCATCTCCAGGCCCGCAACCCCCGGCAGCGCATCGAGCCTGGCTGCCACCTCCGCGTATTCGTCCTGGGTATTGCCGAAGAAGTTGACGATCACCGGGGTGTCAAACTGCTCGAGAAAGGGCAGCTTGTGGGCGATGAACTGATCGATGCCGACATTCTGCAGACCGATGGCGTTGAGCATGCCGCCTACGGTCTCACAGACCCGCGGCGTGTTGTTTCCTGCCTTGGGGTAGAGGGACAACCCCTTGGTCACCACCGCCCCCAGGCTGTTTAAATCGAGATAAGGGGCAAACTCTTCTCCATAGCCGAAGGTTCCTGACGCCGGCATCACCGGGTTCTTCAGGACAATGCCGGCAACCTCCACCTGCAGGTTCACAGTGGTCGTGTCTTTATCGCGTCGCTTCATGGTGTCTCTCCACAATCCCCGCCGGCAGCGGCAGGCATGCCCTCCCAGGCCAGGTCGTCGGCATAAAAAACCGGTCCGACCTTGCAGGTACACAGATAGTTGGGCTGTGCGTCGCTGTGACCGTCCCCCTTGACCACACATCCGAGGCAGGCGCCGACACCACAGGCCATCAATTCTTCAAGTGACACCTGAAGTCTGACTCCGCGCATCCGGCAGATTTCTGCAACAGCGCGCAGCATCGGCATGGGACCACAGGCAAAAACCGTAGCCTGCGGAGTGCTCTCCAGACGCTTTTCCAGCACCTTTGTCACCAGCCCCGCATCCCCCAGACTGCCGTCCTCCGTCGACACGAAAGTTTTCACTCCAAGGCGCTCGAACTCGGTCACGGCGATGACATCATCACGACTGCGCCCGCCGATAAGCAGTTGCGTCCGCGCCGGCTCGGCGACGCTCTCCGCCAGCATGTACAGGGGCACCAGACCGATGCCGCCACCGACAAGGATATTATCCCCCCTGGTTGCGCCGGTATCGAAGCCGGTCCCCAGAGGCCCGAGGAGTTCAACGGGATCGCCCTGATGCAGTCCCTGCATGATCTCTGTGCCACTGCCGACCACCTTGTAGATAATCTCGATGAATTCTTTCGGCGGCATGGTATCGCAGTCCGCCGGCATGAATCCGGCGCGAAAGATTCCGAAGGGTCGCCGCAGCAACGGTAGCAGCGCCCGCTGGACGCGGAACATGACAAACTGACCGGGTTTTGCCAGGCGCGTATAGTCCGGCGCCAGAATCCGCATCCGGAAATATCCCGGTGCGATCTCCTGGTTCGACAGGACAATGGTTTTGTGATTTTTCATCAGATCGCCTCTTTGCCAACAGTCTTCAACTCGTGGGTTGGTGGTTTATTGCTGGACAGTTTTCAGGATGCGCACTCCCTGACCATGATCAGGGCATCCTCACCATCAGGGTAATAGCGGCGCCGTCGTCCCTGACGCTCAAACCCCAGGCCCTCATACAGACAGAGTGCCGCTGCATTGGCTGCCCGAACTTCCAGCCATGCGCTCTTCATCCCCTGCCGGCGGCCACGGTTCAGGGCATGGTCGAGAAGCAGCCTGCCCACCCCCTGCCGCCGAAAAGCAGGCACCGTGGCAACATTGAGTATCTGCATCTCGTCGCCGATCAGCCAGCTGCAGAGATAGCCCGCGACCGTCTCGCCACGTGTCAACAGATCAATCGAGGCGACGGGGTTCTGCAACTCCAGGGCAAACTGCTGCCTGCTCCAGGGAAAATCGTAACAACGTTGCTCCGCGGCAACCAGGGCATCCAGGTCATCACTTCGAGCTGTGCGAATGTTATATCCGCGCAAATTTTCAGCCGCCATCTGCCATCGCCTGTGCTAAGCTGCCCGTCCATGAGGGGAGAAATCGCCGCTATTGATAGCACAAATCCGGCAGCTGATACAGTCAAAGTGCAAGGGCCCGGCAGCCGCCACCAAAACACAGCCACCGATCGCCACATGCAGGGACGTATCGATGACCGCAGAGCATTGACAAGCTTCTTCTGTTAGTGCTCTAATGCCTGCCGCTTATGACCCAGGGAGGAAGAACAGCGTGAACAGACGGGACCCCATCACCTATAAGGACGCCGGTGTCGACATCGACGCCGGTAACGATTTTGTACAGCAGATCAAGCCGCTGGTCAAACAGACAGCGCGTCCGGAAGTGCTGGCCGACATTGGTGGATTTGGCGGCCTTTTCTCCCTGAACTGCGGCAAATACAAGCGTCCGGTGCTGGTTTCGGCCACCGATGGCGTCGGCACCAAACTGATGCTGGCGTTCCTCCTTGACCAGCATGAGACGGTCGGTATCGACCTTGTCGCCATGTGTGTCAACGATATCATCGTCCAGGGCGCGGAGCCCCTGTTTTTTCTCGATTATCTGGCAACGGGCAAGCTCTCGACAGAACAGTCCGTTGAGGTGGTGCGCGGTATTGCCGCCGGCTGCAAACAGGCCGGCTGCGCCCTGCTTGGCGGCGAAACCGCAGAAATGCCGGGAATGTACCGCTCCGGCGAATACGACCTCGCCGGCTTTGCCGTCGGCGTGGTGGACAACGACAAAATCATCGACGGGTCCTCCATCACCAAGGGAGATCAGATCATCGGTATCGCCTCCAGCGGCCTCCACTCCAACGGCTACTCCCTGGCCCGTAAAATCCTGCTGGAGACGATGGACCTTGACCTGAAATCCACCCCTGCCGGACTCGATCGCCCCCTGGGTGAAACCCTGCTGACACCGACCCGCATCTATGTCAAAAGCGTGCTCAATCTGCTGCGCGACTTCCATCTCAAGGGCATCGCCCACATCACCGGCGGCGGCCTGCTGGAGAACATTCCCCGCATTCTGCCCCACCAGTGCAAAGCGGTCATCACCACCACAAGCTGGCAGAAACCGGCCATATTTGACTTGATCCGCGACGGCGGGAATGTCCCGGAACTGGAGATGTACCGGACCTTCAACTACGGCATCGGTCTGGTGCTGGTGGTGCCCGCCGGAGAAACCGACGACATTGTGGCCCGGCTGCAGGGGCTTGGTGAAAACGCCCGCGTCATCGGCGAAATCGCCGCCTCGGACCAGCCCCTGGTCGAACTTGTATCTTAAGGCCGGTTGCTGTCATGAGCCGTTTCCGAATTGCCGTTCTCGCTTCAGGCGGCGGCACCAACCTGCAGTCGATTATCGATCAGCAACGCGCCGGCACCCTCGATGTCGACATCGCCCTGATCATCAGCAACAATCCCGATGCCGGAGCCCTGCGCCGCGCCGAACAGGCAGGCATTGCCCATGCCTGCATCAATCACCGCGATTACACCAGCCGCCGGCAGTTCGATCAGGCGCTGGTAGCCACCCTGCAGCAGGCCAGGGTCGATCTGGTGGTTCTGGCCGGATTCATGCGTATTATCTCCGAGGTCATGCTGACCGCTTTTCCGCAGCGTATCATCAATATTCATCCGGCCCTGCTGCCCGCCTTCCCCGGACTGAACGTCCAGCAGCAGGCCCTGGACTACGGCGTACGTTTCTCCGGCTGTACCGTTCATTTCGTCGACGGCGGTGTCGATACCGGTCCGATCATTCTCCAGGCCGTTGTCCCCGTCCTGCCCGCCGACAACGCCGAGACCCTGGCAGCCCGCATTCTTGAGCAGGAGCACAAAATCTATCCCCTTGCCATAGAGCTGATCGCCCGGGGCAAAGTGCGCATTGACGGGCGCCAGGTCATCATTGATGGCGGCACATCCCCGACGATCTCCCTGATCAATCCGGCACTCTGATTTTTTTGCGCGGCGCCCCTTGAAATCCCACTGTGGAGAGGACATCAATAACCGTCGTTTATTGACAGAATTCATTTGCATCACGGCACGAACTGTGTTATCAACTTGCGTTCGAAACTTTCAGGAGGAAAATATCATGTCCAAACAATGCGAAATCTGCGGCAAAAAGCCGATGACCGGTAATAATGTCAGCCACGCCCACAACAAGTCACGGACCCTGTGGAATCCGAATCTGCAGAAGATTCGGGCCCAGCACCAGGGCTCGGTCAAGACCATAAAGGCCTGTACCCGCTGCATCCGTACCGGTAAAGTTCAGAAGATCGTATAAACTCGGCGCCAAAGACACTGAAGAAAAAGGGATGATCACCCTCGGTGATCATCCCTTTTTCTTGTGCATTTTTGACAAATTGTCACCACCCGACAAGGCAGGCCAACGGCCTGAGCTACTGCCCGAGATAGGCCACGGCCTCCATCTCCACCAGGGCTCCCTTGGGCAGTGCCGACACCTCCACCGTTGCCCTGGCCGGCATGGCGCAACCGCAATAGCGACCGTAAATCTCGTTGACCTCGGAAAAATGCCCCAGATCCGTCAGATAGATGGTGGTCTTGACGACATCAGCAAAACCGGCACCCGCCGCTTCCAGAACCCTGGACAGATTGTCCAGCACCTGCCGCGCCTGTTCGCCAATGCCGCCGGCGACCATCTCCCCGGTCTCCGGGCGCAGCGGAATCTGCCCTGAGCAGAAGAGAAAATCCCCGGCCCTGACGGCTTGCGAATAGGGGCCGATGGCCTCCGGCGCCCCGGCTGTTTTGATAATTTTCTTCATAACACCTCCGCTCAACTGCGTACCCGCTCCACCCTGCTGACTCCCTTGACCTTTTTGATTTCACGAATGACGCGATTCAAGTGCTCCAGGTTTTCCACATCGATGACGAACAGATTGGTTCCCTTTTTGTTCTGATCGCCACGGGCATGCACCGTGGCGCTGACAATATTGGCATCGGCGACACTGATGGCGCCGGAGATGCCCACCAGCATCCCCTTCTGATCTTCACAAACGACGCGAATCTTGACCGGCCTCAAGGTCTTGCGCTGCATATCCCACTCAACATCGATGCGTCGCTCCGGATCGCTGGCCCGGACCTGGAAGCAGTCCATGGCATGCACCGTCAATCCGCGGCCACGGGTGATAAATCCGGTGACCGGTTCCCCCGGCAGCGGATTGCAGCAGTGGGCGAAACGCACCATGACGTTGTCGATCCCGCCGATAAGGATGGCGCTCTGGGCCGGTCGCCGGGACTCTTCCTGTTCACTATCCGTCCGCTCCCTGAAGCCGCTGTCGTCGGCGGGTTTTTCCTCCCGCGGGACCACGTGCGCGGACACCAGGCCCGCCGAAGTTTTACCGTAGCCGACGGACGCGTAGAGGTCATCGACATTGCGGAAACCCAGCTCACTCACCGCCTGCTCCAGGGCCCCGGATGCCAGCGCCCGCTTCAGGCTCATCTGCTGTTTGCGCAGGGCTTTCTCCAGCAGTTCCCGGCCGATGGTGATGCTCTTCTCCCGTTGCTGGGCCTTAATCCACTGCCGGATCTTGTTACGCGCCTTGGAAGTTTTGACAAAGGCCAGCCAGTCCTTGCGGGGGGTCTGGTGGGCTGCTGTCATGACTTCGACGATATCGCCGTTTTTCAGCTCGGTTTTCAACGGCGACATCTTGCCGTTGATACGCGCCCCGATACAGTGAGAACCCACATCCGTATGGATGGCATAAGCGAAATCGATGGGGGAAGCCCCCTTGGGCAGTTCCTTGACCTCCCCCTGCGGCGTAAAAACATAGACCTCCTCGGGGAACAGGTCGATCACCGTCTGCTCCGACGCGGTGGCGTCATTGACATCCTGCTGCCACTCCATGATCTGGCGCAACCAGCTGAACCGCTGGTCATCGCGCCCGGTCACGGCAACCGGTCCCCCTTCCTTGTATTTCCAGTGGGCGGCGACCCCCTCCTCGGCGATGCTGTGCATCTGATGGGTCCGGATCTGCACCTCCATGCGCTCACCAAAGGGCCCGATCACCGAAGTGTGCAGGGATTGATACATGTTGGCCTTGGGCATGGCGATATAATCCTTGAAGCGCCCTGATATAGGCTTCCAGGTCGCGTGAACCAGACCCAGCACTTCATAGCACTCGCGCACCGTATCCACCAGAATCCGAAAAGCGATAAGATCGTAAATCTCGTCCAGCTCGACTCCGGTGCGCTCCATCTTGCGATAGACAGAATAAAAATGCTTGAACCGTCCGGTCACGTCCCCCTTGATCCGGTTCTTCTCCAGCAGTTGACGGATCTGTGCGCCGACCTTCTCAATGTAGTCGCCCCGTTTTTCCTTGTGTGTCGAAATGCGCGCCGCCAGGGCCGCGTAGGCCTCCGGTTCAAGAATCCGCAGGGAGAGATCCTCCAGTTCCGCCTTGAGCCAGCTGATGCCCAGACGATTGGCCAACGGCGCGTACACCTCCAGGGTTTCGCGCGAGTAGGCCAGCTGCCGTTCGCGGGACGCGTGCTGCATCATGCGCATGTCGCTCAGGCGATCAGCCAGATAAACCAGCACCACCCGCAGATCACGGGCCATGGCCACAAACATCTTGCGGAAGCTTTCAACCTGCTGACGATTTTTCTGACGGTAGGGAATGCTGCTGAGCTTGTGACCGGCCTCGATCAGGGTCACGACCTCTGAACCGAAGGTCTGCAACAGCTCATCGGGCGAGGCCTCGCCGGTATGCAGCAGATCATGGAGCAGGCCGACCAGCACCGTTGTCTGGTCGGCTTTCAAGCGGGTGAGGATGGAGGCAACTTCCAGGGGATGCTGAAAATAATCGCGACCGTCGGGGGTTTTCTGCTGACGGTGCGCATTTTCACTCAAGGCGCAGGCGCGCTGAAACAGCGCAGGATCGGCCTGAGGAAAATAGCTTTTGAGTTCGTTGAAAACCGCGTCGCGCGTCATCATAACGTCAGAGGACAGACCAACGTCCTGCATTTTTGTCACACATCAGTCGGCGCCGGGTCCGTATCAATGCTTGCGGGTCGGAATTTCAAACTCGATCTTGTTGGCGGCAATTTCCCGCAGGGCGACGACGATCTTCTTGTTGCCGGCCTTGTTCTCAATCAGCGCCTCTCCCCCCTTGTACAGCTGCTTGGAGCGCTTAGCCGCAACCATAGCCAAAAGGAAGCGATTCGGGATGACATCAAGACAATCTTCAACGGTAACACGGGCCATAAAGTCAATCTCCTTCAGGAAATAATCTGATTCAGTATCTGCGCACTGCGAAAGCTGCGACAGCGCTCCGCCCTGACAATGGCCTTGAGGGTGTCCAAGGCTGTCGCAAAATCATCGTTAACAACAAGGTAATCGTACCATATCGCCTGGGAAATTTCTTCCCGGGCATTGACCAGACGGCGATTGACGATATCTTCAGGATCCGTCCCCCGCGCCCGCAACCGCCGCTCCAGCTCCACCAGATTCGGCGGCAGGATAAAGATAAACACCCCCTGACGGCAGGCTTTTTTCAGCTGCGCCGCGCCCTGAAAGTCGATATCGAGGAGCAGATCGATCCCTTCCTTCGTAGCCTCTTCCAGGGTATCCAGGGCGGTACCGTAAAAATTTCCATGGACTTGCGCCCACTCGGCAAAACGGTTCTCGGCTTTCATCTGCTCGAATCGGGGCATATCGACAAAGTGATAATCGACACCGTCGCGTTCGCCGGGCCGCATGGGCCGCGTCGCAAACGATACAGATTGCCGCATTTCCGGAAAGGAGTCAATCAATTCACGACACAGGGTGGTTTTACCCGCGCCCGAGGGCGCCGACACCACAAACAGGACCCCTTCCCGCTGGCTCTGCCTACTCAATGTTCTGCACCTGTTCCCGGATTTTTTCCAGCTCCGATTTAAGGGCGACGACATAACGGGTCAAGGTCGCGTCGTTGGATTTTGAGCCGATGGTGTTGGCCTCCCGATTAAGTTCCTGTACCAGAAAATCAAGCTGCCGACCAATCGGCTCGTCCTGCCCGAGCAACTGCTCAAATTGCTGCAGATGGCTGTTGAACCGGACAACCTCTTCGCTGATATCACAGCGATCCGCGACAATGGCCACCTCCTGGGCCAGGCGCTGGGGGTCGGCCTCTACACCCTGGAGGCGTGCCAGCCGTTCGCCAAGCTTGCGCTGCCATTCCACCGGCACCACGGACGCCCGCTGCTCGATACACTGCAGGCTCTCCTGCAACAGCCCGAGACGCTCGCGGATATCTCCATCCATCGCCCGTCCCTCCGCGTCGCGCATCTCCAGAACCTGTTGCAGCGCTTTATCCAGAGCCTGTTGTAAACAGTCCGCTACCTCATTGTCGGCAAACCCTACTTCCTGCAGGGTCAGCACCTCCGGTTGCGCCGCCAGCAACGCCAGGGGCACCCCCCCCTCTGCACCCACCTCACGGAGCTGCTGAAAGGCCTCAACGTAGGCCGCAGCCAGACGGGTTTGTACCACCGGCCGGACCCTCAATTCATCCCCGCCGACCTGATTGATGTACACATCGATCTTGCCCCGCTTAAGCACCGCGTTCACCTGTTTTTTGGCCTGAACCTCCAGAGGCATTAGAAACCGCGGCGCGCGGACGCTGATATCAGCATAACGATGATTCACCGTCTTGATCTCAATGGACAGGCC